>UQHO01000006.1 GCA_900540995.1 uncultured Collinsella sp. | reverse complement strand
ACTGCGGGAACGGCCTATCCGCTCAATGTGTTCGGCTGAGATCGGAAATCAACCTTGTTTTGGTAGGTATGGTCGTGCGGTTGGATCGGGTTTTAACGCAGCTCTAAAGAGTGCGAAACAGCTCGGAAAACCTCGCTTCGTAGCATGAGCCTAACGATTGATACCGCCTATACGCACGGAAGGGTTGTGGAAAAGATGGTCAATTATGGGTTTGGTATGCCGACGCGCCTTGTTGCGGATGGAGACGTGGCTCGCTGGTGCGGACGATTGGTCGCTCACTACGGTGGCACCAAGGCGCTGGTTGTGCTGGGCGGTGACAAGCATACGCGCGATGAGCTCGTCTCGGCGGCGCTCGGCTCGCTTGATCGAGCTCTGCTCGAGCGCGTGCTCTTTCGTTGCGGATCGGTCGGCGGTGACGGGGGAGACGAGCTGGTCGACGAGGCCGTAGCCCTGGCAACCGATGAGGGCGTGGACTTTGTCCTGGCGATTGGCGATGCCGATACGGCGGGCTTTGCGCGCGAACTCGCTCGTCGCATGGCCATGCTCGATGCCGGCGAGGACGGCTTTGTGCCTTATGGATGCATTGTCTCGGAGGGCAAGGTGCCTGCCGTCGTGGGTGCCGGCGAGGTTCCCGTTTTTGCCATCATCGCGCCCGAGCTCCTGGAGGGCATCGGTTCCCCCTTGCGCGAGCTGCTCGGCAGTGTGTGCACTGCGGCCTAGTACCTGCTAGGAAGGGACAGGTTTATTTTGGTAGGTAAAGCGTTTGACCTGCCAAAATAAACCTGTCCCTTTTTGGTCGGTTGCCGTTTGGGGGCCGATTGGCAACGCTCGCTGATTGTAGTCTTGACCTGCGCTAGAATAGTGGCATCTGAATGTCCGGGCGCATGGAGGCGTGCGCCCGTATGCTGAGGAGGACTCTATGGCAACTGTTGCCGCACCTATCGATGCTACGTCGACTGCCGCTTGGAAGGCGCTCGAAGCTCATCAGGAGAAGCTCGAGGCCGATGGTATCGACCTCAAGGCCTGGTTCGCTGCTGACGCCGACCGCGTGAACAAGCTGAGCTTTGACGCCGGTGACCTGCACTTCGATCTGTCGAAGAACCTGGTGACCGATGAGACCGTCAAGCTGCTGTGCGATCTCGCCCGCGAGGTGAAGCTCGAGGAGCGCCGCGACGCCATGTTCTCCGGCGAGCACATCAACACCACCGAGGACCGCGCTGTTCTGCACACCGCGCTTCGCCGTCCGGCAAGCGAGAAGGGCCAGCTCATCGTTGACGGCCAGGATGTCGTCGCCGACGTGCACGAGGTCCTCGATCGCATGTATGCCTTCGCCGAGCGCGTGCGCTCCGGTGAGTGGAAGGGCGTTACCGGCAAGAAGATCGAGCACCTGGTGTCCATCGGCATCGGTGGCTCCGATTTGGGCCCGGTCATGGCCTACGAGGCTCTGCGTCCCTATGCCGACGCCGGTATCGACTGCCGCTACATCTCCAACATCGACCCCAACGACCAGGCCGAGAAGCTTAAGGGTCTGGATCCCGAGACCACGCTCGTGATCATCGTCTCCAAGACCTTCACCACGCTCGAGACCCTCACCAACGCTCGCGAGGTCAAGACCTGGATGCTCGAGCAGCTCAAGGCTCAGGGCGCCATCGACGGCTCCGATGAGCAGAACGCCGAGGCCGTGGCCAAGCACTTTGTCGCCGTTTCCACCGCACTCGAGAAGGTCGAGGCCTTCGGCATCGACCCCGCTAACGCTTTTGGTTTCTGGAACTGGGTCGGTGGCCGCTACTCTGTCGACTCCGCCGTGGGCCTGTCGCTGATCGTCGTGCTCGGCCCCGAGCGCTTCCAGCAGTTCCTCGAGGGCTTCCACGCCATCGACGAGTACTTCTGCAACACGCCGCTCGAGAACAACGCCGTCGCGCTGATGGGCCTGCTCAACGTCTGGTACGTCAACTTCTTCGGTTCCAAGAGCCACGCCGTGCTGCCGTACTGCCAGTACCTGCACCGTTTCCCGGCCTACCTGCAGCAGCTCACCATGGAGTCCAACGGCAAGCACGTCCGCTGGGACGGCAGCGCTGTGACCTCCGATACCGGTGAGATCTTCTGGGGCGAGCCCGGCACCAACGGTCAGCACGCCTTCTACCAGCTGCTGCACCAGGGCACCGTGGTGGTTCCGGCCGATTTCATTGCCTTCGCCAATACCGCCAACCCTGCGACCGACAGCGGTCAGGACGTGCACGAGCTGTTCCTGGGCAACTTCCTGGCCCAGACCAAGGCGCTCGCCTTTGGTAAGACGGCCGATGAGGTGCGCGCCGAGGGCACGCCCGAGCAGATCGTCCCGGCCCGCTGCTTTGAGGGCAACCGCCCGACGACCTCGATCTTCGGCGACACGCTGACCCCGTTTGCGCTCGGCGAGCTCATCGCCCTGTACGAGCACATCACGTTTGTCGAGGGCACGGTCTGGGGCATCGACTCCTACGACCAGTGGGGCGTTGAGCTGGGCAAGCAGCTTGCCAAGCAGATCACCCCGGCCTTCCACGACGATGCCGCCAAGGCCGAGCAGGACGCTTCGACCCAGGCACTCATCGAGTTCTACCGCGCTCACCGCAAGTAGTCGCTGCTGTTAACGCATCGCGCCTTTTAGTCAGGGGCCCGTATCCTATCGGATGCGGGCCCCTTTGCTTTGCCGTGGTCCCGGGGCGCACGGCCTTTGTGGAACATCGCCGGGGCGCCGCGCGCTGCGAGAACCCTGCGCCTAGATCTCGGCCTCCGCATGGCCTCGCTGCGCCTCGGGCAGCTCCCCGTAGAGCGGATGGTCTTCGAGCCTAAAGGGCTCGACCTGTTCGGGAGTGCGACCGCGTACAAAGAGCCACGAGCGATCGATCGGCGTCGCCATGAGCGTGCTGGGCAGCGCGTCGGCGCGGTCGGAAAACACCCGGGCACTCTCGGGATCCTGGAACGCCAGCACCAGATGCGTGTCGCAGTTGCCCATGATGGAGCGTGCGCGTGCCTCGCCATAGAGCGCATCGAGCTGGTTGGTCGACTGCAGCAGCAGCGTTGCCCAGATGTTGCGGCTTCGGATAATCGAGAGCACGTTGTCGATCTGGGGGATCTGCAGATTTGCGAAGTCATCGAGCATAAAGCGCACGGGCACGGGCAGGCTGCTGTCGGGCTGCCTATCGGCCTCACGAATGAGGCCCATAAACGCCTGCGAAATAAAGAGGCCGGTCAGCGGGTCGAGATTGCGGTCAATATCGCTCACGGTTACAAACAGGGCGCAGGGGGTGTGTCCCATGGAAGCGAAGTCCACCTGATGGCACTCACGATAGAGCTGTGCCGCACCGTCGAATCCCAGACACATGACCTTTTCGGCAAGGATGCCGACGATGCTCGCGTGCATGCGCTCGGCATTTTGCGTAATGGCGTAGCGCCGCCATAGCGAGAGGGCATAGCTTTGGGGGTCGGTCGTGATCAGGTCGTCAAACAATCGACCCGTGGCACCGTCCTGCAGGTGCTCGATCAGCTTGATGACCGAGCTGATCGTCTGCTCGTCGGCGGGTAGCTGTTCGGTGACGTAGGCGATAAGACACGACAGTAGGTTTGCCGCCGCATGATCCCAAAAAGGCTGGTTGTTGTCCTCGATGGGGCAGATGGCCTTTGCCATCGAGAGGATGTCCTGCTGGTTGGGCCTGCCGTCCGCCTTGCGGCGAATGTGCCTCAGGGGGTTGTAGCCGCAGCGCTCGATGCCGGGCGCAAGGGCCGGGACGGTGTTGAGGTCGGCGAAGTTGAGACATTGCACGCGGTAACCGTGGGCTGCCAGCACGGGTCCCACTTCGCGACAGAGCGTGCCTTTGGTGTCGAGCACGATGTAGCTTGCGTTCATTTGCAGCAGGTTGGGCTTGAGGACGTTTCGGGTCTTGCCGGCTCCCGAGGGGCCGATCACAAGTGCATTGTTGTTGAGTCCCGTTTGGCGGGTGTCGCAGGAAAGCGTTCGATCCTTGGCGAGGATGGTGGACGATGCGGACTCAGATGCGGCGAGGCGGCTGGCGAGGTTAGACATGGGCGACCTCCTTGGTGGTCGAGAGGATTTCGTGGGCAAAGCCGAGCTCGACGGCGCGCTCGGCCGAAAGGTAGGTGTCTTTTGCAGTGAGGGACTGGATGCGCTTGGGCGTGAGGCCGCTGCGGTCCGAGAGGATTTGCGTGAGGGTCTTGCGGGTCTGCATGAGACGCCGGCTGGTTTCCTGCAGCGCAAGTGCCGAGCCGCCTGCCCCCTGGGGGATCAGCGGGTCGTGAATCATGAGCTCTGCATGGGGCGCCATACGGCGATCGTCGCCGCCCATAAAGATCACGGCGCCCATGGACGCGGCGAATTCCAGGCAGACGGTGCGGATGGGGCACGATGCGAGGCGCATGGCGTCATAGATCGCAAGACCCGATCGCACGCTTCCGCCGGCGCTGGCGACAAATATGGTGATGGGGCGGCTGGGGTCGGTGGCATCGAGCAGGCGGATCTGCTGGCATAGGTCGTGGGCCATCGGGGTTTCGATATTTCCCATGACGGAGAGCTCGCGACGGGCGAGCATCTCATCGTAAATGCTGGTGAGCGTGATACCTCGGGCGGATTCACGCATGGTGAGGGGGCTGATGATGGGGGAATGATTGGTGTCCATGGGGACTCCTTTCTGCTGGTTGTGTTGTGGAATAGGATTGTTGCCCGCGGAGGGGCTGGCGGGCTACAGGGTTCGTCCGAGCCTGAGATCGAGCTCGGTTGTGGGGCGGGCTGTCTGTTCGTGCGGCTCGCAAGCGCCAAGGGCTCCAAAGCGATAGAGCGTTGCGGCGGGCGTGGTGCAGGCGATCCGCCCGAGGGGGGTGGGGGCAGGCGAGCCGCAGCTGATGCTCGACAGGGGCACATCCGTCATTTTTGTAATGAGCCGCGTAGTACTGCGCGATGCTGGCGTTCATCTCGCTGCCATTGCGATGGCGCTCAAACTGGCGTCTGCAGGTCTCGATGATCTTTGCTACCGACTTGGGTGCCGTCGCGGGAACAAGGGCGAGATAGCCCTCAAATAGCTCGTTGATGCTCAGGAGGCACAGCAGGTCGATCAGCGTCCTTATGGCTGCTCCCTCGGCGGAAAAGTGCGCGGTCATGCGGTTATATCGGTTGCGGTCGACGATGGCCGCATGGGGCCTTGGAGTTTTCTGCCCTGTGGTCCCGGGCTTTTGCCGCGCCTGTGTATTGAGCTCGACGTTGCAGCGCTTGAGGCCGTCCAACGGAAGGAACAGTGCGGTGCGCAGGGTGTTCCGCTTGCTTTCGAGTTCATGACGCTCGTCGGGTTCCCATTCGAGCTTGAGTTTCGTGTCGAGCGCCGTAATCATATGGGCTAGGCAGCCTACGGTAAGAACGTACGAATCGTTGTCGCGTTTTGGGGCATAGGGGTCTGTCAGCTTGCGAATGTCGGGGTCGCCCATGATCTTTGTGCAGCGCTTCAGCAGTTGAGGGTGGTCGGCCAAGATCGTCGCGAGCGGTAGCGACGCGTAGTTCTTGATGGTCGCGGCGGCAAAGGCGGTGTCATATTCGTTTGCATATGCTCGCTCAATGCGGGCATCCAGAATGCTTTTCTTATCGCCGTCTTCAGCGTGGTGGTTTGTCATAGCTTCTCCAATCGGTTGATGTTCGTGCTGTTTGTTGATGTGTTGGTTGTCGTGAGTGATGTGCTTGCCGTGGGTGATGTGCTGACGTTGGGGTGCTATGCGGTTTTCAATGTGCCCGTGAGGCAGTTGCTGCAGGGGCGGGATAGGACGGCCCATGCAAGGCGGAAGGCATCGTGCTCAAAATCGAGACAGCAATGCCCGGGGTGCCTCACATGTGGCAGTTACCTCATTAAGTTGTCATTGCGTTTGGGGTTGTACTTTGCCGATCTTCTTTCTCTTACACGCTAAAAACTGAAACTGAATATGCTCGATCAAACGATGACCACCGGAGCGGTCATATTTAAAGTACGTTCGTTTTGCTGATTTGACAAGACTAATTTTGAAATTTCTTTTCTACGGGATGAAATGAGGTCGGTGGGGCGGCCGCGTTTAGCGTCATCAGCTTTGTATGCGGCGGCTCGGCGTACGGGACAGAGCGATTGCGCCCCACCGCTACACGCTGTTCATGTTCGGGGCAATATGACTTTTTACCCGTTGCAGACAGAGCCGCAGTAGGTGTTCTGTATGATGGCTCAGACAAGGTTGTTCAATGATAGGGAGGCATATATGGCAATCAAAGCCATCGCAATGGATATCGACGGTACACTTACCAACGACCAAAAGGTCATCAGCCCGCGTACGCGCGAGAAGCTGCTTGCGGCGCAGGAGTCGGGCATTAAGCTCATTTTGGCTTCGGGCCGTCCCGCATGGGGGCTGCACGCCTTGGCGCAGGAGCTCGATCTTCAAAACCATGACGGTCTGCTAGTTGCCTTTAACGGCGCGCATGTGGTCGACGCTCAGACCGACGAGGTGCTGTTCGATCAGGCTATGCCTGCCGACGAATTGCATCGCCTGATTGATCGCCTGCGTAATTTTGACGTGATTCCTATGATTTCGCTCGGTCGTGATTTGCATGTCGAGGACTCGTACCATTGCATGATCACGCTGCCTGACGGCTCGCAGAAGAATATCGTCAAGTATGAGCGCGATGCGTGCGATCTTAAGATCCGCGAGGTGGAGAGCCTGCATGAGGTTGCTGATGCTTATCCCGTGGACAAGCTGCTGACGGCGGGCGATCCGGCCTACCTGCAAGCGCATCACGAGGAGATGTATGCGCCCTTTACCCAGACGCTTTCGGGCATGTTTACGGCCGACTGGTACTTTGAGTACACGGCGCCCGGTATCGACAAGGCCCGCGCGCTCGAGGGTGCCCTGCCCAAGCTCGGCATCGATGCCAGCGAGGTCGTATCGTTTGGCGACGGCCAGAATGACAAGTCCATGATTGAGTGGGCCGGCACCGGTGTTGCCATGGGCAACGCCGTCGATGAGGTTAAGGCAGTGGCCCAGATGGTGACCGCCAATAACAACGAAGATGGTATTGCGGTGGCGCTGGATAAGCTACTGGGTTAGAATCGCCGATTAATGCATGGTTCGGGCGCCTGCTTGCGGGCGCCCTTTTGTTAGGGAGGGTGCCGTGTCCGCGTTTCCGTTCGACGCCGTTATCTTTGACATGGACGGCGTCATTGTCGATACCGAGTATTACTACCTGGGCGAGACTGCCGCGTTTGCCAAAGAGCTTGGGCTTAATCTGACTCAAGAGGAGTTGAATGGGCAGGTCGGTACCTCGCATCAGTTCTTCCTGCGTATGCTGGTCGATTGGTTTGAGCGCGCCGGTAAGGGGCATTTCACTGGCGAGGAAGCGTTGGCCCGTTGGGACGAGTGGGCGCATAAGCGTCCGCGCGACTATCAGGCTTTGATTAACCCAGGCGCCGTGGATACGATTCGAGAGCTGCCGCGCCGTGGCGTTCGCGTGGCGCTTGCCAGCTCGTCTCCCATGGTTAGCATCGAGGAAGTGCTCAATGCGTGCGGGCTGTCGGATGCCTTTGAGTATGTGGTGAGCGGCGAGCAGTTTAAGGAGAGCAAGCCCGAGCCCGACATCTACTTGCATGCGCTGGACCTGCTGGGGCTGCCCGCGAATCGCTGCTGCTGCGTTGAGGATTCGGTGCCTGGCATCACCGCTGGCAAGCGAGCCGGCCTGACAGTTATTGCCAAGCGCGAGGAGCGTTTTGGCTTTAGCCAGGATGCCGCGGACAAGATTATCGACCAGCTGCCGGAGCTGCTCACGCTTTCTTAGGAGCGCGGTAGTTGCGCGTTTTTCGGGTCTGATGAGTAAATAGCCAACATTTTGGTGCGACACCTAGCATACTTTAAGCTAATGCGGGCTTAAGGGCTTGTTGAATGCCCTTAAGCCCGTTTTAGAATTAATTGTGCTGGGAGAAGGTATATGCCACCGACTGAAGGGCTAACTGACGGTAAAGCAGCGATACCGCTGTACCAACAGGTCATTGATATCATTAAAAACGAAATCAACTCCGGCGCCTACAAGGCAGGCGCGCGGATACCCAACGAATTCGAATTGGCTGAGAGCTATAAAGTTGGCCGCGTTACCGTGCGACGCGCTATTGAGGAGCTCGTCCAGCAGGGCTATCTAACGAAGCGACAGGGGAAAGGCACGTTTGTCAATGCCCCCAAGCTCAAGCGCAAGATTCGCCAGAAGGATGACGTTCAGAGTTTTTCGGACGCATGCCGCGTTAACGGAATGGAACCGGGGGCGTGTGTCATTTCGAGAAAGATACTGCCGGCGGATTCCACCGAAGCACAGTTCTTTGGTGTTCCCGTTGGAACTGACTTGATTTGCGTTGAGCGCGTGCGCACTGCCGATGGCGTCCCTGTCATGCTCGAGAACAACATATACGTTTACGAGGACAACGCCTATCTATCAACGGCACCTCTATCTAACCAATCCATTTTTGAGTTCGTGCGTAACCGGACGGGCCGTACGCCCGCGTTTACCGACCCGTGCACACTCGAGATCGCGTGCGCGTCGCCCGAGGTCGCTCGGCTGTTGGCAGTTCCCGTTGGCGAACCCTTGTTTTATATGGAAGCCTTCTTTTTTGATGAGCAGCGGCGGCCGTTTATCATCGGTCGTCAGCGGATCGTTGGGTCTCGCTACGTTTTTGACATCTAGGACATTGCGAATGGAAGCGCCCGGTGGATCATCTCACCGGGCGTTTCCATACCGTTCACGGCGCAAACACGACCGTTCAACCGCGTTGCGGCAATCAGTTTGAAATTATCTTGATGAAGGAAAAAGCTGCTGGTAATCTATGGGACGTCATAGAACGTTTGCATTGTGCAAACGTTGAAGCGAGATGCGATGCGGTCTCGAGTTCTTTGGAGGTATCTATGTCAGATACGAAGGCGAAGAAGACAAACAGACGTTTTAAGTTCAAATTACCGCATGTCTATACGATCATGTTCTTGCTGATCGTTGTCTTTGCGGTCCTGACTTGGATCGTTCCCTCTGGTCAGTATCAACGCAAGACGATTTCGACAGCGGCGGGCGAGCGTGAAGTCGCCGTTGCTGGAACCTATGAACAGGTCGATAAGAACTACACCGATTCCGAGACCGGCGAGACCATCAATCTGGGTCAGGATATCTTCGCGGTTCTGCAAGCGCCCACCAAGGGTATCCAAGAGGCTGCCGACGTCGTTGCGTTCGTCTTATTGATTGGCGGATCGTTCGCGATCATCACCAAGACCAACGCTTTGAATGCCGGCATGAGCCGTGTGATTAAAAAGCTCAAGAACAAGGACATCCTCATCATTCCCATCACGATGACGTTGCTGTCCATTTGTGGCACTACGTTTGGTATGTCTGAGGAAGCCCTGCCGTTCTATGCCATCTTCATTCCCATCATGATGGGTATCGGTTATGACTCGATGACGGCATTCATCATCTGCTTCCTTGGTCCTAACCTGGGATATTGTGCTTCGACCATCGATCCGTTTAATGTTTTGATCGCCCAAGGCATCATTGGCATCGAGGGTAATCCGCAACTGTGGCTGCGTGCCGTTTCTTGGGTCATCTTCACTGCCGTCGGTATCGCATGGGCCATGCGCTACGCCATGCGCGTCAAGAAAAACCCCGAGTCGTCCATTGTGTACGAGGACGATAAGCTCAAGCGTATTGAATTTTCCGTGACCGATGCCTCCATCGAGGAAGAGTTCACTATCCGTCAGAAGCTCGTGCTTATCGATTTTGCTTGCGGTATGGGCATTATCGTCTGGGGTCTTGTTACCCAGGGCTGGTACATGAATCAGATTTCCGCCGTGTTCCTTGGCATGGGCTTGCTTGCCGGTATCCTGGGCGGCCTTGACCAGCAGACGATCGCAGAGGAGTTCGTTAAGGGTCTCGCCGACTTTGCGTACGCTGCCGTCGTTATCGGTATCGCTCGCGGTATTCTGGTCATCGCCGAGGGCGGCATGATCATCGACACCATCCTCCAGGCGCTCGCTACCGCGCTCGCCGGTGCACCCGCCGCCGTCTACACCACGTTTATGTATGTCGTCCTTGGTCTGCTCTCTTTGCTGGTTCCCTCGAGTTCTGGCCTGGCGGCGCTCACCATGCCCGTTATGGGCCCCCTGACCGAGCTCATGGGCCTCAATCCCGAGGCGGCCGTCACCGCGCTCCAGTTTGCCAACCAGACCATCAACACCATCAGCCCCGTGGCGGGCATGACGGTCGCCGGCCTTGCCGTGGCTAAGATTTCGTTTGGCCAATGGTGGAAGACCATTTGGAAGTTCTTCATCTTCATGGTCGTGTTTGGCTTGGTCATTACTGCCATTTCCGGCATGCTTCCGGCGTAGGTGGTTGTGATGTCCGATCGTTTGACGGTCCTGACGTCTAAGAGCGTCTTTACCGGTACGGGGGACCTGCCGTTTGAAGGTTTCGTAGCGGTCCGTGGCAATCGAATTGAGGCTGTTGGCACCAAGTGTGAGGTAGCTTCGTATTTGACCCAGGCGGACGAGGTAGTTGACCTGGGCGACCGCACTGTCATGCCTGGCCTGATCGATGTGCATACCTTCTATACAGGTTGGGCGCTGCGGACGTTGGGGTCTGATCTGTCCGGCATCGCTGATGCCAAAGAGGCCGTGTCGCTCTTGCGTGCATGGAAAGAAGGTCATCCGGATTGCGCGGCGGCTTTTGGCCACAACCTACCCGAAACGTTGGCATCGGATGCCGAGAACGCAAATACAGCAGCTGTGTTTGACGAGTGTTTTGGTGATATCCCTGTCGTCTGCTTTACGCCGGGCGCGGAGACCTGCGTTCTCAATGCTGCCGCCAGTGCGCGATATGGCTTTACACCCCAGGCGTGCTATGCCGAGAAGATCTGGCGCATGATGAGCGATTTCCTTGCGCTGCCCGAGGTGCGTGCCGGGTATTCGGACTACATGAGCATGCTTAACGAGCGCGGCGTTACCGCCATCAAGGAAATGGCGTTTGATGACTACTACGGCTTTGCCGACGAAATGGCTCGCCGTGAGGAATCTGGTGAGCTGACGGTTCGCGTCTCTATGATGTCGCAGCCGGTGGGCGCCGGTGCAAATCTGGCATATGCCCGCGAGGCGCGAGAGCGCTTCCGGGGACCGTTCGTTCGTTTTTCTGGCTTCAACCGTATGACCGATCGCGGCGTATGGGCGGGGCTTGCCGAGATGATTGACCCCTATGAGGACACGGCCGATGCGGGCGCTGCCGGCAAGACGGTCGTCGAGGAACCAGAGTGGGATCTGATTGAGAGCGAGCTGCGTGCAATTGATGCTGACGGCTTCCGATATTCCTTGCATTGCCAGGGCGATGGCGCCGTTCGTCGCACCGTGGCGCTCTATGCCTCGCTGCCTCGAGACGAGCATGGACGGATGCTTCGCCGCCATGCGATTACCGATCTCGAGAACTCTGACCCGACCGATCTTGTCGAGTTTGGCAAGTTAGGTGGAATTTGCGAGGTCTATCCGCAGATTCTAACGCTGGACCGGCGCGAGGATTGCCTATCGATGATGCGTCGACAAATTGGCGAGACGCGACTTTTGCACAGCTGGAATCGCCGCGGCATGGAAGATTCCGGATGCACAGTGTGCTGTGGAACGGATTTGCCGCTGCTGATTCCGAGCCTGGGCGAGTCAATCTACAGCGCGTGCGGCGGATTCTTCGCCGACGGACTGCCTGTGAATGAGGTCAACACGCTGACGCTTGTCGAGCTCTTGCGCGCTTGGACTGCCGGGGGCGCGTACGATCTGATGCGCGAAGACGAGCTGGGTACGCTCGAGGTCGGCAAGCTTGCCGATATCTGCGTGCTCGATCGGGATGTGTTTGACCTCGATTATCGCGACGCACGCGATCTTGCGGTTGATATGACGATGTCGGACGGACAAATCGTGTTCGATCGAAATAAGGAGGCATAAGATGTCTGAATCCAAACCGACGCTGCGTCGCGAGCAGATTGCGGGCATGAATATCCACTACATCATGTGGTCGCTCGATTACTTCCTTGATGTGCAGCAGCGCTTGGGCTTTGAGTCCATTGAGCTGTGGTGTGCAGAGCCGCATGTGACGCTCGACCATACGGGCTACTTTGAGGCTGAGGTCCTGGCGAAAAAGGCTGCAGACCGTGGGCTTAGGTATCGTACTCTGTGCCCCGAGAATGTTGTCTATCCTTGGCAGTACTGCGCACGCAAGCCGCTGCATGAACAGCGCAGCCTGGCGTACTTTAAACACGGCATTGAACTTGCCGAGGTACTTGGGTGCGACCGTATGTCCATCAACTCGGGCTGGGGCGACTGGGACGAGGACCGCGAGGAAGCCTGGAAGCGCAGCCGCGAGCACTTGTCCATTCTGGCGGAGTATGCCGGCGAGCACGGTCTGGTGCTTACGATGGAAAGCCTGCGTCCCGAGGAGAGCAACCTTGTGACGACGGTTTCCGATGCGAAGCGCATGATTGACGAGGTCGCGAGCCCGTACTTACAGCCCATGGTTGATACAACTGCGATGGGCGTCGCAGGCGAGAGGCTCGAGGACTGGTTTGCCGCCTTTGGCGATGGGGCAATTCACGAGATGCACTTTATCGACGGTGACCCGTATGGCCATCTGGTGTGGGGCGATGGCAAGCACGATATGGACGCCTTCGTCGCCACGCTCAACGCCCATGGTTTCGACGGCATGCTGGGCCAGGAAATCACGGACGGTCGTTACTACGATGACCCGGCGGCCGCAGATGCCAAGAACATGGCCGCATTCGAGAAATATCTGATTGACTAAAACAACCATCGGCCACGCAACCAACGTCATTGATTGCGGGCCAAACAAGAAAGGAACTGGATATGAACGCACACGATCTGATTAAAGAGGCAATTGCCGAGAAGGGCAAGTTCGACAGCGTCTACTGGATTGCTTGCGGTGGCTCCATGATCGATTTGATCCCGGCTCATGAGCTTCTGCAGCGCGAGGCTACCACCTTCACTTCGTATATCTATACCGCGCGTGAATTCGACATTATGCGTCCACGTCGTCTGGGCGAGAAGTCCCTGGTCATCGCTTGCAGCCACAGCGGCAATACCCCCGAGGTCGTCGAGGGCTGCGAGATTGCCCTTGCTGCTGGCGCTACGGTGATCGCCCAGACCGACAACGCTGGATCCAAGATTGACTCCGGCAAGTGGACCACGTGGGTCTACCCATGGGGCGAGGGCGTGCCGCAGGCCGAGGTCCCCGCTGGCATTTCGCTGTCGCTTGCGGCAGAGCTGCTCGATCAGCAGGAGGGCTACGCCGATCTTGCCGATATGTATGCCGGTATCGCCGAGATGGATAAGATTCTTCCCCCGGCACGCGAGAAGGTAAATGCCGAGCTGGGCGATCGCTTTGCCAAGCTTTGCCAGGAGCACGAGTTCTTCTATATTCTGGGCAGCGGTCCCAACTTTAGCCAGACCTACGGTTTCGCTATCTGCTCTCTTATGGAGATGCAGTGGCAGCACTGCAGCTACATTCACTCTGCCGAGTACTTCCATGGCCCCTTCGAGGCTACTCAGGATGGCGTTTTTTACTTCCTGCAGATGGGCTCCAGCGAGTGCCGTGCTATGGACGAGCGCGCCCTGGCGTTCCTTAAGACGCATACCGATACGCTGATGGTGCTCGATGCCAAGGAGTACGGTATGGAAGCCGTGCCGGCGAGCGTCCGTGCCTATCTGGACCCGGTGCTGTTCTACGCCATGAACTGCGAGCTGCGTGCCGCACGCGGCAAGGTGTTTGACCATGATCCCGATTTCCGTCGCTACATGGGCGTCGTCGAGTACTAGAAGGGTAAATACCATGGCATTTAACGTTAACGCGCTCGGATTTGGCGACAACGTCGTCGATCGCTACGAGCATATCCACACCATGTATCCTGGCGGCAATGCGGTGAACTTCGCCGTTTATGCCAAGAAATGCGGTGCCGCACGCTCTGCATACATGGGCATTTTTGGCAATGACGCCGCTGCCGAGCATGTCATTGCAAGCCTCGAGGATGAGGGTATCGAGCTTGACAAGTGCGAGCAGATGATTGGCGAGAACGGAGCGGCTCGCGTGACCGTCGTTGACGGTGACCGTGTCTTCCTCGGCTCCAACGAGGGCGGTATCCGTGGCGATGCGCGCTATGTCCTCGATCGCTTTGATCTGGCGTATATGAAGCAGTTCGATGTGGTTCATTCTGGCAACTATTGCTTTACCGAGCGCGAACTGCCCAAGTTGAAGGCCGCGGGCGTCACGGTTTCATTTGACTTTTCGGATGACTCCACCGACGAGTACTACGAGCAGATTGCACCCTACGTCGATTTCGCTTTCTTTAGTGCGGCGGATGCCGCGAGTGAGGACGAGATTCGCGAGCGTCTGGCATGGGTGAAGGGCCTGGGTCCGCGTTTTGTGTCGGCTACGGCGGGCGCCGAGGGCTGCATTGCTTACGACGGCGAGCGTTATTACCGCCAGCTGGCTAAACCGGTAACGGACATGAAGGACACCATGGGGGCGGGCGACTCGTTCCTCACCTCGTTTTTAATGTGCTATCTCGATTCCGCCAAGCGTGGTGAGGATGGCGCCGAGGCCATCGAGCGCGCGCTCGACTTTGCTGCCGGGTTTGCCTCGACCGTGTGCGGCATGGAAGGTTCTTGGGGCCACGGAGCACCAATCGTCGAATAGCTTAAGAAAGCGTACGGCGGTCTGGCTATGAGGCTTTGGACAGCCGATGCAAAACAATAAGCGAAACGCGAAAAGGGGGCTCGCCATGTGGTGGGTCCCCTTTTGTACATTGGAGAAGACCATGGGTATTAAAGCGTGTGCGGCTGGTTTTTGCTGCGCGGACGTCTATCAAAACATCGGCGTGTTCTATCCGACTGGCAATGGCATTGACTGGGGTATCCATCTTGCACGAATGGGCGTTTCGGTATCTGCCGTGTCGGTTGTCGGCAAGGACGAGTACGGAGACAAGATGAGAGAGGCGCTGGCCGCCGAGGGGCTCGATATCTCACATCTGCGGGTGGAGGATGGCGACACCTCGGTGATGCTCATGGCATTGAAAGACGGCGTCGATCGCGTACATCTCGAGGCGATCGATGGCGTAATGGAGACATATCGACCGAATGAAGACGACCGGGCGTTTATCCTGGAGCATGACATCATTCATACCGACCTGTTTGGCAATTGTTTGGACCTCCTGCCCGAATGGCATGAAGCGGGCAAGACGGTGGTTATGGACTTCTCGGTGTTCAGCCAGGATCCCGAATATGCATGTGAGGCTCATTTTCCTTACGTAGACTATGCGTTCATGTCGTTTGAAGAGGACACTTCGGAGCTACGTGATTGGGTACGTCACGTACAGGAGTTGGGGCCGCGCGTTGCGGTTGCCACGCTTGGCGAGAAGGGAAGCATTGCCTTTGACGGCGAGCGCTTCTATGAGTGCGGGATCGTGCCGGCGGAGAAGGTCGTTAACACCGTGGGTGCCGGCGACTCGTATATTGCCGGGTTTACCAAGGGCGTGATCGATGGCCTTGATATTCCGGCGTGTATGAAGGCGGGCGCTGAACTGTCGTCCCGAGTGATTGGTTCGTTTGAGCCGTACTAGGGCCAAATGCCTGGAAAGGAGTACGAAATGGTTATCGACATGTTGGTTCAGCCCATGCTCTACAGCGAGATCTGTACGCCGGGTGATGAGCCTGATGGATTCGGTTTTTGGTCACGAGAATTTGGTATGGGGCATATGGGCCCCATGGATTGGGATGAGCTTCAAGTCGAGATGGACGTCTGCGACGTGCGGAAGAGCGTGCTCATGCCGCTCGATGTAACCACGGCATGCGGAGGACACTTTGGCACCAATGACCAGATTGCCATGCTGGTTGCCGCGCACCCCGATCGTCTGTGGGGATTTGCGAGCGTAGATCCGCAGGTGAGCGGTGCCGCAGACGAATTGGAGCGCGCCTTTACCGAGTTGGGGGCAAAGGGGCTTTGCCTGCATCCGGCAAAGCAGGGTTTTGCCCCCGATGATGCTGTGGCCGAGCCGCTTTACGAGCTGTGCGAGCGCTATAACAAGCCGGTGGTTTTCCATGCCGGTATGTCTTGGGAGCCGGGCGCAGAGCTCTCGCGCAGTAACCCGCTTGCATTTGAGCACACAATCGCAACGTATCCAAATGTGCGCTTTAGTTTGACCCACTTTGGCTGGCCCTGGGTGCGCGAGACCGTGGCGATGCTGCTCAAGTATCCCAACTGCTACACGGACACCTCTATCACTTACATCGATTCGCCCGAGGAGATGATGCAGCGCCTTTTCACGGTCGATATGGGGCCGCTGTGGTATGAGCGCGCGCTATCGCATCAAGTGATGTTCGCCAGCAATACGCCGCGTTTCCGTGCATTCAAACTCAAGCGGGCGCTCGATACCGTGCTCATGCGCGATGATGCGCGAGAAAGGCTCTACTGGGGTAATGCCCTGCGTTTTCTTGAAGGGGATGAGTAAACATGGTGACGCTCGAGATATTGAGCTATCTATCGACTGCTCCGGACCAGTTCATCGATATTACCGAGGACGTGCACGCTGCCATCGAACGCAGCTCGGTGACCAATGGCTTGGCAGCGATTATTTTGTCGCATACGACCTGTGGAATCGTGGTAAACGAGGGGCTGCCCTGCGTGGAGACGGATCTTATGGAGACGCTTGATCGCATCGCCCCACTCGATGCCCCCTATGCGCATGCACACTTCCTGCCGAGCTATGGAGCCACCGGCAACAACTCCTGTGGGCATATCAAGAGCATGATTTGTGGAAACAGTTGCTTCTTTCCCGTTCAAGATGGCCACATCGTGTGCGGAGGTGCCCAGAACATCTATCTTGCGGAGTTTGACGGTCCGCAGAAGCGAAAAGTGTACATCGAGGTGCTGGGGGAGTAACGTCCCTGCAATAACCCTATGAAGGAGCACATTATGTCGTTTCTAACTTCGATGTTCAAGACCGAAAAGCCGGTTATCGGAATGCTGCACCTGCGTCCTCTGCCGGGCGATCCACTGTACTACCCGGGCGGAAGCGTGTCACAGGTCGTGGAAGCCGCCAAGCGCGATCTCGAGGCGTTGCAGCAGGGCGGTGTCGATGGCATTTTGATTACCAATGAGCTCTCGATGCCCTATGAGCAGCACGTTTCTCCCTCAACCCTTGCATCGATGGGCTATGTAATCGGGGCTCTGTCCCATGATCTGTCGACTCCTTGGGGAGCTGAGGCTATTTACGATGGTGATGCCACAATCGAGCTGTGCGCTGCCGTCGATGCGCAGTTCACGCGCTGTAATTTTTGCGGTGCCTGGGCCGGTGATCTCGGGCTGATTAACCGAGATTTCGCGCACACCATGCGTCGCAAGGCGGCGCTGCGCTTGGACGACCTCAAGCTTTTTCACTTCATCACGAGCGAGGGAGAGGTTTATCTCAACGACCGCACGACTGCGGACATTGCCGATTCGCTTCTCTTTAATTGCCTACCGGACGCGATGGTCATCGGCGGTTCGGCTGCCGGTCGTGGCGCTTCGGGCGAGCTTGCCGATGAGGTCCGTGAGCGTGTTGGCGAAGTGCCCGTGGTATGTGGCACCGGTTGTCGCGAAAATACCGTGGCTGACGTATTTGCTCACTACGATGGCGCGTTTGTCGGCACCTGCTTAAAGCGCGACGGAAAGCTGGATGCCCCGGTTGATGTTGAGCGGGTAGCTCGTTTTATGGCTGCCGCCCGTACGGCGCGAGGGGAGTAGGCACCTATGGCGCTCTATCTGGGTATTGATATTGGGACAAGCGCCTCTAAAGGCGTTTTAATCGATGATCGATGCAACATCGTTTGCCAAGCCTCTTGTGGACATGAGACGGACAACCCGTGTGACGGATGGTACCAGCATGATGCCGAGGCCGTTTGGTGGGGCGATTTTTGCCGCTTGTCGCGCGAGCTGGTGGCGCGATCGGGGGTTAACGCGGCACAGATCGGATGCGTGGGCCTTTCCGCATTGGGCTGCGACTGTGTGCCGGTCGATACCGAGTGCAACGCGCTGGCGCCCGCGATTTTGTATGGAGTCGATGCACGTTCGAAACCGCAGATTGACGAGCTTCTTTCCGAATATGGGTCAGATCGCGCACGCGAGCTTTTCGGGCACGATCCCTGTTCGTCAGATATTGCTCCCAAGATCTTGTGGTTTAAGGAGAATATGCCCGAGGTGCACGAACGTGCCGCGAAGTTCCTGACGGCGTCATCGTTTCTGTGCGCAAAGTTGACGGGGCGTTTTACGGTGGACCGTTATTTGGCGGAGGATTTTCTTCCCCTATACGACCGCTTCACTTGGAAGGTTGATGCTCGGGAATGTGCTCGTTTCTGCCGGCCTGACCAGATGGCGGAGGTAATGTCGGCTACCGATATTGCCGGGGTGATTACTCAGCGTGCGGCTGAGGCGACGGGGCTCGCGGCAGGGACACCTGTCTTAGTGGGAACGGGCGACTCTGGTGCCGAGGCCATTTCGACGGGTGTATTTCGTCCCGGCGATATGATGGTTCAGTTGGGGAGTACGGCGTATTTCATCTATCTAGCTGATCATATGGTCGATGATGCCCGCCTGTGGCCAGGGACGTTTATCATTCCCGGAACTTACGGGATCTGCGCGGGGACCAATACGGCGGGTGCGCTCACATCGTGGCTGCGCCAAGAGCTGTATCGCGACGCCGTGGAGGCCGAGGGCCACGGTGGCCCCGATGCATATTCGGTTATGGCGCATGATGCCGCCGGTGTGGCGCCGGGTGCCGATGGGCTCCTGTGTCTGCCGTACTTTGCGGGGGAGCGCACTCCGCTCAACGATCCCGAGGCGCGTGGCGTCTTCTTTGGCCTGACCGGAAGGCATACACGAGCCCATATGGTTCGCGCCGCCTTGGAAGGCGTCGCGTATACCGTTGCATCCCATGTCGACATTATCGAGCGAGAGCATGAACTGCCAATTGGGCGCATTATGCTTGTCGGAGGTGGAACCAAGAATCCAGTTTGGATGCAAGCTATCGCCGACGTATGCGGGCGCGAGGTCTCGGTTGCCAAGGTTACGGTGGGCGCATGCTTCGGTGATGCCATCATGGCAGCTCTCGCAGGTGGCGCCTATGCATCATGGGATGAGCTCGCCCAAGTCCTTGGCGTTGCGCAAACAATCGTGCCTGATATGACTGCCCACGAGTTATATGCGTCGCGCCGTCATATCTTTGACGAATTGTATGCACGCAACCGTGATCTCATGCACGAATTGGTGTAATGCTGCCGAATTGTACTGTCTTCCAAAATAGGGACTGCGTTGTGCGATTTGCATGCCCCTTGGCATTTTTGCCCACAGGGGTTAGCGAAGGTCAAAAACAGAGTGCGCATTTGCTAAAACTGCCGACTCGATGCGCTTTGCGTCACAGTTTTTGAGTGAGGCGATGCGCATCGAGGTCCTTGTGAGCGATTTGATGAGCGACTGCGCGCTTGTTTCTGTGTTTGCCTCCGCTGGTGCATCGGTCTCGAGCAGTAAACGATCGAGTGGAATCTGTCGTGCGTATTCGCGTCCTCGTTTAGACGCGAGCATGCGTTCGTTGACGGAAAAATAGCAGCCCGCATTACGCGCGCGGGCGAATTCGTCCGAAGTACCGCTAAACCAGTGGAAGATGATAGCGGGGAAGTCGGGGTTTGGGATGAGTAATCCGTGCGATTCGAGGACGTCCAGTACGGTTCCTGCCGAATGAACGGCGTGAATTGATATCACGCGCCCGGTAAGAGGATGCTGCACGAGGGCATCACAGAGCCGATTAAGTGTCTGTATTTGTAACGGCTCGCTTCCTGCAGAGCGCGCGGAAAAGTCGAGTCCGACTTCACCGATGTAGAGCTCTTGGGCAGCAACTTCGCAAAGCAGATTGACCTCGGCAAAACCACAGCGGCCGTCGGCGAGCCACCAGGGGTGAAGCCCAACGCCGGCGATGATGCCTGGTTGGCGACGGGTGCGCTCGTTTGCGGCCGAAAAGTCGCGTGGATCGACGCCGCAATCAAATAGACCCAAGCCCAGGGCCGTCGCCTCATCGGCAACGGCGTCCGGGTAAGCCATCAAATCAAGATGGCAGTGTGCATCAAATAACCGGGGCTCCATCTCGGCGCGCTTCGCTAGTCCAGGCGCTGGCCATCGGAGCGTACACGTTCGGTGCCGCGCCCGCTGATCTGGCGGATAACCTCGCCGGCAATCATCTGACCCATGATGGGCGGCATAAAACTGGCGGTTCCGAGCTCGGTACGCTCGTGGATGTTGGAAGGGTCGCGGGGCTGTGTCTTAACCGATTCCTCGCAGCTAAACAGCACGTGCAGGCTCTTGATTCCGCGCTTCTTACATTCTTTGCGCATAATGCGGCTCATAGGGTCACGTACCGTATCGAAGATGTCGGCAAAGCGGAGACACTCGGGATGGAGCTTGTTAGCCCCGCCCATGGAGCTAACCAAACGAATGTCGTGGTCCTGAGCATATTTGGCAATGGTGAGCTTGGCCGAGATGGTGTCGATGGCGTCGATGACGTAATCGAGCTTGCCGCCTGTCTGCTCCAAAACGCTCGCGAAGAATTCGTCGATGTTGTCGCTTAGCAGGTATTCGGTACGCTTGATGACGGTGGCGGCAGGATTGATGTCTTTGATCATGGCCTCCATAACGTCGACCTTGCGCTTGCCGATGGTGCTGTGAAATGCGATGGCCTGGCGATTGATATTGCTGGGCGCGATGATGTCCTTGTCCAGAATGACGAAGTGACCGATGCCGCCGCGGGCGAGTGCCTCGCAGCAGTTGGAGCCCACGCCTCCGCAGCCGAGCACCAGCACCGTAGCATCGGCGAGCTTATCGAGCGCCTCGCGGCCCATGATGATCTCGAGCTTGGTGTCGCGTGTCTCGTTGGGAGTTGCGGCTGTGGTTTCGGTCATAGACATCCTCCGATGGGGAAGCGAATCGTGTTTTAGCTATCGCCATTATAGGTAATCGCCCATAGGTTGCGACGGCGTTTACTTTGATGTGGTTTGAAGCATTGTGATTAGATAGTTAGACAAACATCTAAATATCGAGTATAGTGTGCGCGTCGAACGAAATGATGAGAGGAGGTCCTATGCCGGGAGAGGGTTTTAAGGCGCTTGCCGATCCTACGCGGCGGCGCATTTTGGAACTACTGCGCGAGGGCAATTGCACGGCCGGAGAGCTTGCTGAGCATTTTGACATCAGTAAGCCGTCGCTGAGCCATCACTTGGCGACGCTCAAAAACGCCGGGTTGGTGACCGACGAGCGCCATGGCCAAAACATCGTATACAGCTTAAACACCACCGTCATGCAGGATTTGATTGGCTGGTTTATGGGTTTTACAAACACGGAAGGTGATAAGGATGAATAACGAAAACAAGGGCATTCACCCCACGGGGGTATCGTCGCGCGTGTGGATTGCGCTGGTCGCTCTGTGCGTCGCCAATGTCGTAGCGCACCTCATGGTGATGCCGAGCTTGCCTGCGCAGATTCCCACGCACTGGGGCGCGAACGGCGCCGTCGACGGTTGGGGTCCTAGCTGGATGGCCTCCGCGCTCGGCGTGCTGCCTCTGGCGCTTCTCGCAATGTTCTGCGTGGTGCCGCGCATCGACCCCAAAGGTGAGGCATATCGAACCTCGGGCAAGTTCTACCAGGGCTTCGTAATCGCCTTCACCTTGTTCATGTGCGCCATAAGCTGGCTGGGAGAGCTTACGGTCTGGGGCGTGGTGCCGGCGGTCGGTTCGGTTAACGTGCTGATTTCCGGTGTTGTCGGTTTGCTGTTCATTGGCGTAGGCAACTACTTGCCGCGTGTGAAGCAGAACTATACGCTCGGTATCAAGACGCCCTGGGCGCTTGCCTATCCCGAGAACTGGCGCCGTACGCAGCGCTTTGGCGGTGCCTGCTTTATGGTGCTGGGTGTTGGTTTGATTGTGATGGGCGTGGCGGGTAGCGTGCTTTCGAGCGAGGTCACGGCCGCAGTGATTGCGGTTCTGGCGTTTGGTTCGGTCGGAGCCGTCTACGTCTACTCGTATCTGCTGTGGCGCAAATCGCAGCGAGCCGTTCGCTAAGGTTGCGGAAAACTAGCGTACGCAGTTCATAGTATGTTCTGGGGGACTTTTCCCAGGTAGTATTAGGGGGCGTGGGCAACCATGCCCCTTTTTCGTTATGTTTCAGAGCTGATTTCCTCATTTCGTTTCCACTAAAGCGAACCAAGAATAGGGAAACAGCAGGTAGAAAGGATAAAACAGGCAAATGGCAGAGTTTATCTACCAGATGTATCAGGCTCGCAAGGCCCATGGCGACAAGGTAATCCTTGACGACGTGACCCTGAGCTTCTACCCCGGTGCCAAGATCGGCGTCGTGGGCCCCAACGGTATGGGCAAGTCGACCCTGCTCAAGATCATGGCCGGCATCGAGGAGGTCTCCAACGGCGATGCCAGGCTCACCCCCGGCTACACCGTGGGTATCCTGCAGCAGGAGCCGCCGCTCGACGACGACAAGACCGTCATCGAGAACGTGCGCATGGCGTTTGGCGACATGATTGCCAAGGTCGATCGCTTCAACAAGATCGGCGAGGAGATGTGCGACCCGGACTGCGACATGGACGCCCTCATGGCCGAGATGGGAAAGCTCCAGGACGAGATCGACGCCGCCGACGGCTGGGATATCGATTCCAAGCTCGGCCAGGCCATGGACGCCCTGCAGCTGCCCGATTCCGACATGCCGGTCAACGTGCTTTCCGGTGGCGAGCGCCGTCGCGTGGCCCTGTGCAAGCTGCTGCTCGAGGCTCCCGACCTGCTGCTGCTCGACGAGCCCACGAACCACCTGGACGCCGAGTCGATCCTGTGGCTCGAGCATTTCCTGCACAACTACCAGGGCGCGGTGCTTGCCGTCACGCACGATCGCTACTTCCTGGATAACGTTGCCGAGTGGATCTGCGAGGTCGACCGCGGTCACCTCTATCCCTACAAGGGCAACTACTCCACGTATCTGGAGACCAAGGCCGCGCGTATCGAGGCCCAGGGCAACCGCGACGCCAAGCTCGCCAAGCGCATGGAGGCCGAGCTCGAGTGGGTGCGCAGCTCGCCGAAGGCCCGTCAGGCCAAGAACAAGGCCCGTCTGGCCCGTTATGAGGAGATGGAGGCCGAGGCCCGCGCAAGCCAGAAGCTCGACTGGACCGACATCCGCATCCCCGTGGGCCCGCGTCTGGGCAACAAGGTGCTCGAGGCCCATCACCTGCACAAGGAGTTCGACGGCCGCGTGCTCATCGACGACCTTTCGTTCACCCTGCCGCGCAACGGCATCGTGGGCGTGATCGGTCCCAACGGCGTCGGTAAGACCACGCTGTTCAAGACGATTGTGGGCTTGGAGCCGCTGACTTCGGGCGAGCTCGAGGTGGGCGAGACTGTCAAGATCTCCTACGTCGACCAGAACCGTTCCGGCATCGATCCCGATAAGAACCTGTGGGAGGTCGTCTCGGACGGTCTGGACCACATGATGGTCGGCGAGACCGAGGTCCCGAGCCGCGCCTATGTGGCGAGCTTTGGCTTTAAGGGCCAGGACCAGCAGAAGCGCGCCGGCGTGCTTTCCGGCGGCGAGCGCAACCGCCTGAACCTGGCGCTCACGCTCAAGCAGGGCGGCAACCTGCTGCTGCTCGACGAGCCCACCAACGACTTGGACGTCGAGACCCTGTCCTCGCTCGAGGCCGCGCTGCTCGAGTTCCCGGGCTGCAGCGTGGTCATTAGCCACGATCGTATGTTCCTGGACCGCGTTGCCACGCACATCCTGGCGTGGGAGGGCACCGACGAAAATCCGGGTAACTGGTATTGGTTCGAGGGCAACTTCGAGGCCTATCAGGCCAACCGCATCGAGCGCTTGGGCGAGGACGCAGCCCAGCCGCATCGTATTCACCGTAAGCTGACGCGCGACTAGTAGCAAGTAGAAAGGCCGCCACCAAGGGCGGCCTTTCTTGTAGCAATTGCACTGCAGCTATGCCCTGGCTGCTGGTTTGATTCATAATCAAAGTCATCTCTTTGGGATTAAAGCCCGTTTTTGCTATGAGTGATTTTCTAATTCCGTTTAAAACGTAAAGACGCATTGGGTTGCAAGGACATAAGCAAATCGAATTGAAATATAACCAGTGCTGTAACGTAACAAAAAAGATTATAGAATAGGAGTACCTTATAAGTCGCTTCTCTAGAAAGAAGAACATATGCTTTCGCGTCGTCGTTTTCTGCAACTTGTCGCGTCTTCAATTGTCGCCTTAGCCGCACGTCCGAAAGAGGTTTTTGCTTCGACGGGCAATATTGATGGTGAGCAGATACAATTTACTTCTGAAATTGCGCAAGAGCTTGCCGATAAATATATAAAGGGACTCCTCGGCTATTCGTATACGCCTTCTGACCCTATTCCTTTTGTAGATGTTGATGGGTCCCCGCTTGGTTACATTGTTCCGGTTGTGACATCCAATAGAGCCGCGGGCTATTTGGTTTTAGATGCTTCAGATGATGAAATACTTACGGGATATCGTTTTGGAGACGGCTTAGTCAGCCCTATGGATCGGGGAGGAGATCTTGGTGTCGAGTCTTATTCTTTCAATAACCCAGTCGTAATGATCAATCCATTCGAATTCGGCGTGCAATCTTTGGACGGTTCAATAACAACAAATTGCGGAAGAACAATCCCGGCTGTTTCCATAGAAGGACGGCCTGTCGTTTTATCGAATAAACCTTCAAGCTGGAACGATGTTGTAATTTACGCAACTCAAATGCAGGATTACACAGTATCTGGATTTCGTTCCATTTCTCAGTTTATGTCATATGATGAAAGCGAGATTAAGAGGCTTACCGCCCACTATGCTTGTATGGTGACAGCTTTTTCGAACGTTGCGGAACTGTATGGCATTGCCAATTTATATAGCGACCCTTCGCAATATATGCAGATATGGAATTACACCAATACCCATGCTCTTTCCGATGAAGAACAGACTGTTCCCGGCGTTGTTTTGGGTGGAACGCCGATATCAACCTGTGCAACGGGGTTTACAAATTACTGCGCAAGCAGAGGAAGTACTCTTATCGCCCGCACTGTCTCCTCTCCGGCTATCGCGAGCATTCAAAATGAGATTAACTCTAATAGACCGAATGTTTTACATGCGAGTTTGTACAACGGATCAGCCCATTCTGTAACAGCGGAGGCTTACGCCACACTTACTGGTAAGAAAACTGGAGAGACAAGGCAGATGATTGGCATAGCGGACGGCTGGAATTCATCTTTATCCTTCCTGAAGTATGATCAGAGCTATTATGCGTGGACTTATGGAACGACTTTTTCGAAGTAGGGCGATTCGTCTAGCTCTGTCTTTGGTGCTGATGGCTTCATTGGTGGGCTGTTCAACAAAGGAAGAGATATCGCGCGGAGGTTCCGGAGAAGTGACTGCGACAGACTCAGGTTCATTAGAAATAGCTGGCGGGCATGCCGATGTGATGTTACACGGAAAAGGCGTGCTTAGGTCGATTGATGCTGAAGACGCTGTCTGCTCAATAGAGGATTTGAAGACAGGTGAAACTGCATCGTACCGAGTTTCAGATAATGCTGCGAATATGATTGAGTCGATACCGACTGGAGCGCAGGTTTCTTTTAGATACTTTGCTCCGCAACTTGAGGATGAGCTTGCTTCTCTGGTGTCTATATGCACCGATGACAACTAAAAGGCCTGAATTCAAACGGCCTCGGATGGTCAATTGGCTATCCGAGGCCGTTTTTTACTCGACCGGGGCTTCGACCTTGTCGATGGCCCAGGCGGCTCCGAGACCGCCGGTGGTGTTGCGGCGGATGCGCACGGTAACCTCGCGGCGCTCGCCGGCCTGCGTGTAGCACAGGGGGAAGTTTGCGCGGTTTCGCGCGGCCTCGATGGTACCGCGCTCGCGGGCGATCCAGTAGTACTCGCCGACAATGCCGAGCGTGTCGGCGCCGTAGGGGAGATAGGTCGACAACTGGTGCAGAAGCGGGCCGGGGCAGAAGACCTCGGTTGCGAAATCGACGGGGAAGTCCTCAGGGATGGCGGGCGCTGCGGGTGCGGGGGTTGGGGCCGCTGCGGGTACCGAAGCCGGTGCCGGTGCGGGAACTTGGTCGCAAGTAGAGGCGGGCACGGATTCGATGACGGGTGCGGGCTCAGGCACCGGTTCCGGCTTAACTGCGGAATCTGCGGGCTTCACGGTTACGGGCGCGTCTACAGCTGCAGTTTCAAACTCAACCTGCATCGCGCTCTCATTCTCGACGCTCGACTTTGCTTCGATGGGCGTGGATGCCATAGTGGTGATGCCGGCGTTGGCGTTCTCGGGGTCATAGACGACCGTGAGCGAGATGGCGGGCTGCGGCGTCTCGGGCTCCGGCGTCGACTCGGTAGCGCCTTGATCGTCGGACTGATCGTCCTCAGCCTCGTCGCCAAAGACATCGCTGTTTTGGAACGCAGGCGTCTCAGGTTGGTTAGCGACTTCTTCGGTTGTCGACTTGGGAGCCTCGTTGAGCTCAGCAGTGGCTTCCTGCTCTGATATGACTTTGGGATCGGTCGTGGCGGCGATTTCGGCTTCTGCTGTTACCTCAATAGCGACTTCGATCTCTGTCTCGGGCTCGGGCTCCGGAGCGACTTCAGCCACGGGCTCGGGCTCGGGACGCTTAACGTGCTTGGGACGCACAGCCTTGAGGTCCTTCTCGCCGCGCTTTTTCTTTTTGTAGGACTGCTTGGCGCCCTTGGCTGCCTTGGGCTTGTCCTCGCCCTTGGCAAGGGCGGTATCCCAGGCCTCGTTGGCGATAACGGTGGCATACAGGCGGCCGCCTTTAAAGACGGTCAGCTTAATACAGTCATCAAGCTCCTCGAGCAGCTCGCGCGTGGACTCAAAGCCCAGGTCATAAGCGGCCATGTCGCCGGCGGCGAGCGCCTCCTCGACCTGCGTCATAAACGTTTGCTTGCCGCACCCAATCGCGTCGCGCAGCAGGCGATACAGATAGATGTGGTTGCCCAACGATAGCGTGGGCGTAACTATTGTCTTGCTCATGGCAAATCTCCTCTTTACACACCAAAGCATCTTACCATCGCACAGGGCGTGCCACCTCGGCGCCCAAGGCAAACGGGCGCGACCGTTGCCGGTTCGCGCCCGTTATACAGGTCGGTTCTCTATGAGAGGCAAACGTGCTTAGTTGCCCGATGTCGTGCCTTGGCTCGAGCTGTCAGATGCCGTGCCGGACGCGGTTCCGCTCGAACTGTTGGTGTTGCTGTTGTCGGTAGATCCCGTACTCGATGTATTGCCGTTCGTCTGGTCGCCCGTGCTCGGTTGAGAACCATCAGTCGTTTGGCTTGAGTCGGTCGTGCCGGATTGCGTGCCGCTGTTGTTCGCAGAGGAATCGGCGCCCTGCGATTGATCAGGGGTGTTCGATGACGAGTCGGTGGATGCGGAGTTGCCCTGCGAGTCGTCCTGTTGGCTTTGCGATTGACCGGAGCTATCCGCGTCGTGCTCGGTCGTGTGCGACGAAAGGATTGGCTCGGGACGCTCGCCCAGGCCCTCACCGGCCGTAGTGATAAGGATGGCGCCGGCGCAGGCGATGACCGCGACGATGGCGATGGCGATCGAGAAGACGATGACCTTCTTTTGCGTCTGGCTGCGCTCTGCCGCGGCCTTGGCGCGCAGGCTGTCGGGGGCGACGCGAGCCGTGGTCGCGCGCCCCGCAACCTGGCGCATCTCCTGCGTAGTCGCGGCGCCGCCCAGGTGCTCCTCGGCATTAAGCTCAACGGGCTCATAGGCGCCGGCGGGGTAGTCGACGGCGGCGTGCGTACCTTTGAGGGCTTCGGCGCTGGCAGAGATAAAGTGGCGGTAGACCTGCGAGGACACAACGGTGATAACCGAGCTCACGGCGGCACCAATTACTGAACCAGCGATACCAATCTTGGAGGCAAGCGCGACGCTCGTGGCGGCAGCCGCGGCGCCGGCGATGATCTGGGGAATGGAAATGTCGTCGAACAGGCCCTTTTTGGGCGCGATGGCCATGGTCTGTCCGATGGAATGGTTCTCGTGCACGCCGTTGTTGAGCGATGCCGGCGTCATGACGCGCGTGCGCGGCGCGTCGGTGTACTTGGTTGTCATACGGGGTCCTCCCGGTGTAAATCTGCTTCGTTTCGTGTAGCCATCAGGGTACCCACCAGATGTGAATCGTACGTGACATTTAACAGATACCATCAACTCATCAATTGCTCACCAAGTTGGTGGGATGCGGTTACACCCGGCGGTTGAACTACAATAGGGCTTGCTAATTGTGTTGAATAGCGTCTACGCACGGGAGCATTCTTATGAATCTTCACCTTTCTCAGTCTGATGGCTTTTTGCGTGTGGCGGCGGCGTCGCCGCAGATTCGCGTGGCCGATGTCGAGGGCAATGCCGAGGTTGCGCTGGCGGCTGTTCGCGATGCTGCCGGGCGTGGCGTTCGCGCGCTGGTGTTGCCCGAGCTTAACCTAACCGGCTATACCGCGGCCGACCTGTTCCATAACCGCACATTGCTGCATGCCTGCGAGGCTGCTCTGGTGCATATCCTCGATGAAACCCGCGAGCTGCCGATTGTCTTTACCGTCGGCCTTCCCGTTGCGGTGGCCGAAAACATCTACAACTGCGCGGCCGTGTGCTGTGCGGGCGAGCTTTTGGGCCTCACGGCCAAGAAGTATTTGCCCAACTATGGCGAGTTCTATGAGCGCCGTTGGTTTGCTCCGGCGCCTGCGGATCCCGTGTGGGTTGAATTTGCCGGTCAGGGTCCGGTCCCGCTGGGTTCGGGGCTTGTCTACCGTTGCTGTGATGAGGGCGCCGAGGACCTGGTGCTGGGCGTTGAGGTCTGTGAGGACCTGTGGGTGCCGGCGCCCCCTTCGACCGAGATGGCGCTTGCCGGTGCGACGGTGATTCTCAACTCGTCGGCCTCTGACGAAATCATCGGTAAGGCAGATTACCGCCGCAGCCTTATCTCTAACCAAAGCGCGCGCCTGTACTGTGCCTATGCCTACGCGGATGCGAGTGAGGGCGAGTCCACGACCGACATGGTCTTTGCGGGCGAGAACCTTGTCTACGAAAACGGCTCCAAGCTCACCGCGACCAAACTGCTTACCTGTGATATGGCCATCGCCGACGTTGACCTTGACCGCCTGGTTGCCGAGCGCCGTCGCTCGACGACGTGGACGCGCGCGGACGATGCGCCGGAGGCCACGACCGTTGAGTTCTCTTTTGAGGGCGTGCTGACAGACGAACCTGTCCTGCGCGATGCACTCGGCATCGACCGTGTCTTCTCCCGCGCGCCCTTTGTGCCGGCCGACCATGGCGACCTTGCCGAGCGTTGCGAGACCATCCTCGACCTGCAGACCGCCGGCCTCAAGACCCGCCTGGCCCATACGGGCACCAAGGCTGCAGTCATCGGTCTTTCGGGCGGCCTGGACTCCACGCTGGCACTGCTTGTGACCGTGCGCGCCTTCGATGCACTGGGGCTGCCGCGCACCGGTATCACGGCCGTGTCCATGCCCGGCTTTGGCACGACGCATCGCACCAAGTCGAATGCCGAGTCGCTCGCTCGCGACCTTGGCGTGAGCTTCCGCGAGGTTTCGATCCACGCGGCCGTGGAGCAGCACTTCAAGGACATTGAGCACGATCCGGCCGTGCAGGACGTGACCTACGAGAACAGCCAGGCCCGCGAGCGTACGCAGATTCTGATGGATCTGGCCAATCAGGCCGGCGGTTTTGTCATCGGCACGGGCGACCTGTCGGAGCTGGCGCTCGGCTGGGCTACCTACAACGGCGACCACATGAGCATGTACGCCGTCAACGCGAGCGTGCCCAAGACGCTTGTGCGCCATCTGGTGCGCTATGCCGCTGATGTTTTTGGCGGGCGTATTGCCGAGGTCTTGCTCGATATCCTCGATACGCCGGTGTCCCCCGAGCTTCTGCCGCCCACGGGCGACGGCGAGATTGCGCAGAAGACTGAGGATTTGGTGGGCCCGTACGAGCTGCACGACTACTTCCTCTACTACCTGCTGCGTTTTGGCTTTGAGCCGGGCAAGATCTACCGCATGGCGCTCAAGAGCTTCGAGGGCGCCTACGACGTCAAGACCGTTCACACGTGGCTGCGTACGTTCTACCGTCGCTTCTTTGCCCAGCAGTTTAAGCGCAGCTGCCTGCCCGATGGCCCCAAGGTGGGTTCGGTCACGCTCAGCCCGCGCGGCGATTGGCGCATGCCGAGTGACGCCAGCTCGCGCCTGTGGCTCGCCCAGATTGACGCGCTCAATCCGATGGACTAAGGTTGCCAAATTGAAACAAAACAGCGGGTGCAAGCGTTACACTTTTGCAATCTGATGGCCCGTATCGCGCGGCGCTCTTGTCGGAGCGCCGCGTTTTTCATATCGAAAGGTGGCACCATGCAGGCATCGCAGCGTCTCGACCGCTTTGGCGCGGAGGTCTTCGCCTCGCTCAACAACAAACTGCTTGCGCTGAAGGCTCAGGGCAAGACCATTTACAACATGAGCGTGGGCACGCCCGACTTTAAGCCGTACGACCACGTGGTCGAGGCGCTCACGCAAGCGGCCCAGGACCCCGAGATGTGGAAGTATGCCCTGCGCGACCTGCCCGAACTCAAGCAAGCCGTGTGCGATTACTACGAGCGTCGCTTTGGCGTTTCGGGCATTACGCCGTCTATGGTGCAGTCGTGCAACGGCACGCAGGAGGGCGTTGGCCATTTGGGCCTTGCCCTGCTCGATCCGGGTGACACCATTCTGGTTCCCGATCCGTGCTACCCGGTCTTTGAGGCAGGTGCCAAGATCGCCGATGCCAAGCTCGAGTACTATCCGCTGGTGGCGGAGCACAATTACCTGCCCTATGTGGCGGGTATCGATCCCGAGGTGGCCGATCGTGCCAAGTACATGATTGTGTCGCTGCCCGCCAACCCGGTGGGCTCGGTGGGCACGCCCGAGGTCTACGAGGAGATCATCGCTTTCGCCCGCGAGCACGACCTGCTCATCGTTCACGACAACGCATACTCCGACATCGTGTTCGACGGCGAGCCGGGCGGCAGCTTCTTGCAGTATCCCGGCGCGCTCGAGGTGGGCGTTGAGTTCTTCTCGCTCTCCAAGTCGTTTAACGTCACCGGTGCGCGTATCGGCTTTTTGGTCGGTCGCGAGGATGTGGTCTCGGCCTTTGCCAAGCTGCGCGGCCAGATCGACTTTGGTATGTTCTTCCCGATCCAGAAGGCTGCTATCGCCTGCCTGAACGGTCCGCGCGATGAGGTCGAGGCGCAGCGTCTGAAGTACCAGGAGCGCCGCGATGCCCTGTGCGACGGTCTTGAGGGCCTGGGCTGGGAGCGTCCCAACGCGCATGGCTCTATGTTTGTGTGGGCCAAGCTTCCCGGTGGTCGCACCGATTCCATGGCGTTTTGCGAGGAGCTCATGGAGAAGGCCGGCGTTGTGGTGACGCCGGGCGCGAGCTTTGGTCCTTCGGGCGAGGGGCACGTGCGCATGGCGCTGGTCCTGCCGCCCGATCAGATTGCTTTGGCTGTCGAGGCCATCCGCGAGGCGGGTCTGTATTAGAAACCTGTTTCGACTCGTCAATAGCTCGAAACCGATTTCGTGCAGTTATTTTACGAATCCTGCAAACAATTTCGGTAAACGGTCGATTTTTGGCTGCGAATAGGAGCATAATCAAAGTCCCGATTGGATGTATTGGGATTACGACAAGCCGCTCGGGTCGTTCCCGGGTGGCTTGTTTGTGGAGAGAGATGGGAGTTTCTAATGGTTAACGAGAAGAAGGTCGCTATTGTCGGCTGCGGTTTCGTCGGTTCGTCTTCGGCGTTCGCGCTGATGCAGAGCGGTCTGTTCTCCGAGATGGTCCTCATCGACGTGGACAAGAACCGCGCCGAGGGTGAGGCCCTGGATATCGCGCACGGCATGACGTTTGCCGAGCCGATGAAGATCTACGCCGGCGATTATTCCGATGTCGCCGACGCCGCCATGATCGTCGTCACCGCTGGCGCTGCCCAGAAGCCCGGTGAGACCCGCCTGGACCTGGTCAACAAGAACGTCAGCATCTTTAAGTCCATTATCCCCGAGATTAAGAAGTCCGGCTTCGACGGCATTCTGCTAATCGTCTCCAACCCGGTTGATGTTCTGACCTATGCTGCCATCAAGATGTCCGGCCTGCCCGAGGGCCATGTTATCGGCTCCGGCACCGTGCTCGACACTGGCCGTCTGCAGCAGATGCTTGGTGCCCACGTCGAGGTTGACCCGCGTGATGTCCAGGCCTATGTCATGGGTGAGCACGGCGACTCCGAGTTTGTCGCTTGGTCCAGCGCTCAGGTTGCTGGCGTTCCGCTGAACACCTTCTGCGAGCTTCACGGCCACCTGGAGCATGAGGCTGCCGAGAAGCGCATCGCCGAGGACGTCAAGAACTCCGCCTACACCATCATCGAGAAGAAGCACGCCACCTACTATGGCGTCGCCATGGCCGTCAAGCGCATCTGCACCGCCGTCATGCGCGATGAGCAGACCGTTCTGCCTGTTTCCTCGCTCATGGTGGGCGAGTATGGCCTGTCCGATCTTGCCATCTCCATGCCGACGGTCGTTGGCCGCGACGGCGTCGTCTGTCGCGTCCCCGTGCCGCTGAACGATGACGAGCAGCATGAGCTCACCGCCTCCGCCAAGGCCCTCAAGGACATCATCGACAGCGTCGACTTCTCCTGCTAAATCAAGCTCGCTAGAGCGAAAAGCTACAATGAAGGCGTCCGGGTCCACACGGCCCGGGCGCCTTTTTGGTGCAAAGTAACCTGACCCCAATGCACCATAGTTGATGGGAGGGCCATGTCGGATTCGCCTAATTTTTTGACATATGCCCAGACGGTGTTTGATCCGTTTGAGGAGCGGTCGTTCTGCGCGGTGGATAGCCTGGTCTTTGCGTGGTTGTCCTATTTACGTTTGCCGGGTGATATGGCGGAGCTGACGAACTGGCAGGGCCTAGACGTACGCGAACTGCTGCGTGCCGAGTGCTACCGGGACATGATTGACGACTTGTGGGATCCAGAGGGGAGCAGGGCCTTGTTGGAGGCCGTGGCAGCAAGCCCTCGCTACCGTGGCGTGCACGTTTGCGGCTATCGTGCCGTGAGCGATGTGGTGGCGACAGAGCAGTTTGCAGCCATGGCGTTCCGGTTTCCGGCGGGGTTTAGCTATCTTTCCTTCCGGGGGACCGACAGTACGATTGTGGGCTGGAAAGAGGACTTTAACATGGCGTTCCGGTGTCCTGTGCCGGCCCAGGAATCCGCGGCGCGCTATGTGGACGAGGCGGCGGATGCGATTGACGGGCCGCTTTTGTGCGGAGGTCATTCCAAGGGTGGAAACCTTGCGGTGTACGGTGCGGCGATGTGCTCCGATGTCGCCCGTGAGCGAATCGAACGGGTGTATTCCCATGATGGTCCTGGCTTCGTCGAGGAGTTTCTGAACGGCAACGCCTTTGCCGATCTTTCCGGCCGCATCGATAAGACGCTACCTCGGTCGTCGATCTTTGGCATGATGTTCGAGACACAGGAGGACTATGCCATCGTTGAGAGCACCGAGTTCAGCCTGCTGCAGCACAATCCCTTTAGCTGGGTGGTTGATGGTCGCGACTTCGTGTACTGTGAGCGCCTGTCCGCCGGTGCTCGATACGTTGATGGCTCCATTCGCGAGATGCTGCTTGCAGTGTCGCCTAGCGAGCGCGAGCGTTTTGTAGATGCGTTGTTCTCCGTGTTTGAGGCTACGGGTGCTGAGCGGTTTGCGGATATCGCCGGGAATCTGCGCGAGAGCCTGCCCGTGATGCTCCAGGCTGCGCAAGGCTTTGACGAGGATACGCGACGCTTTGTCTCGCAGACCATCGTGGCAATCCTTAAATGCGCACTGCTGCCCAAACGATCCCAGATCGACATGCCCGCTGCCGGCAAGAGTTTGGCAGAACAGCTCGAGGCTTGGCAGTCCGAGCTCCTGCGCTAACCATTGGTGCAAAGCAACCTGTCCCCGATGCACCAAGCTTCGATGCGCCTGGGGCGGGCTCGACCGCTATACTGGTTCGTGCCGAAATCGATCTAGAACGGAATGCCGTATATGAAAATCAATCACGCGATTCTGCATATCCTGGACTTTGACTCTGCCGTCAACGTTATGAGCCAGCGCGAGCTCGATATCGAGAGCCGTACCGTGCGCAACTTCGTGACCACGCATCTGCGCCGCGCACGTACCTCGGCCGACAATAAACGCGCCACGTTTGCCGAGAACTCTGCGTTTGGCGGCGAGCTCAAGGGCTATTTCTTTGGCGAGCGCGAGTTCGTGGACCTGTCGCAGCAGATTGCGGAGTTTATCTCCTCCGAGCTCACCAAAGCCGAGAAAGCCGAGTCAACCGACGTGCTCGTGGCCGATTTTGACGACGATGAGGATGCCCGCTGGTTTGCCGTGATGCTGCTGGGCTCCAAGCAGGCTTTTATGCACGAAGTGGGCCGCGAGGAGGGGGAGGTGCGCAACGACATCGCGCGCCACTACGCCATTCTGCCGAACCCCTCGCAAAAGGTGCCGAGCTATGCCATCGTGCGTGCGAGCACCATGGAGATCGGTTACGTGGACAAGAAGCGCAAGATTGCCGGTGAGGACCGTATGCTTATCCCCGATGGCCTGCTGCAGTGCGACACGGGCGTATCAGGCAAGGAGGTCATCGACACCGTGACGCGTGTGGTCGAGGAAGTCGCCGAGGAGCACGGTGCCAATACGGCCGTGGCGCTCGCCAAGGTTAAGGCTGCCGTCGCCGAGAAAGTCGAGGATGACGAGGAGCTGCCGCCCTGGGATATCGTCGATGAGGTCTTTGAGGACGAACCGGTTATCAAGGAGAGCGTGCGCGCGGCACTGACTGAGGAGAAGGTGCCTGAGCGTGTGCCCGTGGAGCGCAAGCAGGTCGAACGCGCGGCCGTGCGCAACCACAAGATTCGTACCGATACGGGCATCGAGATCAGCTTTCCGGCCGAGATGGGCTCGAACTCCGAGTACATCGAGTTCGTCAACGAGCCCAACGGCCTCATTTCCATCGAACTCAAAAACATCGGCAGCATCGAGAATCGATAAGTTGCGTTACGCCTGCAGCGAGAAAGCGAAGGCCGAAGCCTCGGATGAGGGCTTCGGCCTTTTTACTTGGGGCTTAATTTCGCTACTGGTTGAGCATAAGTCAGCGAAAACGCCCCAGAGCGAGCAAGGTGACGTGAAAGAGGAGGGCGTTGACCTTCTGGTCATGCCCGACGATTGAACGTCAGATTGTCGCTCTGGGGCGTTTGGAGCGTCGAGCCGTTACGCGGTTTGGTAAAACCGCGTAACTTCTACAGCTGACGTAAGCCCTCTTCCAGGCCGGTCTTGCTGTTGGTCTTCTCGTCGCGCATCTTGATGACGCGGGCGGGGACACCGGCCACGACGGCGCCGGCGGGGACATCCTCGACGCACACGGCGCCGGCGGCAACGACAGCGCCCTTGCCTACGTGCACGCCCTCCAGAACCACGGCGTTGGCGCCGATCATGACATCGTCCTCGATGATGACGGGCGTGGCGCTGGCGGGCTCCACAACGCCTGCCAGCACGGTGCCGGCGCCGATGTGGCAGTTCTTGCCCACGGTGGCGCGGCCGCCCAGCACGGCGCCCATATCAATCATGGAACCCTCACCAATGACGGAGCCGATGTTGATGATGGCGCCCATCATGATGATGGCGCGATCGCCGATCTCGACGCGGTCGCGGATGATCGCGCCCGGCTCGATGCGGGCGCTGATGCCCTTAAGGTCGAGCATGGGCACAGCGGAGTTGCGGCAGTCGTTCTCCACATCGTAGTAATCGATGGAATCGGCGTTGGCGTTCAGGATGGCCTTAAGCTCATCCCAGTCGCCAAAGACGGTCTTGCCACGACGACCGCCGTAGACATGTGCGTCGCCCCAGGCAACCTTCATGCCCGGCTTCTCGCGCACGTACAGCTTGACGGGCGTCTTTTTGGGCGCGGTGGCGATGTAGTTGATAATCTCCTGTGCATCCATCTCGGCTGCGTTGCTCATTTGCTATCTCTCCTTTGGGTGGATTCGGTTGATACCTGGTTAGGCAAACATGACCTTGTCGAACGTATAGAAGCCGGGTTCGCGGGCGACGAGTTTCTGCGCGGCTGCCAGGGCGCCGTTGACAAAGATCTGACGGCTCGTGGCGCGGTGGGTGAGCGTGACCTCCTCGTCCTGGCCAAAGAAGCTCACCTCGTGCACGCCGGCGACGGTGCCGCCGCGCAGCGAGTGCATACCGATTTCCTTGGGATCGCGTGCTCCGCACATGCCCTCGCGGCCATAGACGGGGTGGTAGCCTACCTCGGGCTCGGCTTCGACGACGGCGTCGAGCAACAACTTGGCAGTGCCGCTGGGGGCGTCGACCTTTTGGTTGTGGTGCGTCTCGACGATTTCGCAGTCAAAGCCGGGCAGCTCGCGTGTAGCCTGCGCTACCAGATGGCGCAGGGCTGCGATGCCGATGGAGTAATTGCCCGAGTGCATAACGCGGGTGTTCTGGCCCAGCTCACGCAGGCGGTCCATCTGCTCGGGCGTATAGCCCGTGGTGCCCGAGACCAACGCGGCGCCCGTGCGCTCGACATAGGCGACGACGGCATCGAAGGTCACGACGTTCGAGAAGTCGATGATAACGTCGGCCGCCGGGGCGCTCTCGAGCTCGGACAGATCAAAACCGATCTGGGCGACGATATCAAAAACGGGCTGCCCGGCGGCGTCGACAATGCCTTCGGCGGTAGTGCGGATGAGCGAGCCCATGCGGCCCGTTCCCATAATGACGGTCTTAATCAAGCAGACCAGCTCCCTTCAGAGCATCGGTAAGTGCGGCTCGCGTGTCGTCTGCCATGGGGCGCAGCGGCATACGGTAGTTTGCCTCGATCATGCCCATCTGGGCGAGCGCTTCCTTGACGGGGATGGGGTTGACCTCGCTAAAGAGGGCGTTGATGAGCGCCTCGCCGGCAATCTGGATATCGCGGGCGCGCGCTACGTCGCCGTCCAGATAAGCGCGGCACATGTCGTGTACGAGCTGCGGCTGCACGTCGGCCCACACGCTGATGGTGCCCGAAGCGCCCAGGCTCATGAGCGGCACTGTGAGTGCATCCTCGCCCGAGTACATGCGGAAGTCATCGGACAGCAGGTGGGCGATCTTGGCCGCGTAGGCGACGTTGCCCGAGGCCTCCTTGATGCCCATGATGTTGGGGTGCGCGGCCAAGCGCTCTACGTTGCGCTCGCTGATGCCGCAGCCACAGCGGCCAGGGATGTTGTACAGAATGCAGGGGATGTCCACGGCGTCGGCGACGGTCTTAAAGTGCTGATAGATACCCTCTTCGTTAGACTTGTTGTAGTAGGGGGTAATGAGCAGCAGACCATCGGCGCCCAAGCCCTGGTAGGTGAGCGACTTGGTGAGCATGGTCTGCGTGGAGTTGGAGCCCGAGCCGGCGATGACGGGGACACGTCCTGCAACATGCTTGACCACGGCGGCGACGACGGAGTTGTCCTCGTCATCGGTCATCGTGGCACTCTCGCCGGTGGTGCCCAGGGTGAGGATGGCGTCGGTGCCGTTTTGCAGGTGGAAATCGATAAGGCGCCCAAGCGCGTCAAAGTCGACGCTGCCGTCCTTTTTAAACGGCGTAACCAGGGCGACGATTGAGCCCTCGAGATTGCGGATGTCCATGTTCTTCTCCTTCGCCTCCGCGATCTGGATGCGTTTGTTCCATTGAGCTGCGACTGCTAGGCGCTCGTCTTGGGCGCGACGGCGGGCACTTTCGGCGCGCGACTTGGCCAGCAGCTCTCGGCCGCACGGCAGCACGTCGAGCGTGGCAAAGTAATCGCCCGGGCGCTCGGCGCGGCGGATAAGGTCGGCCGAGCCGTCGGGGCGCAGCAGCACCTCGGCGGAGCGCAGGCGGCCGTTGTAGTTGTAGCCCATGGAGTAGCCATGCGCACCGGTATCATGGATTACAAGCAGGTCACCCATGTCGATATGCGGCAGCTCGCGATCGATAGCGAACTTGTCGTTGTTCTCGCACAGATTGCCCGTGATGTCATAGGTGTTCGTGACGGGCGCTGTGGCCTTGTCGGCGCCGCCCGGCTGACCCATCACCGTGATGTGGTGGTAAGCGCCATACATGGCGGGACGAATGAGGTCGACGGCACTGGCGTCCACGCCGATATAGTCCTTGTAGATCTGCTTCTCGTGGATAGCCTTGGTGACCAGGCAGCCGTAGGGGCCCATCATAAAGCGGCCCATCTCAGTGCAGATGGCCACATCGCCCATGCCGGCGGGAACCAGGATCTCGTCGTATGCCGCGTGTACTCCCTCGCCGATGGCGCGAATGTCGTTGGCCTGCTGCTCGGGCAGGTAGGGGATGCCGACGCCGCCGGACAGATTGATGAAGGCGACGTGTGCGCCGGTCTCGCGCTCCAGGCGTACGGCAAGCTCAAAGAGGATGCGCGCGAGCTTGGGGTAGTAGTCGTTGGTGACGGTGTTGCTGGCAAGGAATGCGTGGATGCCAAAGTCCTCGGCGCCCTTGGCCTTGAGCATGCGGAAGGCCTCGAAGAGTTGCTCGGTGGTCATGCCATATTTGGAGTCGCCCGGGTTGTCCATGATGCCGTTGGAGAGCTGGAACAGGCCGCCTGGATTAAAGCGGCAGCTGACCGTCTTGGGGATGGGCCCCGCAACGCGCTCAAAGAACCCGATGTGGCTGATGTCGTCAAAGTTGACGATGGCACCCAGCTTGTCGGCGAGCTCAAAGTCGGCAGCCGGCGTGTCGTTGGACGAGAACATGATGTCGTGTCCCGTGATACCCAGCGATCGGGCGATCATGAGCTCGGTATAGCTCGAGCAATCGCAGCCGCAGCCGTATTCGTTGAGGATGGAGATGAGCGCCGGGTTGGGGTTGGCCTTGACGGCAAAGTATTCCTTAAAGCCCGGGTTCCATGCAAAGGCGTCGCGCACTTCTTGCATGTTGCGGCGGATGCCCGCCTCGTCGTATAGATGAAACGGCGTGGGGAACTGCTCGACGATATGCTCGAGTGTCTCCTTGTCCACAAACGGCTGCTTGGCCGCATATGCCTCGTTGGGGGTCAATGCCATGTCCCGTAAACCTCGCTATCCAGACGGCGCCATCTGCGCATCGAATCCGCATAGCGTGGACCCAATGTCCGGATAGCGCTCCCGCATTGCTGCAGACAGTCCTGTGGGTGTTTCCCACAGGCCCACCAGGTTGTTCGTGCCCGAAAAGCCCGGTTCGGCGGGTTTCGCCTCCCCACGGGGTCAAAGCCTGCCGGCTCGCCCGCGGTTCTTCGTGCCCGCGCCTCTATCAAGTGGTAACGACCCTACCACGTTGCACTTTACCAAACAAGAGTATTCGTATATAACGTTTAAAAAATGCAGCAATATGCTGGAAACATGTGTGCCACAATCCTGTATCACAATAAGTTGCAACAGATGTGCCTTACGAAGGGATTCTCTATGACCGAGCTCCAAGAACTCCGTCGCTATCGCCGCGATCTCCATCGCATTCCGGAGCTCGATTTCGATCTTCCGCAAACCATTGCCTATATCGAGGGCGTGCTGGCACCGCTCACCTGCGAAGTGACCCATCCGTGCCCCAGCTGCGTCTGCGCTTTCTTCGACGCCGGCGTTGATGCCGCGCATGCCACGGCGATTCGCGCCGATATGGATGCGCTGCCCATCGCGGAGGCGACGGGAGCGGCCTTTGCCTCGACCCATCCCGGCAAGATGCACGCTTGCGGACATGACGGACACATGGCCATGGCGCTTGCCGCCGCGACGTATGTCGACCGTACGATTCGCGAACAGCCGGGCGCCATTAGGCGCAACGTTCTCTTTGTGTTCCAGCCGGCCGAGGAAACGACCGGTGGTGCCAAGACGGTATGCGAGAGCGGTGTGTTCGAGCGCTATGGGGCCGACCGCATTTTTGGCTTTCATGTGTGGCCCGATCTGCCTGCCGGCACGTTGGCGAGTTGTTCCGGTCCGCTGCTGGCGCGTTCGAGCGAGACGCATGTGCACATTCACGGGACGAGCATCCATATCGCCAAGACCTACGGCGTTCCCGTTGGCGAATCGCACGATGCGGCATTGGCGGCTGCCAAGTTCTTGGTTTCCGAGCGCGAACTCATGGACAAGCTGGGTGCCGACGAGCCCTGCATTGGTAAGTTCGGCTTGCTGCAGGCCGGTACCGTCTGCAATGCGGTGGCAGGGGAGGCCCATGTTGCCGGCAGCCTGCGTGTGTTTACGGACGACATGTTCGACCGTGCGCGCGAGGGCGTACGCCGTGTACTCGACGAGGCGTGCACCGCAACGGGCTGCACGTATGATCTCGACTTTGCCGAGGGCTATCCACCGGTCGATAACGACCCCGAGCTGTTTGCCAACATCACGCCTGCCTTGCCCGGGCTGCAGCTTGTAGAGGAGCCGCTGTTAATTGCCGAGGACTTTGCTTTCTATCAGCGCCATCTGCCGGGCGTGTTCTTCTTGCTGGGCACGGGTATGCCAGAGGACCAAGACAACCCGAGTGATTCGGATGGCTGCCCCGCCTATGCCACAAGCGCTCTGCATACCGATAGCATGCTCTTCGACGAGGAAATCCTACTCAAAGGCTTCGATGTCTACAAACGATTGCTTGGCTTGGAGTGACGATGGAACGACGCCGACAGTCTGCCGTATATAGTCCGGGTGGGTGTGGCTGCGGCTTGCTGCTGCTTCCGGTTATTGCTGTGAGCATTGGCGTGATGTTTGCGCTTGCCGGGTTGGCAGCAGCGGCACTCGTGTTGCTGATTGTGGCCATTGGCGTGACGATTTGGCTTTGCCGTAATCGCGAGCAACGCCGTGCCGACGGTAAAACCAATGTCGGCTGGGTCGTCTTCCTGATTATTGCGTACTTGCTGAGTGTCAGCTACCTGGTGTTCTTTGTCCTGTTGATGATCAGTGCCTTTACCGGGGAATCCGTCACGGTGGGTTGATGCGCTGCCAGCAGACGGTTGCGCAAAGTGCGTTTGCTCAACGTTTGGATAACTGCATTGGCCGTTTACCGCAGCCTTAGCTCTCAGCTAATGAATTCAAGTTCAATCCTTCCTACGATGTGCTGTGTGCCGGCACGGTAGCCGGATCGTAGGAAGGATGAATAATGGCAAAAGAGGGAAAGAAGCCGATCGGCAAGATTGTCCTAGGCATCATCGTGGTGCTGGTTATTGTCGGTGCCGTGGGCTCTATGGGCGACAACTCAACCGATTCGTCTGCGAGCGATTCGGCAAAACCTGCCGAGACGACACAGCAGGCTGAGGAGCGAAAAGAACCGCAAGAACCGTATACCATTGCTGACGAGGCTGAAGACACTTCCAATCAGTTTACCTATAAGATCACGGGCACGCTGACCAATAACACGGACAAGGAAAAGAGCTACATTCAGATTGAATATGTTCTGTACGATGCCGATGGCAACCAGGTTGGAACGGCTCTTGCAAACACCAATCATCTGAAGGCGGGCGGCTCCTGGAAGTTCGAGGCGCTGGGTACGGTGTCTCCCGACCAGGTTGCTAGCTGGGAGCGTTCGGACGTAAGCGGTTTCTAGCATGTTGCATGCACTGGGGGAGGTGAAGTCGTATGCCCGATAAAAAGCTGACTGACGAGTTACTCAATGAGCTTCTCGACGCGCCAAACATCGATGGCTATATCAAAGAACACGACTTTGCCGCCCCGTCGCTTTCGAACTACCTGAAGCAGCTACTGCAGGAAAAGGGCTTGGAGCGCTCGCGCGTGGTTCGTATGGCCGATCTCAATGAGACCTTTGGCTATCAGATTTTTACCGGTGCGCGGCATCCGAGCCGCAATAAGGTGCTGCAGATTGCCTTTGCGATGGCGCTGACGCTCAAAGAGACTAACCGTGCGCTGACGGCTGCCGGGGTAAGCGTCCTTAACTGCAAGGACCGCCGCGATGCGATTATCATCTTTTGCATCGATCGCGGGTGCAGCCTCCAAAAGGTCAACGAGGAGCTGTATCGCTTTGGCGAGGAGACGGTGAGTTAGCGGCTGATATCTGAGCCGGCGGAGCTGCCGAACAACGATGCAAACGAACGGGGCGCGGATGCCATGGGGTGTCTGCGCCCTGCGCTATGATGGAGGCTATGGATACTCAGACCCCAACATATTCCGATGACGAGCTGACCGCAGCGCTTGCCGAGCACCTGGCGTCGCTCGATTGCGACGACAGCTATCGCGTGGAGCGTGTACTTAAGCGCTCGACCGTTGAAACAACCGAGCTCGTGTACTTTGAAGGAACCGGCGGTGGCTCGCTCGGCCCCTTTGTCCGTAAACGCATCGATGCTTCGGCTCAAATCGGCGGGGCATACGAGCGTCTGTTTGCCGTTCAGCGGGCAGGCAGGCGTTTTGAGCACCTGCCCAGAATCGTCGATTGTCGTCGTGTGGGCGACGAGCTCAACGTGGTTATGGAATACATCGAAGGGGAGACGCTCGGGGCGCTGGTGGACCGTCTGGGAGCCACCCCCGATTATGCGCGTGAATTGTATCCTGTCCTTTGCGACGCCGTGGGCGAGCTCCATACCGGTTTTGCAATGGCGGGGGAGACGTCGGCGCCGGTGATCCATCGTGACCTCAAGCCGTCGAATATCATCGTGACAGGTGCCAACTATACGCCTGATGACGGCCTGACGTTTTCATCGCTGGTGATTATCGACCTGGGGATCGCGCGCGTATGGCACGATGGCGCCGATGCCGACACCGTCAAGTTTGGCACGCGACCCTATGCGCCGCCCGAGCAGTATGGGTTTGGGCAGACGAGCGTGCGAAGCGACGTCTACGCACTCGGCGCCCTGTTGTTCTTCTGCTTGACGGGAGTCGACCCTAAACCAGGGCTTGACATGCGCGAGCAATGCGAGGCGCGTGGCATTCCCACTCCACTGGCCGATGTCATCTGCATGTCGATGGCGCTCGACCCGGCCAAGCGTTTTGCGAGTGCGGAAGCGTTGGGACGGGCGACGCGCGCGGCATACGACCTGATTCACCCCGTGCGGCCTCCTGCGCCTGCGCTTGTCCATACTCCGGCCTTGGAGACGGGGTTGACGCCCCAAGGGCTCCGAAACCCCGCAGAGCTTCCTAGACCTGCCACCTCCGCTGCATGCGGTCTGCTCTCTCGTGTTCCGGAGTCTCTGGGGCGCATTTGGAATACGCTCGTCTGCTTCTCGCTGCTTGTGTTCTTTGCCGGAAGTCACTTTGCCGTCTTTCACCCCACGGGAGCAAACCAAAGCTACCCGACGTGGCTTCTCATAATCGAGTATTTTTTCTTTGTCGATGGCCTTATGGTGCTTATGCATTTTGCGCTGCTCGATAAGCGCCGTCTTCGTCGGCGATTCGCACTGCTCGACAGCTATCGCGGCAAGAAACTCGCGAAACTCTGGCTCAAGGCATTGGGTGTGCTGCTCCTATGCATGATCGTCATAGTCGCGGTTGCCAATGCGACCGGCGTTGTCGATACCTCCGCTACCTAAAAGAAAAGGGCCCCATTGGGGCCCTTTGCAGTTGCACTTAGATGCGGTTCATCTGAGCGGCGACTTTGTTGTACCAGTCCTGCCATGTGGGCGGGCAGTACTTTTTGGCTGCAGCCGGGGTAAGGGTGGAGCCGTAGTTGGCGCCCAGATAGGCAACGTGAGCGGAGATGCCCTCGCTCCAGCTGCCAAAGCTGCGCCAACCGCCGCCACGTGCACTCCAGCCCCAGGCGTTGTAAGAATTGGCGCAATAAGCACCCTTGGTGCTCTCGATACAGGCGATGGCGGGGGACCAACGGGGGTCGACACCGGTATTCCAAGCGGCGACGGCAAAGTTATAGCCCTGGCCTGCCATGGGGGAGCCGGCGAGATAATTGTCGATGCGGCTCGTCCACTCATTAATGAACGAATCGTAATCGGAGCTACCGGTATTGGCGTTGTTCACCGTGGTGTCGATGGTGGTGTTGGTGTTGGTGGCCTGGCTGCTGGAATTGCTGCCGCTCACGCCCTCGCCCGAGAGCTTCTCGGCGGCAGCGGCCTTATCGGCCTCAAGCTTGGCAAGCTCGGCGGCATTTTCCTGCTCGGCTTTTGCCTGTGCCTCGCTGCGAAGCTGCTGGGCCTGCGCCAGCGCATCCTCGGCGTTTTTCTGCTCTGCCTCAAGCTGAGACTTGGCCTGCTGGAGCTCGGCCTTGTTCTGCTCGAGTTCGGTTTGCATGTTATTGAGCTGCTCGATCTCGTCGACGCTCGAGCTCGTGATCTGGTTGGTGTATTTACAGGTCGTGATGAACTCACCCAGGCTCTGCGCGTTGACCAGGAAGCTCACGATGGGATTGGTGCCCTTCTGATACTTGTACAGATCGCGCATGGCAGAGCTTGCCTTGGCCTGCTGCTCGGGAAGCTTAGCCTCGATTTCCTCGATGCTTGCCTCATTGGAGTCAATCTGCTTTTGCAGGTCATCGAGTTTTGTGCGGGCGTCGTTGTAGGCGCTCGTGGCGGCTTCGATCTTCTGCTGGGCTGCGGAAAGCTGGTCCTGCGTTGCCTGCGAGGCGGCATACGCCGCAACGGGGGAGAGCATCGGCGTGGCCGTCAGCGCAACGGCGAGCGCGGCGCTCGTGATGATACGAGCCGGCTTCGACGCAATGAGCGCTGCGGTGCGATGATTCGAATGCTGCATCCAGTCCCTCTGCAATCAATCGTAGGTTATGGTTCGAACGGTATTCTACTACTGCTTTCGACCTCAACTTGAACCTTAAAGGTTCCAAAGGGTCAAGTTGAACTTGAGGCTTTGGCTTTGACCTGCAGTTATGATGAATTGTTGAGAAACCATAGAGTTCAACTTTAACGTTACGGGGGCCTGTTTAAGAGGAGCTTTGGGCTGTAAAAGCTATCTCAACGTGGGGTTTTACAACTACAGCGTGCCCTCCTGGCGAGCCTGCTCAATCTCTTCGAGCGCCTCGGCGGGGGTGAACGAGCAAGTGCCGTCGCCGAGCTTGACCACCTGGATTTCGTCGCCGGTATGGACCTCTCCGCCCTTTAGCACCACGCCAAAAACGCCCTCGTGGGGAAAGATGCAGTCGCCGGCGAGATAGTAGATGGCACAGCGGGTGTGGCAGACCTTACCGATCTGACTGATTTCGACAAGCACGTCGCTTCCAAGCTTGAGCTGTGTGCCCAAGGGGAGCGAGAGCAGGTTGATGCCCTGGGTCGTGAAGTTCTCCCCAAAGTCACCCTTGCGCACATCGAGTCCGCGTGCCTGCGCCGTCTGGATGGACTCCGCGGCTAAAAAAGAGACCTGGCGGTGCCAATGTCCGGCGTGCGCATCGGTAGCGAGGCCAAATTGCTCGATGACGGTGTCGCGTCCATCGGAGACGGGCGACTTACGCGTGCCTTTGTGCTCCGACGTGTTGATTGAGACGATACGGACAGGCCCGTTGTAAGCATCGTTTGCGGTGCGTAGGGGAGCTGCCGTCTGGGCACGATCCGCAAGTTCGCGCTTGGCGGCGTCAATGATGGGGTTGTTGATCGGATGAGCCTGGGGCACGGTGCACCTTTCGACGGGGCGGGCAACATGTTGAATCCTACAACAATGGTAGGTTCATTGCCCGTTGTCATACAACGGTGAGCGCCGTCTTCGTGCTGGGCGATTACGTCGATTGCCATAGATACGGTGGAGCTTTGGGCGCCGGCGGCTTGGCACGCTAGAATAAATCAGTTGCGCAAAGACCGCCCGTTGTATGGGCAGTTCATGATAGGAAGTTTCCATGGCATTGCAGTTTACAGAGCGCGAGTTCATTCCCGTGCTGCTCGGTGGCGACATCAACGCCTACTCGGTGGCGCGCGCCTTCTACGAGGAGTACCAGGTCAAGAGTCTGGTCTTTGGCAAGTACCAGACGGGTCCCGCGTACCGCAGCCAGATTATCGACTACACGCCCAACGTGGATATCGATACCATGCCCGTGATGCTCAAAACCGTCAACGGCATTGCCCAAGCGCATGCCGATAAGACGATTGTCCTTGTGGGCTGTGGCGATAACTATGTTGCCCTCGTGGCTCAGGCCAAGGATGCCCATGAGTTGGCGGATAACATCGTCGCGCCTTACGCTCCCTATAGCATGCTTGAACAGTGTCAGAAGAAGGAGATCTTCTACGAGCTGTGCGAGAAGCATGGCGTGCCCTATCCGCACACGTTTACCTTTACCAAGGCGATGCTCAATGCCCAGGGTGAGGCGCCTGCCGAAGTGCTCGACCAGATCGATTTTCCTTACCCGATGATTCTGAAGCCTTCCGACGGCATCATGTGGTGGCAGCATGAGTTCGAGGGCCAGAAGAAGGCCTATGAGATTGCCGACCGCGCCGAGCTGGAACAGGTCATTCGCGATTCGTATGCCAGCGGCTACACCGACGATCTGATCTTGCAGGATCGCGTGCCCGGCAACGACGAGTACATGCGCGTGCTCACTAGCTATTCCGACCGCAACGGCAAGGTGCGCATGATGTGCCTGGGCCATGTGCTGCTCGAGGAGCATCAGCCCCACGGTGTCGGCAACCATGCCTGTATCATCACCGAGCCCAACGACGAGCTCATGGGCGGCGTGCGCAAGTTGCTCGAGGACCTTCACTTTGTGGGCTATTCCAACTTTGACGTTAAGTACGACGAGCGCGATGACTCGTTTAAGTTCTTCGACTTCAATACCCGCCAGGGCCGCAGCAACTACTATGTCACCAACAGCGGTTTTAACGTTGCCAAGTATGTGGTGGATGAGTATGTGTTCAACCGCCCGTTTGAGCCGGAGTTTGTGACGGCGCAGGATGAGGCGCTGTGGATGGTCGTCCCCATGGGCGTCGTCGACAAGTACGTTAAGGATCCCGAGTTGCGCGCTAAGGTGCATCGCCTGGATAAGGAAGGCAAGGGCGCCGATCCCTCGTTTATGAAGGGCGACTTTGTCTTTAACCGCTGGCTGCGCATGTGGCACACAAAGTTGCGCCACTTTAAGCTGTTCAAGACGTATTACAAGTAGATGAGTGCGGCGCCCGTCCGGTTTGCATCGGGCGGGCGCGGGTATGATACGCGCAATTGCGCAAGCGTCACCAAGGAGGCGGCGATGGAAAAGCTGGGAGTTATCGGCGGCATGGGCGCCGAGGCCACGTCGTATTACTACGACCAGGTGGTGCGCCATACGGCGGCCACGTGCGACCAGGAGCATATCGATATGGTGGTGCTTTCCAAGTCGACCATGCCCGACCGCACGCTGGCCATCAAGACCGGTGAACATGCCGAGCTGCTGGCGACCATGAAGGAGTGCGCCCAGGCGCTCGAGTCGCTGGGCTGTGCGCACATCGCCATTCCCTGCAATACGTCACACTACTTTTACGACCAGATTCAGTCGTTTACGAAGGTGCCGATTATCCACATGCCGCGCGAGTCGGTGCGCTATGCCCTGGCGGGCGCGGTGATGGGGGAGTGCGAGTTCGATCCCAACCTGAGTATGCCGGCCGAGCCGGTGCGCAAGATCGGCATTATGGGTACCGATGGCACCGTGGGTGCGGGCGTCTACGGGCGCGAGTGTGAGGCGGCGGGCGTTGAGGTCGTCTATCCCAGCGAGAAGCGTCAGGCCGACGTGATGTCGCTCATCTACGACGACGTGAAGGCCGGACGCGAGCCCGATATGGACAAGTTCGACCGCGTGATGTGGGAGTTCGCCCGCAGCGGCTGCGACCGCGTTATTCTGGCCTGCACCGAGCTCTCGGTGCTGCAGAAGTACCGCGAGATGCCCGAGATCACCCTCGACGCCATGGACGTCTTGGTACGCGAATCCATCATTCGCAGCGGCGCCCCCTACCGCCAATAGCCCTTAACCTGCCAAAAAGGGACAGGTATATTTTGGTAGGTTTTTATCTGGGGAAACAGTAAAGGCCTCGGCTCGTTTGGTGCGAGCCGAGGCCTTTTGCATTAGGCGGTTGGTGCTGACGATGAGCTAGAACAGGAATCCCAGGATGATGAGGGCGGCGCTGATGGCGAGCACGGCGATATCCAGACCCTTGATGGGGTAACGCTTATACGAGCTGGCGCGCGTGCGCAGATAAAAGCCGCGCTGCTCGGCGGCAAGCGCGGTGGCGTCGGTCTTGCCCACGCTCGAGATAAGCAGCGGCACGCACAACGGCAGCATGAGTTTGAGCTTCTTGATGGGGTTCTTGGTGTCGTACTCGACGCCGCGCGCGGTCTGCGCCTCCATGATGGCATTCATCTCTTGGCCAAACACCGGCACAAAACGCAGTGCCGTGGTAAAGGTGAAGGCGTAGCGATACGGTACGTGCAGTACCTCGACGCAGGCGTTGGCAAGGTCGTTGAGCTTGGTCACCATAAGCATGAGTATGAGTGGCAACGCTACGCCCAGCAGGCGCAGGCAGGCCTTAGATCCGGTGATGAGGCCGGTATCGGTAACGAAACCCCACACCACGTTGCCGTCACGCATAAATGCCAACTGCAGCACCAGCATGATAAGTGCGAGCGGAATCAGCAGCTTGAGCAGCGAGAACAGGCGATCGACGACGTCGGCGTAGGCGCCCAGCGCAAGGGTGAGTGCCAAAAAGCCCAACAGCGCAACATAGGTGTCGGACAAAAAGATGCCGATGATGATGGCGGCGGCAAGGCCCAGTTTGACGACCGGGTTCAAGCGATGCAGCAGCGTATCGCCCGGCATATAGTCGATGACGTTAACCACGGCGGACCATCTCCTTGGTAATGCGAACGATATCGGTGACCTCGCTCACCTGCGCAAAAGCGGGGGAGACGGAGGATGCCAAGCGGCGCGAGAGTTCAATGACCTGGGGCGGCTCCACGTAGGCACGCTGCATGAGCTTAATATTCGAGAACAGCTCGTGCGTGCGTCCGCGGTCGAGGATACGGCCGTCGGCCATCACAACGATGCGCTCGGCAAAGTCGGAAACGACTTCCATATCGTGGCAGACCATGATCACGGCGCAGCCGCGCTCTGCCATGGTGCGCACCGTTTCCATGACGGTCATGCACTCACGGTAGTCAAGGCCGCTCGTGGGCTCGTCGAGCACTACGATCTTGGGCTCAACCACTACGACGGAGGCGAGCGCCACCATTTGTCGCTGGCCGCGCGAAAGCGAGAAGGGTGCCTCGTCGGCGGGCAGACCAAAGCGGTCGATGACGAGCTGGGCACGACGCAGGGCCTCGGCGCGGTCGATGCCGGCAAGCTCCAGGCCAAAAGCGACCTCGTCGAGCACGGTATCCTTGCAGATCTGGCGGTCGGGGTTTTGAAAGAGCGTTGCGACCTCGCGGGCGATGCGGCTCGTGGGAACCGCGGCGGTGTCCAGACCCGTAACACGCACGCTGCCCGAGGCGGGCTTAAGCAGGCCCGTGAGCAGCTTGGTGAGCGTGGTCTTGCCGGCGCCGTTTTGGCCGACGATGCCCACGAGCTCGCCGGGGTAGAGGGTCAGGTTGAGGTCGTGGACGGCGGCACCGCCGTTGGGATAGGCAAACTCAACATGATCGAAGGTGAGCACGGGTTCGGCGTCCTTGGCATGAGGGCGCAACGACGGGGCATGCGGGGAGCCCGCGGGAGCCTGGGCTTCGCTGGCCGCGTGCGCGGGGTCGACGATGCCCGAAATCAGACGCTCGGCTTCATCGACATCTAAGCAAGGGGTGCCGCTTACCAAGCCATCGGCCTCGAGACTGTTGAAGATACGCGTGACGCGAGGGCAGTCGACGCCGATGGCACGAAGCTCGTCGGTATGCGCGAAGACCTCGTGTGGCTCGCCCTGCAGCGCGATTTCGCCATGGTTGAGCACGAGCACGCGGTTGCAGTACTCCGAGAGCAGGGCGACCTTTTGCTCAACGACGACGATGGTGATTCCAAGTGTGCGGTTTGCCTCACGCAGCGTCTCGAAGACCAACGTGGAGCTGGCGGGGTCGAGTGCCGCGGTGGGCTCGTCGAGAACCAAGACGCGCGGACGCATGGCGAGGATGGCGGCGATGGCTACCTTTTGCTTCTGTCCGCCCGAGAGGGTGGCGATCTCGCGGTCGCGCAGGTCGCTGATGCCGACGGTCTCGAGCGTTTCGCTCACGCGCTGCTCGATCTGGTCGTGGGGAACGCCAAAGTTCTCGAGGCCAAAGAGCATCTCGTCCTCGACGACCGAGGCGACCATCTGCGTGTCGATGTCCTGCAACACGCTGCCGACGATCTGCGACACATCGGTGAGCGAGACTTCGCAGGTGTCGTGGTCGTCAACCATGACGGACCCAAAGAACGTGCCGGTGTAGTGGTGGGGCACGGCACCCGACAGGCAGGCGGCAAGCGTGGACTTGCCGGCGCCCGAGGGCCCGATGATACCGATGAAATCTCCCTTGTTCACGCCGAGCGAGATGTGGCTGAGCGCCTGCTCGGTCTGCGTGCCGTAGGAGAACGAGACATCGTCGACGTTGATGATCGTTTCCATGGATACCTTTCATAGTCATTGGGGACGTTCTTTAATGACTAGTCGTTTAAGAACGTCCCCAAAAGCTCGTTGTTTGGGACAGTCTTTGGTGGTGAAGCACGGAGACGGCTTTACGAGGGCCCCAGGTTGGCGCGAAAGAGGAGCGAAGCGTACTTGGGTACGCGAGCGACGAATGAACGCCAAGATGGGGTGGCTCGTAAAGCCGAGCGGGTTAGTTGAGCCTAAGGGCCTTCTGGATGGGCAGGTAGAGGGCGCCGACCAGAATGGCGTTAAAGACGGCGGTCATGGCGACGACGGGCAGCATGGCGGCGGCGAGCTCGCCTACCACGCCGAGCATGGCCATCTTGATGACCATGAAGATGACGCCGGAGACAAAGGTGGTCAGGAAGGTTGCAACAATGGCGATGGCGGGCTTGACCTGACCGTTCTTGCCGGCGGCGTTGACGATGCCGGCCATGAGCATGGCGGCGATGCCCTCGGCGGCAAAATCGACGAACGGCGAAGTAGTGGTGATCTGGATCACGGCAGCCGAGATGAGGCCAATGACGACCGCCTGACCGATGTTGGGGCGAATGACCAGAATGGTGAGGCAAAAGGCCGAGATGATGAACTCGGGGCTGATCATGCCGCCCGAGATGCCCGAGATGGCCTTGCCGACGGTGAAGTTGAGGATGAAGCCGGCAGCGAGCAGGATGGCGAGCAGGACGAGAGCGCGGACGTCAAGTTTGCCGCGGTCGGCGGTCTGGACGGTGCGGGGCTGGGCGGCGGTGGTGTTCTGAGACATGGTGAAAATCCTTTCGGAATGGGGGTGCAAGAGAAAAGCGGAGGCGCGTGATGCGAATGCGATCGGGCTCGAGATAGAAAAAGGCCCCCGGTCGAAACCGGAGGCCTTCCAATCACCTAGAGCGCAAAAACAGGCGTGAGGGACTCACTGTCGACCGATCGTATTCGCATCACGCCACCACCAGTTGTTGAGAGACTTCATCGTGTTCTTCATGTTGGTGGCTCCTTTCGTGATACCGTGGCACGGTCGCACCTAGTTGCTGTTGCGCTGCACTATAGCACAGCGAAGTGCGTGCGGGGAAATCTTTTTTGAAAAGATTTCAGGCGGGTTTCCCGCCGGTCAAAAGAGCGGGCTGGGCGGGCGAGGCTGCCATTGCTGCCTTGCCCGCCCAGCTAAGACGTTACTCCTTATTGCGACGGTAGAGGAAGTAACCGCCCGCGGAGATAACGGCAACGCCAGCGATGGCGAATGCAGCCACCACGCGGCCATCAAAACGATCACCGGTGGTGGGCAGGCCGCCCTTGGTGTTCGTCTTGTTGGTGGTTACCGTGGTCGTGGTGTCCGACTTGCCAGGCTTCTCGGGCTTGGTGGTGGGCTGCTCGGGCTTACCGGGCTGCTCGGGGGTACCGGGCTGCTCGGGGGTACCGGGCTGCTCAGGAGTACCAGGCTGCTCGGGAGTGCCAGGCTGATCCGGGGTTACCGGGTCGGTGGCAAGAGCGTCCTTGGCGTAGGTGATGGACTCCTTGAGGCCATGGGTCTCGGTGTTCAGGTCGCTCGGGGTGAAGGGCGTGCTGAAATCCCCAGCCTTCAGATAGGCGCGCATCTCCTGGAGCAGGGCCTTGCACTTGACGTAGGTGTTCTCGGTGGCAGCCTTGCCAGCCTTGTTGGCCAAGGCGGTGCGGGCCTCGGTGCCCTCGGCAGCCTGCATGGCCTTGTCGACCTGGAGGTTCTGCTCGATGAGCTCGTTCTGGAGAGCGTCGAGGTAGGCGCGAACGCCGGTGCCGAGCTGCTCACGGTGCTCGAAGCACAGGGAGCTGATGTCCATGAGGACATAGTTGATGGAGTTCTCGGGCTCCTCGTTGTTCACGATGTCCTCCTCTTCGCAGTGATCGAAGGAGACGGTCTGGTCGCTGTAGTACGGGCTAACCTCGGTGAGCAGTGCGGAGTAGTAGGGGATGGCGACGGAGTAGGCGGCGCGGGAGAGCATCTCCCACTGGATGGTCGCGATCTCGGGGTCCATGCCCTGACGGATCTGGAAGAGATTGACCTCGGTGTTGGTCTCGGTACCAATGGCGTAGGCGCCGTCGGTGTTGGCGTTGAGGCCCGGGACCTTCTCGCCGCGGTTGCCAAACGCGCGGATCATCTCAAAGGTGTTCCAGTCGGACTTGCCGGGCTGGAAGAACAGCGGCTGCGCCTTGCTAACCAGGGCGCCGGTCGTGGCACGAGCATCTTCGCGCTCGTCCTTGACGATCTCGTAGTCGGTGCCCTCGGTGAGCGGCACACCGAAGTAGGCGCGACCCTGGACATAACGGGCCCAAGAATGCATGGCCTTTTCGCTAATTGCCTCGCCGTAGGTCTGGGCAACGTCAAATTGACCGTCATCGAAGTACTTGGCGAAGCCATTCTCCTTAGGCATGGACTCGATGGTCGCAGAGTGGAGACAGTTCGCGGTGTCGGTGAGGTCAACCTTGTAGTTGAGGTTGCCGATGTTGGGGTTGAGCGAGGCGATATCGTCAGTGAGCCTCATGGCGATCCACTGGTGGCCGGAAAGTGCGGCAAACAGCCAAGTCTCGTTGCTGTCGGCGATGATAATCTGATCGTTGCCGCAGGCGCCCTGCTCGTCGATGATCTTGCCGAGGAGCTCGACGCCCTCACGTGCATTGGCGCTTTCACCTAAGATAACGCTGCCGTAGCTGTACTCGCCAATACCGGTTTTGGTCAGGGGGTCTGCTGCCTCAGCATCAGCATTCATGCCGGTGGTCAGCGTTGCGGAGCAGGACACGCCCTTCTCATTGATGCCTGCCTCAGAGTAGGCATCATAGCGCCCGTGCCACTGGGAGGGATGGTCGCGTACATAGGTGTAGCGATACGTGGTCTTGGTCGAGGTATACATGAATGCGGACTCGTCCGAGCCGTACGTATGCCCCGGGCCGTGAGAAGGCTCAATGCCAAAGTGCTTGAGGTAGCGCTTATCGAAGTCCTCGGCGCGGCCATAGTACGTGTCACCGTCGGCCGTCAGCTTGTTGCCCATGTACATCTGCGTGCAGGCGAGCGCAGATGTCGGCATGGACATGATGGTTGCAGCTCCAAATGCAAGGCCTATGCCAAGCTTCTTGAGCGCGTTGACGGGATGAGTTTTACTCATATTCCCTCCCAGCGTGCGAAAGCCCTCTGTCTCCAGAGGGCTTCACCCAATAATTACACCCCCTTAGCGTAACGAATTCGAAACAATATACATTCATGAAAGTTATTTACTCGATAAGCGTAGCGAAATATGCGATTAACGGTAAATTGAACTCATTTAGTGGGAAATCAATTTGTATAACGCCAGCGAAAAATGTAGCTAAATAAAGCGTCAAGAAAAAAGCGGACCCCTCGCCGGCATGTGGTTTCATGCCGGCGAGGGGTCCGGGCTGCACGGGCCGTCTAAGAGTAATGGCTACTTCTTTCGACGGTGAATCACGTTAATGGCATAGCCGACGAGCATGGCCAAAACGATGACGATAAAGCCAATCAGGGGGTTGTCGTTCATGGGGTCCTCCTATTTTCCGAGCGGGGAGAATTCGTCGACGATGAGGTCGAGGCATTGCGGAAGCGCGCGGGCTCCAAAGACGCCCGAGTTGCTGGAGATGATCTCGCCATCGAACTGCATGCCCAGCGACGGCGTGCAGGTGATTTTGGCTTCCTTGGTCTGGATGATCTTGAACTGCGGACGGCCGAGCACCTTGCCGGCGGGGTCGAGCGCGGCGGTGATCACGGTGGGCAGGAGCTGGACGGTTTTTACGGGCTCGATGACCGCGATGTCGACCATGCCGTCGTTCATGCGGCAATCGGGGAACAGGTTGATATCGTTTTGAATGACCGAGGTGTTGCCGGCCATGCAGCAGATGCCATCGAGCTCCTCGACAATGCCGTCATGCTCAATCGTAAAATGCGCCACCGTGGGGTTGGGTGTGGCGAGCGCCGACAGGAAATAGGCGATCTCGCCGATGTCGTTTTTGGCGGGGGCGGCCTTCATCATGATCTCGGCGTCGAAGCCCGAGCCGGCGATGATGATAAAGCCGTGGCGCCTCTCGTTGCCGTTCTCGTCGAGCCAAAAGAGCTCGCCCATGTCCACTTTGACCGTGCGACCGGCGCGGCAAGCCTTGGCAAGCGCCGCTGCCTCGGGGGCATTACCGATGTTGTTAAAGAACAGGCAGGCTGTGCCGGAGGGGAAGACGAGCGTGGGGACACCGCACCCGCGCATTTGGTCGAGCACGTTGGAGACGGTGCCGTCGCCGCCCGAAACGACCACGCGATCAAACTCGCGCACGTCTGCCACGGCGTCCTCGGGTTCCATGCCATCGCCGATAAAGCGCATCACGACCTCGTCGCCGCCCTGCGCGAGGGCGTGCGTGAACGCGTAGATTTCATCTGAGCTGGGGCCCGATGCCGGGTTGTGGATGATAAGGCAGCGCATACTTACGTTCCCGTTCTGTGACTAACCGAGTATAGTTGTAAGGCAATGCCGATATCCTACCCGTGTTTTTCGGGCCTAACCTTATTCGATGGGTTGATATGTACATTTCCACACATCAGGCTCTGCTCGACTTTTGCCAGCGCGCCCGCGAGTTCGACGCGATTGCCGTCGATACCGAGTTTTTGCGCGAGCGCACGTTCCACCCGCGCCTGTGCTTGGTCCAGATTGCCACCCCTGCCGAGAGCGTCGCGGTCGATCCTCTGGTGATCGACGACCTGTCGCCGCTGGCCGAGCTTATGGGCGATGAGAGCGTGACCAAGGTCTTCCACGCGTGCTCGCAGGATATGGAGGTTATGCTCCATACCGTGGGCGTGCTGCCGCGTCCCATTTTTGACACGCAGGTGGCCGCCGCCTTTTTGGGCGAGCGCCAGCAGATTTCCTACGGCGCGCTCGTGCAGACGTTTTGCGGCGTCTCGTTGCCCAAGACCGAGTCACTGACCGACTGGTCGCGCCGCCCGTTGACCGATAAGCAGATCGAGTACGCGATCGATGACGTCAAGTACCTGATCGTCGCCTATACCGAGATGATGAGTCGCCTGCGCGAGCTGGGCCGGGTGGACTGGGTGCTCGACGAGCTGCGCCCGCTGGCCGACGAGTCGCACTACCGCGCCGATCGTCACGAGGCATTCCGCAAGGTCAAGCGCATCAACTCCTGTAGCCGCCACCAGTTGGGCATCGCGCGTGAGCTTGCCGCTTGGCGCGAGGACCGCGCCGAGCGCCGCAACATCCCGCGCAAGTGGGTCATGTCCGACGATACGCTGCTGGCCCTGGTTAAACGTAATCCCGTTCGTGTTGAGGAGTTCCGCAGCATCCGCGGCACCGATCAGCTGGGGGAGCGCGACGTGGACGGCGCGCTCATGGCCATTAAGCGCGGTGCGAGCTGCCCGCACGATCGCCTGCCGCTCATGGTGCGCGGGCACCGTCAGATTTCGCCGGAGCTGGAGAGCGTGACGGACCTGATGTATGCGCTCATTCGCCTGGTTGCCGAGCGCTCGGGCGTGGCGACCTCGGTCATCGCCTCGCGCGATGACCTGGCCGACTATATTGAGCATCCCGAGGAAAGCCCCCTGCGCGAAGGCTGGCGCTTTGAGCTCGTGGGCTCGCGCCTGGACGATCTGCTCTCGGGCAACATGGGGTTGACGGTGAAGGACGGCAAAATCGAGCTCTTGTAGTTACGCGGTTTTACCAAACCGCGTAACAGCTCGACGCTGCAAACGGCTGAGAGCGGCAATCTGACGTTCAATCGTCGCTCGCGTACCAAAGTACGCGTCGCTTCTCTTTCACGTCACCTTGCTCGCTCTCAGCCGTTTTCGCTGACATTGCCAAAACATCGATGTTGATTTGCTAGTCAGTTGAGTGGGTAGAATGCCTCCAACGTGTAACTCGATTCGGAGGAATTCGCATGCCCTATTACTATGGATACGGCTTTGGCATTGACCCGCTGTACCTGCTGGTTGTTCTTGTCTGCACGGTGCTTGGCCTTGCCGCGCAGAGTTATATCAACTCGACGTACAAGACGTGGTCTAAGGTGCGCTCGGACGGCGATACGGGTGCCACGGTCGCTCGTCGCATGCTCGACGCCAACGGTTGTAGTGCCGTGGGCATCAAGGGCGTTGCCGGCGAGCTCACCGATCATTACAACCCGCAGGACAACAACCTGTATCTGTCGGATGCCAACCGTTCGGGCGGGTCGGTCGCAAGCGTTGCCGTCGCCTGCCACGAGGCGGGCCATGCCGCCCAACGTCAAAGCGGCTACGCCATGATGAAGGTGCGCACTGCCCTGGTCCCGGTCGTCAACTTTACCCAGAACACTTGGACCATCGTGTTGCTCTTAGGCCTGTTTATGAACATTGCCGGGCTCACAACCCTCGCGCTGGTCTTCTTCTCGTTTAGCGTGTTGTTCCAGCTGGTTACGCTGCCGGTCGAGATCGATGCCAGTCGCCGCGCCGTGACGTATATCGAACAGTCGGGCATGAGCTCCAAGCAGGTCAACGGTGCCAAGAAGGTCCTGACGGCCGCCGCGCTTACCTATGTGGCTGCGGCGCTCACTTCGATAATTCAGCTGCTTTACCTTATGGCTCGCTACAACAGAAACTCCAACCGATAACAAATTGGCTTGACAGGCGCCGCGGGGATTTGTGTCCCCGCGGCGCTGTACTATGTGTGAGACTTGAATTTGCACAGGGCTGGAGCCCGTGTGCGTGATGACGAAAGGAGGCCGCGTGGCAGGCTGGAATCAGACAGGCAATGCCGTTTCCGCCGAGTTCGACGGATCGGACGAGCAAGAGCGTAAAGAGCTCAGCGTGAGCCAGGCGGTGGAGATTGCCGCTGGCGCGCTCGATGCGATTCCGCAGCTGAGCGTTCTGGGCGAGGTCACGGGTTTTCGTGGTCCCAATGCCCGAAGCGGCCACTGCTACTTCCAAATCAAGGACGACTCGGCGGCCGTCGACTGCATCATCTGGAAGGGCGCCTACCTTAAGCGCACCTTCGACTTGCGCGACGGCATGCAGGTGAGCTTTAAGGGCAGCTTCAATCTCTACAAGCCTACGGGTCGCATGAGCTTCGTCGCCCGCTCGTTCTCGCTGGCGGGGGAGGGCTTGCTGCGTCAGCAGGTGGCTCAGTTAGCCGAAAAGCTGCGTCGCGAGGGCCTGATGGACGAGGCGCGCAAACGTCACATTCCGGTGTTTTGCTCGCGTGTGGCGGTCGTCACCTCGCTTTCGGGTGCCGTAATCGACGACGTTAAGCGCACATTGCGCCGTCGCAACCCGCTCGTCGAGCTTGTCTGCGTGGGCGCAAAGGTCCAGGGCGAGGGTGCGCCGGCAGAGCTTATTGAAGGCTTGCACCGCGCCGCTGCCATTTCGCCGGCGCCCGATTGCATTTTGCTCGTGCGTGGCGGCGGTTCCTTCGAGGACCTCATGACCTTTAACGACGAGGAGCTTGCCCGTGCGGTGGCGGCCTGTCCCGTGCCTGTGGTGACGGGCATTGGGCATGAGCCCGATACCTCGATCTGCGATATGGTAAGCGACCGCCGAGCCTCCACGCCCACGGCCGCGGCAGAATCGGTGGCGCCGGCTATGACGGAGTTGGCCGACGTGCTCGAGACGCGCCATCAGCGTCTGGGCGCTGCGATGGCTTCGATGATTGGGTCGGATCAGGTCGATCTGGAGATGCTCGACCAGCGCGGTCGTCGTGCCTGGGATACCTATACGGCTCGCTTGGGCGATGCGCTCGATGCTGCCGCGTGCCGCCCGTGCCTCAACGATCCAACGTTTATGGTCGAGCGTCGCGAGTCTGAGCTTGCCCTGACGGCCGATCGTCTGTCCGGCGCCATAACGCGTTCGGTTGGGGCCTTCCGCTCCAACTTCGAGCGTCTGCCCGAGCGCTTGGTCGCAAGCACCTCGGGGCTCGATGGCAAACGCCATGCGCTCACGCTCGCGAGCTCTCGCCTGGAGCATCAGGGGCGCACGATGCTCAACAAGCCAGCATCCGACCTGGGCCGTGCGGCAGCCTCGCTCGATGCCCTGTCGCCGCTCAAGGTGCTTGCCCGTGGTTATTCCATCGCGTACAGCGATGATGGGGTGGCCACGAGCGCCAAGACCTTTAAGCCCGGCGATGCCATTCGTGTACGCATGGCGGACGGCAACGTGGCGGCAACGGTCAATACGGTCGAGTAGGCCGCGTTTCACAGCGATAAACCTTTAGGAAAGGAAACAGATATGGCAGAGAAGACCCCGGTCGAGCAGCTTACGTACAAGCAGGCTTCGCAGGAGTTAGAGCTCATCATACGCAGCTTGGAATCGGGCGATATGGAGCTCGAGGAGTCGCTTGAGAGTTATACCCGCGGCGTCGAGCTCCTCAAGAGCCTGCGTACCCGCCTGTCCGATGCCGAGCAGAAGGTCTCGGTGCTCCTGAAGGACGTCGACGGCAACGACGTGCTCGCCGACGGCGAAGCCGCCAACACGGACGACAACCTCTCGTTCTAACCATCTCGACCAAATATAATTACCTTGGTCTGTGAGAAAGGAATCAACCATGTGTGATTGCATCTTCTGCAAAATTGCCAACCACGAGATCCCCTCGACCGTTGTCTATGAGGACGACCAGGTCATCGCATTCGACGACCTCAACCCCCAGGCGCCGGTCCATACCCTCGTGATCCCCAAGAAGCACTACAGCGACATCGCCGACAACGTGCCTGCCGAGACCATGGGCGCCATGGCTCACGCCATCCAGGAGGTCGCCAAGGCCAAGGGCCTGGAGGACGGTTTCCGCGTCATCTCCAACAAGGGCGTCAACGCCGGCCAGACCGTCATGCACTTCCACATGCACGTCCTCGGCGGCAAGAACCTGGGCGAGAACCTCATCTGAGGGCGCGCAGCCCATCGCTTTGGCTGCCTTTGGAGTAATCTATGCAGCTTTCTCAACTCGAATACCTTCAAGCGGTAGCGAGCTATGGCGGCGTGCGCAAGGCTGCTCGCGCCGTCCATGTGAGTCCACAGGCCGTTTCGTCGGCAATTAAGAAGTTGGAATCTGAGTATCAGATTGTTTTGCTCGACCGATCGGCGGGGGAGGCTGTTTTGTCTCCGGCGGGCAGAGAATTTGCGCGTCGTGCACGCGTGATCCTGGCGCAAGTCGACGATCTCAAAAAGTATGCTCAATCGAGGGGCGATGGCGTTTCGCCCGACGGCCACTTTCGTCTTTACGCCCCTTGCCTTCATGGACGGGGGCGCCTTTTTGCCGAAAACTGGTATGCCTCGTTTGAGAGTTGGCATCCTCAGATCCACCTCGATGTGTGGCATCAGCCAACTGCAACGTGTTTTGAGTCGCTCATGCTTGGTATTTCGGATGCAGCCATCTCATTTGAAGAGCCCCGGGACAGCGCCCTTTCTTCGAAATGCTTAGGTGAAAAGGAGCTCAAGGTTCTTTCGTGCCCGGCGGGCCATCGGTCTGTGGACGCTATGACCATTCGTGAGCTACTGGGCGGCAGGCTCGCTGTTCCAATTAATTTGTCGCCCTGTCTCAATGCAATCAACCAATGCCCCGAAGCTCAGCTCGTTAATTTCCGCTTCCGTGATGTCGAATACGGAAGCAGGGCTCAGGTTGAGTTTCTTCAAGCCGGGGGATTGATATTGAGTTTGTCTGGGTCCCCTCTCGCATCGGATGGATCAGAAGTGAGCGAGTGTTCCATTGAAGGATCGCGTGACGTAACTCTGCCTATCTACTTTTGCTATCGGCAAAATTCCTGGACTGATCGACACCAGACGGTTTTCCTTCACCTATTGCGCCATCTCGCTTCGTGAGACTATTTGACATCGCGTCGTCAAGTGAATATTGACGCTTCGTAACGCATGGTTGACGGCTTCGCTTTCATACTTTTCCATGATTTTGGTTTGGATTATTGACTCTTGGAGGGCGAAGCATGAAAAACCGTATGGTTTTGCTTTATATGGCGTTCGTTTTCCTATCGAACTTCAGCACCATCTTGTATTTTCTGACGGTTTACCTTGAGTTTGTCGGATTCTCGATGGTGGCGATTTCTGGCATGATGATTGCATACCAAGTGAGCAAGTTTATTCTTGAGGTTCCTACGGGCTATATTGCAGACAGGTTTGGACGAAAGGCGAGCGGCCTCGTTGGCATCATGGGAATGCTTGTGTACTACGCCGTTCTGCTTCTCGCCCGGTCTCCTCTGCTTTTAATCGGCGCGTTTGCTCTCAAAGGTTTTGCCGTCGCATGCGTGAGCGGATCCATCGAAGCGATTTACATCGACAGTGTCTCTCAGGACCAGCTCGTGAGACTTAATGTGGTTGAGCGATTCGTCTTCTATGCGTCTTATGCCATCTCCGCTTGCGTGGGCGGTTTCATTTCGTCCGTCGGTGCATATCTCATTGGTCTTTCGGCAGATATCATCGCAATGGTGTTGACGTTGGTTGTCGTTGTCTGCATTCCTGAAATGCGAAGAGGGGGCACTGCGACGACACCTGAACATGGGATTAGCCCGAAGATGATCGGTACCGCTATTGCGGGTAATGGCATTCTTCGTTCAGCGTTCATCATGGACTGTTCTCAGGCATTTGCTTTTGTCGCCCTGGAAGACTTTTTCTCACTGCTGCTTGCGGGTCGCGGAATGAATGCCGTCGCTTCGGGTGTGACCATTGCGGTCCAGCTCCTTGCCTCGGCCTCCATGGGACTTATTGTGCCCTGTGCGATTGCTCATGTCGACAAGGGCCGCTTTGCGCGTATTTGCGGCATCGTGCGCCTTTTCCTGACAGCTTTGTTTTTGATTCCCCTTACTCCGGCTAATTTGCTGCCCGTGTTCTATGTGCTGCAGACGGTTGCGTACTCGTTATTTGCTCCAATTAAATACTCAATTTTTCAAAAGGCAGCCGATTCTTCGATGCGCTGTTCACTGATTTCGGTTCAAAGCCAGATGGTGGCGGTGGGTGCCGTTCTTTTCTATCTGCTCAACGCTGTGTTGAGTAGCGTTGCGGGCATTCGAGTCGTATTGCTTGTCGCGCTCGGAATCTCTTCTTTGGTGTATATCCCCGCGCTCTTTCGTCTTACAAGCCAAAGGACATGAGTATTTGGGCACCGATAACTTATATATCAACGCAATAAACCCGAGCGCGAGGGCGTTTGGGTTTATTATTGAAGCGTATGTAACCTGGCGGCGCCACACCGCCTGTTAGTAGGGAGACACATGAACGTTCTGGTCGTCAACGCAGGATCTTCGACCCTTAAGTATCAGGTCATCGATACCAAGTCCCACAAGGTGTCCGCAAAGGGCTCCTGCGAGCGCGTCTGCTTTACCGGCGGCACCTTCACCCACGCTGCCAACGGCTCCAAGAAGGTGACCGAGAACATCGAGTTCCCCGACCACAAGGTCGCCATCGAGGTCGTCCTGAAGGACCTTGAGGCCAACGGCGTCAAGATCGAGGGTATCGGCCACCGTATCGTTCAGGGCGGTTGGTACTTCGGTGATTCCTCCCTCGTCGACGAGGATGTCCTCGCCAAGATCCGCGAGGTCGCTCCGCTCGCCCCGCTGCACAACAACCCCGAGGCCAACGTTATCGAGTACTGCCTGGAGCAGTATCCCGACCTGCCCAACGTCACGGTTTACGACACCGCTTTCCACTTCAACATGCCCGAGGTCGCCAAGACTTACGCCCTGCCCAAGGACGTCTGCGACAAGCTGCACATCCGTAAGTACGGCGCCCACGGCACCAGCTACCGTTACATCTCCAAGAAGGTCGCCGAGATGACCAACGGCGAGGCCCGCAAGGTCGTCGTGTGCCATATCGGCTCCGGCGCTTCCCTGTGCGCCATCGAGGACGGCAAGTGCATGGACACCACCATGGGCTTGACGCCGCTCGACGGTGTCATGATGGGCACCCGCTGCGGCTCCATCGACCCGGCTACCGTGTGCTACCTGCAGCGCGAGGGCGGCTACACCTTCGACGAGGTCGACGAGATGATGAACAAGAAGTCCGGCCTTTTGGCTGTGACCGGCGGCAAGACCAACGACTGCCGCAACGTCGAGGAGCTCGCCGCCGCTGGTGACCCCGATGCTCAGCTCGCCTTCGACATGTTTGTCTACAAGATTGCCGCCAAGGCTGCCGAGATGGCCACCTCCATGTGCGGTATGGACACCCTGGTCTTCACTGCCGGCATCGGTGAGCACGCTCCTGCCGTCCGCGCCGGCGTGGCCGACCGTCTGGCCTTTATGGGCGTCAAGATGGATCATGCCCGCAACGCCCTGCGTGGTGACGGCGCTTGGTGCCTGTCCGCCAAGGATTCCAAGGTCAAGATTTTCGTCATCCCCACGGACGAGGAGTTCATGATCGCTTCCGACGTCGAGCGCATCGTCAACGGCAAGTAATTGCAAGAGGGGAGGGGCTGGACGACCGAGCGCCGTTCGGCCCCTCTTTTGTGCTCGTTGGGCGATATGCTTGATAGCTATTTATCAAGTTTTGATAACTTCTTATTAACATGCGGCCGCCTTAAGGGGTCTGCGTCGACCGTATTGCACTGCAAAGGAGTCTCATGAACGTACTTGTTGTCAACGCCGGCAGCTCAAGCCTTAAATATCAGCTTTTGGATACCGATACCCGAGAGGTTTTCGCCAAGGGCAACTGCGAACGTATCGGTTCGGACATGGGCATCTTTGGCCACTCCGAGAACGGTGGCGCCAAGCAGACCGAGGAGGTCCCTTTCCCCGATCATCGCTCTGCTATCGCTCGCGTGCTCGAGGAGCTCGAGAAGACCGACTTTACGATTGATGGCATTGGCCATCGTATCGTTCAGGGCGGCTGGTACTTCGATGATTCCGCAGTTGTCGACGACGAGGTTATGGCCAAGATTCTCGAGGTGGCACCGCTTGCTCCGCTGCACAACTACGGCGAGGCCGCAGCAATCGAGTATTGCCGCGAGAAGTATCCGGAGCTGCCCAACGTCGCCGTCTTCGATACCTCGTTCCACATGACCATGCCCGAGGTCGCCTATACCTACGCGCTGCCCAAGGACGTGTGCGACAAGTACCACGTGCGCAAGTACGGCGCCCACGGTACGAGCCACCGCTATGAGTGGATGATGGCCAAGGAGATCCTGGGTTCGCGCTGCCACCGTCTGCTTTCGTGCCATTTGGGTAACGGTGCTTCGCTTGCCGCCATCGAGGACGGCGTGTGCCGCGACACCACGATGGGCCTCACGCCGCTTGACGGTCTGATGATGGGTACCCGCTGTGGTTCCATTGACCCGGCCACCGTGTGCTACCTCCAGCGCGAGGGCGGCTACAGCTATCAGGAAGTCGATGACATGATGAACAAGCAGTCTGGTCTGCTTGCCATCTCGGGCATCTCCAACGACGCCCGCGACATCCGTACACGCGCCTCCGAGGGCGACGAGCGCTGCCTGCTCGCCTTCGATATGTTCGCCTACAAAGCCATGCAGCAGGCTGGCTCCATGATTGCCTCCATGGCGGGCGTGGACACCATTACCTTTACCGCCGGCATCGGCGAGAATGACTGGTCGATCCGCAAGGCCTTCTGCGACTGCTTTGAGTGGCTGGGCGTGCGCATCGACAACAACAAGAACCGCGAGGCCGTGGGCAACGGCCCGCAGGTCATCAGCGCCGCCGGCTCTTCCGTCACGGTCATGGTCATCCCCACCGACGAGGAATACATGATCGCCCACGACGTCGAGCGTCTGACCAAGAACAACTAACGCGCGCATTTGCAAGTAAACGAAAGGCCTCCAGAGCAGCAGCTCCGGAGGCCTTTTTGCTGGCAGGTGAAAATTCCAGTCCCAAAGAGATCATCATCAGCAACGCCTGCGCTCCCAGCAACGGCACCCAACCATTCAGATCCTCAGCTCCAGCTCGTAGCCAAGCCGCCGTCCACCCCAGATTCCCTGAGCATCACGTAGCGGCAGGGCCCCTACAGGGTAAAGCTCTGAAAACATCCCGCAGGACGGAGGAAGCCCCCGCCGCACGTAGTGCGCAGCGGGGGCTTCCGACATGTCCGAGGACGTTTTCAGAGCTTTACACTGTAGGGGCCCGAAGGGATACGTCCGCTACTCAGCCATCTGAGCCTGGACGGCGGTGATGGCCACGACACCCACGATGTCGTCGGCAGAGCAGCCGCGCGACAGGTCGTTGACCGGCTTGGCGATGCCCTGCAGGATGGGGCCGTAAGCGTCGGCGCCGGCGAAGCGCTGGACCAACTTGTAGCCGATGTTGCCGGCCTCGAGGTCGGGGAACACGAGCACGTTGGCCTTGCCGGCAACGGAGGAGCCGGGGGCCTTGAGCTGGGCGACGGTCGGGACGATAGCGGCGTCGAGCTGCAGGTCGCCATCGATGGCGAGCTCGGGAGCCTTCTCCTTGCAGAACTTCACGGCCTCCTGGACCTTCTTGGCGACCTCGCCGCCAGCGGAGCCCATGGTGGAGTAGGAGAGCATGGCCACGTGCGGCTCAACGTTGCCCATGAAGGTGGACCAGGAGTGAGCGGAGGCGATGGCGATCTCGGAGAGCTCGTCGGAGGACGGGTTGATGTTGAGGCCACAGTCGGCGAAGATCAGCGTGCCGTCGGTGCCGAACTGCGGGGTGTCGGTGCACATCACGAAGAAGGCCGAGACCAGCTTGGTGCCCGGGGCGGTCTTGAGGATCTGAAGCGCAGGGCGCAGGGTGTCGGCGGTGGAGTGGCAGGCGCCAGAGACCAGGCCGTCGGCATCGCCCATCTTGACCATCATGGTGCCAAAGTAGGTGGCGTCCATCACCTGGGCGCGAGCCTGCTCGATGGTAACGCCCTTCTTGGCGCGGAGCTCGGCAAACTTCTGCGCGTACTCCTCGTGCTTCTCGGCATTGCGCGGGTCGATGACGGTAGCGCCGGGAACGTTGATCTCGTCGGGGTTGCCCAGGATGACGATCTTTGCCAGGCCCTCCTCGATGATCTTGGTGGCAGCGACGATGGTGCGCGGATCCTCGCCCTCGGGCAGGACGATCGTCTTAAGGTCGGCCTTGGCGGCAGACTTCATACGGTTAAGGAAATCGCTCATGTTACTCCTTACAAGCGTTTCACTAAGCTCCAGGCGCCCGGCTGTTCACGAATAAACCCGCTACTAGCGGGTTTACCTTTCAATTATGTACGCCGCGGTGCTTGAGCTTTCCTTGTGTGGCAAGCTCATTATAGGACGCATTAGCGCTATAATCGCTCTGATAAATATGTCTCGAAGAATGTTCGAGAAAAGCCCAGCTAACGAGCCCGTGGCTTTTGACAAGGAGTATCGATGCAGATTACCTCAGGCCTGCCTGAAGGCTTTAACGCCGGCGCGTACGACATGATTGTCGTCGGTGCTGGATATGCCGGTGCCGTTTGTGCCCGCCGTCTTGCCGAGACCATCGGCTATCGTGTTGCCGTTTTGGAACGCCGTAGCCACATTGCGGGCAATGCCTATGACTGCACTGACGAGGCCGGAATCCTGATCCACGAGTACGGCCCGCATATCTATCACACTTTTAACGAGCGCGTGCACAATTTCCTGTCGCGCTTTACCAAGTGGACGGATTATCAGCACAAGGTGCTCGCCAACATCAACGGTACCCTTATGCCCGTGCCCTTCAACCATGCGAGTCTCAAGCTCGCCTTTGGTGACGAGCGCGGCGAGGAGCTGTATCAGAAGCTCGTGGAGACCTTTGGCAAGGATGTCAAGGTGCCCATTATGGAGCTGCGTAAGAAGAACGACCCCGACTTGGCCGAGGTCGCCGATTACGTCTACGAGAACGTCTTTTTGCATTACACCATGAAGCAGTGGGGTCAGACGCCCGACCAGATCGACCCGTCGATCACCGGCCGCGTTCCCGTTTTTGTGGGCGATGATGACCGCTACTTCCCGCAGGCCCCCTTCCAGGGTATGCCGCAGGACGGCTACACGGCGCTGTTTGAGCACATGCTCGACCACGACCTGATTGATGTGTTCTGCGACGTGGATGCTCGCGATCTCTTCGAGATCGACGAGACAACCGTCAAGGTCGACGGTAAGGTCTACGGCGGCGAGATCGTCTATACCGGTCCGCTCGATGAGCTGTTCAACCTCGACTTAGGTGCGTTGCCGTACCGCACGCTCGATATGAAGTTCGAGACGCTCGATATGGATCAGTTCCAGCCCGTGGGCACCGTCAACTACACCACGAGCGAGGACTACACGCGCATTACCGAGTTCAAGAACATGACTGGTCAGGTCCTGCCCGGCAAGACCACCATCATGAAGGAGTACTCCAAGGCCTATACGCCCGGCTCGGGCGAGACGCCCTATTACGCCATTCTGGAGCCCGAGAACCGCGAGCTCTATGAGCGCTATCTTGAGCGTGTCCAGAACCTGACGAACTTCCACCCGGTGGGTCGTCTGGCCGAATATCGTTACTACGATATGGATGCCGTGACCAACTCCGCCCTCGATCTTTCGGATGAGATTATCGCCTGCCATGCATAAAGTCATAACATTCGGTATTCCCTCGTATAACGCCGCTAAGGACATGGACCATTGCATCACCTCCATCTTGGAGGGGAGCAATTACGCCACCGATATCGAGATTATCGTGGTGGACGACGGCTCCAAGGACGAGACGGCCGCCAAGGCCGACGAGTGGGAGGCCCGTTATCCTGGAATCATCCGCGCGGTGCACCAGGAGAATGGCGGCCACGGTATTGCCGTCCTTTCGGGTCTGCGCGAGGCGCAGGGCACCTACTACAAGGTTGTCGACTCGGACGACTGGCTTGACGGCGCTGCCCTTTCGACCATGCTGTCGATTCTGCGCGGCTTTGAAGAGCGCGACCAGCGCGTTGACCTGTTTATCTCGAACTACGTGTACGAGAAGGTTTACGAGGGTACGCATACGGCCATTGGTTACAAGTTTGCCCTGCCTCGAAAAAAGATCTTTACCTGGGACCAGATCGGTCATTTCCGTTTGGACCAGAATCTGCTCATGCACAGCCTGTGCTATCGCACGGATGTGCTGCGCGAGTCCAACCTTCCCATGCCGCCGCACACGTTCTATGTGGACAACATCTACGCCTACGTGCCACTGCCGCGTTGCAAGACCATGTACTACGCCGACATCGACCTCTATCGCTACTTTATCGGTCGCGAGGGCCAGAGCGTCAACGAGGCCACGATGGTCAAGCGTCTGGACCAGCAGTTCCGTGTTACGCGTATCATGATGGAGTCGTACCACCTGTACAGCGATGTCGAGTCGTCGCGTCTGCGTTCGTACATGATGGGCTACTTCACCATGATGATGGCGATCTGCTCGGTGCTCACCAAGCTTTCCGACGAGGATTGTGCCGACGAGCGCCTAAAGACGCTGTGGAATGATTTGAAGGCCTATGACGAGCGTATGTATCGTCGTGCACGTTACGGTGTGGTCGGCTTCTTCACTAACCTCCGCGGTCGTGCCGGAGACAAAACCACACTCGGCCTATACCGTCTTGCCTCAAAGATCTTCAAATTCAACTAGCTGCTGAATAATCGCTGCTGATGGGTTGACTGGGCCCCTTGGCCTTTAGTTTGCTACTGCGAACAGTCCTGCTCGCACGGAAAGCACATTAAGTGCTTTCCGGCTCGTGCGGAACTTGTATCAAACTAAAGGCCAAGGGGCCTCTGCTATAAGAATCGATTGTCAAGTTATTTGAATTTGAAGATCTTCGACGCGCGGTACACAGGGGCCTGGGCTGAAAAGAATTAGGTTGGAAGTCGGTCGGAGGCGGGCGGGCATTACGTTTGTCGCGAGTTCCGCACGAGCCGAAGAGCACTTAATGTGCTCTTCGTGCGAGCCAGGACTGTAGAGCAGCAAACATAACCAAGACCCACCGGGCAACCGGACGAGCTAGTTTACTTTGCGGCGCCGGGGATGCCGTGGGAGGTTTTGGCGGTTTTGGCTCCGTTTACGATGGCGGTTTGCAAAGCCCTTACGGCGAGCATGCCCAGCAGGTCTAGGGGAACGGCGGCGCTTGCCTGGGCGCCCAGTTTGCCGCTGGCGAGGGTGTAGATGGTGTCGCCGTCGTTGGTGGTGTGCGTGGGACGGATGGCGTGTGCGTAGGCGTCTGCGGCCATTTGGGAGACCTTGGTGGCCTGGGCCTTAGTGAGATCCATGTTGGTGACGATGCAGCTGATGGTAGTGTTGGTGCGGTCGAGCGGCATCTGCATGGATCCGGCGGCGGCAAAGGCTGCGAGTTCCATGTCGACGATCTGGTCGCTATCGGCTGCGGCACGCATACCGGCGACCCACTCGCCGGTGAAGGGGTCGACAACGTTGCCGCAGGCGTTGACCGAGACCACGGCGCCCACCTTGACGGGGCCGAGTGCCACGGCGGCGGCTCCAAGGCCAGCCTTCATGCAGGTGGCAGGTCCCATGAGCTTACCTACGGTGGCGCCGGTGCCGGCGCCCACGTTGCCCTGCTCGAGCGAGGCAGGGGTGTGGTCGAGCGCCTCGCGCACGGCGGCGATGCCGGCCTCAATGTCGGGGCGAACGGCGGGGTTACCAAAGGCGAGGTCGAAGATACAGCTGGAGCACACGATAGGCACCTGCGTGGGGCCGACGGGAAGGCCGATGCCGCGGCTCTCAAGCTCGCGAGCGACGCCGCTTGCAGCCTCGAGGCCAAAGGCCGATCCACCCGAAAGGCAGACGGCGTGGACCTTGTCCACGGTGTTCTCGGGTCGCAGCAGGTCGGTTTCGCGCGATGCTGGAGCACCGCCGCGAACGTCAACGCCGCCGGTGGCACCCTCGGGCGCCACGATTACGGTGCAGCCGGTGCCGGCCTCCTCGTCCGTATAGTTGCCAAAGCAAAAGCCATCGACATTGCAAACATCGATGGCTTCGAGCAGTGTGTCCATGTTTTCTCCTATCGGTTTTCCGCCGGGCCTTATGCCCGGTCGGGATCCGTACGGTACGGCAAAATTGTAGGCGCTGGGGGATAACCAGCGCCAGATGCAATTACGAGAGTTTTTGAATCGCGCGTGCGACGCGAGCGATGGGCAAGCCCACCACGTTGTAGAAGTCACCCGAAATATCGTGCACAAGCATGCGGCCGCCTGTGCCTTGGATGCCGTAGGCCCCGGCCTTGTCCATGGGTTCGCCGGAGGCAACATAGCGCTCGATCTGCTCTTCGGTAAGCTCATAGAACGTCACGTCGGTCACATCGACAAACGACAGGCTCTCGGCGGCATGCGGAGCTGTAGCGTCGCCGGCTTTAACGATGCAGACGCCGGTTGCGACCTGGTGCGTGCGGCCCGAAAGCTCGCGGAGCATGGTGCGCGCCTCGTCCTCGGTTGCCGGCTTGCCCAGAATCTTGCCATCGAAGGTGACAATAGTATCGGCCGCGACGGTCAGTTCGTTGGGCTCGGCATGCTCGGCGGCAACGGCGGCGGCTTTGGCGCGTGCTAAGCGTTCAACGAGCGTAAGCGGGGCCTCGCCATCAAAAGGCGTTTCGTCGATATCTGCGGGAATCACGCGAATGTCATAGCCCGCCTCGCGCATCAACTCGATGCGGCGCGGTGATTGCGAAGCCAAAATCATAGCTGAATGCCCTCGGCGACCTTCTCGACGGCCTTGTCGCCGGCGAGCGTGCGCAGCAGCTCAAGCGCAAAGGGGAGCGACTGGGCCATGCCGCTGGCGGTGATGATGTTGCCATCTTGCGTAACCTTCTCGCCGGTATAGGCGCCTTCGGGGAAGCTTTTCTCAAAGCCAGGGAAGCACGTGGCGTGGCGCCCCTCGAGTAGGTCGAGCTCGCCCAGGATAAACGGGGCGGCGCAGATGGCGGCAACGTGCTTGGTCGCGGCGAACTCGCAGACCGCGTCGCAGACGCGCTGATCGGCGCGCAGGTTGGTGGCACCGGGCAGGCCGCCGGGCAGCACGACGCAGTCGTACTCGTCAAAGTTGATCTCATCAAAGAGCGCATCGCAGGTCACGGGGATCTGCAGCGAGCTTACGACCTCACGCGTGGGCATGATCGAGACGAGCGTGGCACGCACGCCGCCGCGACGCATGACATCGACCATGGTCAAGCATTCAATAGTTTCAAAGCCATCGGCGGCGAGAACGGCAACGCTGGGCATGAGGGTTCCTTTCATAGGCGGCATACAATTAGCCGTCTTATACCCCGAAGACCTCCGCTTGCCACGCTCGATTTCCCAATGATTTTTCTGAGCAATGATTAAGTGGCTAGTTGCGCCTAAGGTGGACGACGGTCTCGCAGTGGAAGGTTTGTGGGAACAGGTCGACTGGCGTGATCTTTACGGGGGAGAAGGTGCCTTCTTCGACAAAGCGTTTGAGATCGCGCGCCAGGGTGGCCGGGTCGCAGCTCACGTAGGCGACATCGCGAGCACTCGTGCTGGCGATAAGGTCGATCGCCTCGGGGGCGAGGCCTGCGCGCGGCGGGTCGACCACCAAGACGTCGGCATCCTGGTCGGGGAACTCGCGCACCGCGTCTCCGCCAATGACGTCGACGTTATCGAGCTTGTTGATCTCCAGATTACGGCGTAGATCGCGCACGGCGGGGCCGTAGGCCTCGACGGCGGCGACGAAGTCGCAGCGGCGGGCGAGCGGCAGGGTAAAGGTGCCGGCACCGCAGTACAGGTCCACGGCCAGCTCGTCTTCCTGCGGGTCGAGGGCGTCCATAACGAGATCAATCAAAATCTCGGCGCCCTTGGTGTTGACCTGGAAAAAAGACGGGGCAGACAAGCGCATCTGGCCATCGGCGATGTTCTCGGTCCACGAGCCCTCGCCGGCGAGCATCTCGACTTTGGAGACACGGCGGGCCTTCTTCTCGCCCTTGCTCATCACACGCACGATGCTCGTGGGATGAGCGGCGTCCGCCAGCACGCGGGAGACTTGCGAGCGCGGAAAAGAGCCCGTAGGCGTCCAGAGTGCGACCTCGAGCGCCTTGGTGCGGCGCGATGCGCGAATGCCCACGCGTTCGAGCCCCAAGTCATGGCTGCCGCTTAGATAGTTGAGTGCGCCGACGACCGATTTGAGCGCCTTCGGGAAGCGCTTATCGAACAGCGGGCACGCATCGACGGTCACGATTTTGCTGGGGTCGACACCGTGCATGCCAAGGCGCACGCGACCGTTGACGACGGTCGGTTCGAGCTCGATTTTATTGCGGTAGCCCCAGTCGTCCTTGGTGTGGCGGATGGGCTGTACCAACTTATCGACCTGCTCAGGAGCGAACTTGCCGATGCGCTCGAGCGTGGAGCGCAGGTTTTGCTCCTTGGCGGCAAGCTGTGCCGTGCGTGAGAGATTGCCCCACGAACAACCGCCGCAGATGCCAACGAAGGGGCAGGGGGGCTGAATGCGATCGGGGCTCGGCTCCAGAATCTCGGTCGTGCGGGCGCGCATGAACGACTTGCCGTCCTGTACGACCTCGGCTTCGACGGTGTCGCCTGCCACGGCGCCCTGCACAAAGACGGCCTTGCCGTTGTCGGCGTGCGCCAGCCCGTCTGCGCCGTAGGTCATCGATTCTATAGTGAGCTTCATATCCCTGCCTGTCATTCGTGTTGTTGTTCGCACCATGGTAGCAGGGAAAAGCGCCCCGCATCCGAGGCTTTCCTCAAATGCGGGGCGCTTCTACAAACTGCTTCTACAAACGACTATTTCGTCTTGCCGGTAATGAGCGTCTTAAGACCCAGGCCGATCAGGCCCAGGCCCATGCGCACACGACCGGGGCGATGGCGCTGGATGGCCTTGGTCTTGCCGGCGGGCTTATCGCGACGGGCGCTCGTCTCGGGTGCGGGCTTGGTGACCTGCGGCTCGGGCTGAGGTACAGGTGCGGGCTCGGGCTCAATGACGGTCGCCTGGACCTTTTGGACCTTGGGTGCTACCGGCTGCGGCTCGGGCTCGGGGGCGGGTTTCGCCTCAATGACGGGCTCGGGCGCGGCCTCGGCGTTGCGATAGGCGCGCTCCAGCAGAGCTTCCTGCGAGTTGAAGGGTTTCTCACCCTCTGCGCGCTCCACGGGGACCCAGGTGCCGTCGCTCGTGAGGCTGCGGGCCTTCACGTTGTCGCGCAGCTGCATACCCATGTACTCGTGCACCAGGGCGCGGCAGGTGGGGTCGAGCACAGGGAAGGCGATCTCCACGCGGTGCTCGGTGTTGCGTGTCATCATGTCGGCCGAGCTCAGGTAAATCATGTCCGAGTCCACGCCAAAAGCGTAAACACGGGCGTGCTCCAAAAAGCGTCCGACGATGGAGCGGACATGCACGTTCTCGGTCTTGCCCGGAACACCGGGCTTGAGGCACGAGATGCCGCGGATGATCATGTCCACGCGGACTCCGGCGCACGATGCCTCGGCGATCTTGTCGATAACCTCGCGGTCGGTGAGCGAGTTGAGTTTAAAGAACACGCGGGCGGGCTCGCCAGCGAGAGCGCGCTGAATCTCGCGATCCAGACCGCGCATGATGAGCGGCTTGAGGCCTACGGGCGCCACGCCCAGGAAGCGGTAATCGCCGCGCAGGTTGCCCAGCGACAGGTTGCGGAAGAACAGGTTGGCGTCCTCGCCGATGCCGGGGTGGGCGGTCATGAGCATAAAGTCGCTGTAGAGTTTGGCCGTCTTCTCGTTAAAGTTGCCGGTGCCCAGCAGCGTCAGGCGCGTTAGCGCCATGCCCTCGCGATAGGTGAGCTGGCAGATCTTGGAGTGGCACTTAAAGCCCTCGGAGCCGTAGATGACGGTGCAGCCGGCCTCTTCCAGGCGCTCGGCCCACTCGATGTTGTTCTGCTCGTCAAAGCGCGCGCGGAGCTCCATGAGCACCGTGACTTCTTTGCCGTTCTCGGCGGCATCGATCAGTGACTCGCACAGGCGGCTCTGCTTGGCCACGCGGTAGAGCGTGATGCGCAGCGAGATGCACTCGGGGTCATAGGCGGCCTCGTGCACCAGATCCAGGAACGGATTCATGGCCTCGTAAGGGTAAAAGAGCAGCTTGTCGTGCTGCAGCACCTGCTCGCGGATGGAGCGGGTCATATCGATGGTGGGGTTGGGCTGCGGCTTAAACGGCGTAAAGAGCAGCTCGTTGCGCAGGTGCTCGGGAATCTTACCCTCAATGCCAAAGACGTAGCCCAGGTCGAGCGGGATATCGCAGGTAAAGACAGAGCGGCGCGAAAGCTCGAGCGCCTTGCGGATGGTCTTGAGCGTCGCCTTCTCGAGCGATCCCGAGACCGCGAGCACTACCGGCTGCAGACGCAGGCGCTTCTTGAGGATGCGCTTCATGTGCTGGCGGTAGTCCTCTTCCTCTTCGACGCCCTCGCCGTCCGGATCGATGTCGGCGTTGCGGGTGACGCGGATGAGCGCGCGGTCGAGTGGCTTGTAGGAGCCAAAGCAGCTGTCCAGGCAGGCGAGGATGACGTCCTCGAGCAAGATGTAGGAGTAAGTGCCGGTGGGCGAGGGGATCTCGACCACGCGGTTCATCGAGGCGGGAATCTCGATAAGGCCCAGCAAGCTCTCCTCGTCGGTGACGCCGTCCAGGCCACAAGCCAGATAGAGTGCGCCGTTGCGCAGGTTGGGGAAGGGATGGCGCGGGTCAATGACCAACGGCGAGATGACCGGCGACACGTAGGCCTGGAAGTAGCGGGTTACAAAGGTGCGCTCCTCGGGCGTAAGCGAATCGATGCGGGCGCGGTGAACGCCCAAGGTGTCGAGCTTGCCCTCGATGCTCTTAAAGATGGACTCCCAACGGGTAAGGAGCCCGGGCATTTCGGCCATGACAGCATCGACCTGTTCGGAGGCGGTCATATTGCTCTTGTTGTCGACAGGTTGTTTTTTGAGCTCTGCCAGATCGGACAGGCCGCCCACGCGCACCATGAGAAACTCGTCGAGGTTGGACTCGAAAATCGACACGAACTTTAGACGCTCGAACAGCGGAACGGTCTCATCGAAGGCTTCGTCAAGCACGCGGTTGTCAAAGCGCAGCCAGCTAAGCTCTCGGTTTTGCGTGTACGAGAAGTCGCGCGGCGGTTTGCGCAGCTTTGCGGCGGCTTGCTTCTTTTCGATTTTGCTCGGCATATGCATCTGTCCGTTCAGTCCCCACAGAGGACGGTAGCCTAACACTTTTCACTATTGTCTCAATTTAGTCGACCGCTGGCACGGACGTATCGCGTGAACGGTATCTTTACCTACTTCTTACGCTGCCAAGGCATGCAACTAACTGTCCAACTCGTTTGGAAACAATCTATATCCATACTCAACTGGTGAGGATGTATGAATAAGAATGATTGCGAGCTGAATATAATCGAATCCAAATTGAATCATGGACAAACGACATATATATGCAGAAAACCGTTTTAGCTATGCAATTCCTAAACATGAAAATATTTGTGCAATCTAGCTTAATTCCTTAGAAAAAAGAACATTTACCTTTGAAAACCTGCTTTAGAGAACCGAAGTGCATCATGGGGGAATCATATGCGATATACCGTTCATCGCACTTTGCTGACCGTTCGGGGGCGAGGTGGAATTGCAGGTGGTTTTTGGATATAACTAGAGCTGTCAGCAAGCAGCGTCCCATACGGAGGGGCGCTGATACATTCGGCCAGTAAGGCCCGAAAGAAAGGTAGGAGGCCATGACGAAAGGTCTGCACGTGCCTTCCGAGATCGGCAAGCTCAGGAAGGTCTGCCTGCACCGTCCCGGCGACGAGCTCCTCAACCTGCCGCCCGACGAGCTCGAGCGACTCCTGTTCGACGACGTCCCGTTCCTGGAGGTCGCGCAGCAGGAGCACGACACCTTCGCCCAGATCCTGAGGGACCAGGGCGTGGAGGTCCTCTACCTCGAGAACCTCGTCGCTGAGGTGTTCGACCAGGTCCCCGGCGCCCGCGCCGAGTTCACCGACCAGTACATCGCCGAGGCCGGCATCCGCGGCCAGCACATGCCGCAGATCGTCCGCGAGAAGCTGGACTCCATCGAGGACAACCTCGAGTTCGTCAAGAAGACCATGGCCGGCATGACCAAGTCCGAGATCGACATGCCCCTCACGGCGTCCACGACCCTCGACTCCCTGGTCAACTCCGAGTCCGAGTCCGACCTGATCATCGACCCGATGCCCAACCTCTACTTCACCCGCGACCCGTTCGCGGTCGTCGGCGAGGGCGTCAACCTCAACCGCATGTACTCGGTCACCCGCAACCGCGAGACCCTGTACGGCAAGTACGTCTTCAAGTACCACCCCGACTACAAGGACGTCTCCCTGTACTTCCGCCGCGACTGCCAGTTCCACACCGAGGGCGGCGACGTGCTGAACATCAACGAGAAGACCCTCGCCGTCGGCATCTCCCAGCGCACCCAGGCCGCCGCTATCGACGTCATGGCCCAGAACATCTTCTGGAACTCCGACTCCAAGGTCGAGCGCATCCTGGCCTTCGACATCCCCGTCTCGCGCGCCTTCATGCACCTCGACACGGTCTTCACCCAGATCGACGTCGATAAGTTCACGATCCACCCCGCCATCATGGGCACCCTGCGCGTCTACGAGCTGACCGCCGGCAAGAACCCGGGCGACGTGAACATCCGCCTCATCGAGGACACCCTCGAGCACGTCCTGGAGGACGCCACCGGCGTCGACCAGGTCAAGCTGATCCCCTGCGGCGGCGGCGACCCGATCGCGGCCTCCCGCGAGCAGTGGAACGACGGCTCCAACACCCTGTGCGTCGAGCCCGGCAAGATCTGCGTCTACGCGCGCAACACCGTCACCAACGACGTGCTGTACAAGGAGGGCCTGGACCTTCTCGTCGTGCCCTCCGCCGAGCTCTCCCGCGGCCGCGGCGGCCCGCGCTGCATGAGCATGCCCTTCTGGCGCGAGGACCTCTAAGGTCTTCTATGACCCGTATAGGTCTTAATACATACATCTAGCTGACGTTAGATGTCTCCCATTGGGGCGGTGCGGGTTTTCGCGCCGCCCCAATCTTGTATGAGGAACGTCAACACGGTTGGATGACTGCTTTTGTAAGGAGCTTGGCCATGGACATTAAGACGATTGGCGTTGAGGAATGGCTCAACGTTTGGGAGAAGAGCGCCACGTGGGACATCGCCCAGTCGACGATCTCGTCGCTCATCATGGGCGAGCTGCGCGCGCTCGATGAGCAGGACGGCGCCACGTTCTACGAGCGCCTGGACCGCGAGAAGATGAACTACGGCTGGATCGAGGGCTCTCCGGAGTTTAAGGCCGAGGTTGCCAAGCTGTATCGTCGCGAGGTCAATCCCGATCACATTCTGCAGACCAATGGCTGCACGGGCGCTAACCTCAACGCCATCATGGCCGTGGTCGAGCCCGGCGACCATGTCATCGCCGAGTGGCCCACCTACGCGCCGCTCTACGAGATTCCGCGTACGCTCGGTGCCGAGGTCGAGTATTGGGAGCTTCGCGAGGAGCTTGGCTGGAGGCCCGATATCGAGGAGCTTAAGCGCTTGGTGCGTCCCAATACCAAGCTCATCTGCATTAACAACGCATCGAACCCCATCGGAACGGTGCTCGATGCCGATACGCTCGGCCAGATTGCCGAGATTGCCCGTTCGGCTGGCGCCTATGTGCTGTGCGACGAGGTGTACCTGCCGCTTGAGAACACCAAGGCCTTTATGTCGATGGTCGACATGTACGAGAAGGCCATTGTCACCAACTCGGTGTCCAAGACCTATTCGACGCCTGCGGCCCGCGTGGGCTGGGTCGTGGCCGACGAAGAAGTGTCCAACCGCATCCGCACCTACCGCGACTACACCATGATCTGCGGCGGCGTGTTCAACGATGCCCTGGCGACCTATGTGCTTGAGCACAAGGATAAGATTCTCGAGCGCAATCGCAAGATCGTGTTTGGCAACCGCGATATCGCGCAGGCTTGGATCGATACGCAGCATCGCGTGTCCTGGACGGCCCCGCAGGGCGTGCCCACCTCGTTTATCCAGCTGGATATTCCCGAGGACGACGAGGAGTTCTGCAAGCGCCTGTTGGCTGAGAGGGGAGTGCTGCTGGTTCCCGGCAGCCGCTTTGAGCTCCCCTGCGGCGTACGCCTGGGCTACTGCGCGAGCGGGGACGTTCTCCGCGAGGGCCTGAGGCTTTTGGGCGAGGCGCTGGCGGAGTTCGATCGCTAGGATCCGATTATCTTCGAGGGCCTTATCCAAATTGGCCGAAGATAATCGAAAACGGACCCGTTTCCCTAGGAGAAGCGGGTTCGTTTTTCTATACCGAGAAGTCAAGTTGTTACAAATGGGGCCGTAAAGCGAGCCGGTATCCGCTGGGCCTTATACTGAGCTTCCGGTGAACGGTATCAAGCGTCTGGTAAACGGTAATTTGTTTACCAGAAATGAATAGGACAAACTTTTTTCTGAATAAAAATGAAAATGGTTGAGACGCGGCATGAATCGCTAATTCTATTCATAGCTTTATTAGAAATATGCAATTTGAGGGTGGTTTAATAAAGTTAAGTTCCATTTGCTATTTGGATTGAAAACGCGTTTTAGCACGTAAATAAACTTTATTAAATCAAAGTGTGCCATGCGTGAAGTATATGTGTATGCCGTTCACCCCTCATATAAAACCGTTCGGGGGCGAGGTGGAAGTATGGACTGATTTTGGATATAAATATGTCGTCAGCAATAACGCCTCACACGGAGGGGCGCTAACGAATCGGCCCTGACAGGGGCCCGAAAGAAAGGTAGGAGGCCATGACGAAAGGTCTGCACGTGCCTTCCGAGATCGGCAAGCTCAGGAAGGTCTGCCTGCACCGTCCCGGCGACGAGCTCCTCAACCTGCCGCCCGACGAGCTCGAGCGACTCCTGTTCGACGACGTCCCGTTCCTGGAGGTCGCGCAGCAGGAGCACGACACCTTCGCCCAGATCCTGAGGGACCAGGGCGTGGAGGTCCTCTACCTCGAGAACCTCGTCGCTGAGGTGTTCGACCAGGTCCCCGGCGCCCGCGCCGAGTTCACCGACCAGTACATCGCCGAGGCCGGCATCCGCGGCCAGCACATGCCGCAGATCGTCCGCGAGAAGCTGGACTCCATCGAGGACAACCTCGAGTTCGTCAAGAAGACCATGGCCGGCATGACCAAGTCCGAGATCGACATGCCCCTCACGGCGTCCACGACCCTCGACTCCCTGGTCAACTCCGAGTCCGAGTCCGACCTGATCATCGACCCGATGCCCAACCTCTACTTCACCCGCGACCCGTTCGCGGTCGTCGGCGAGGGCGTCAACCTCAACCGCATGTACTCGGTCACCCGCAACCGCGAGACCCTGTACGGCAAGTACGTCTTCAAGTACCACCCCGACTACAAGGACGTCTCCCTGTACTTCCGCCGCGACTGCCAGTTCCACACCGAGGGCGGCGACGTGCTGAACATCAACGAGAAGACCCTCGCCGTCGGCATCTCCCAGCGCACCCAGGCCGCCGCTATCGACGTCATGGCCCAGAACATCTTCTGGAACTCCGACTCCAAGGTCGAGCGCATCCTGGCCTTCGACATCCCCGTCTCGCGCGCCTTCATGCACCTCGACACGGTCTTCACCCAGATCGACGTCGATAAGTTCACGATCCACCCCGCCATCATGGGCACCCTGCGCGTCTACGAGCTGACCGCCGGCAAGAACCCGGGCGACGTGAACATCCGCCTCATCGAGGACACCCTCGAGCACGTCCTGGAGGACGCCACCGGCGTCGACCAGGTCAAGCTGATCCCCTGCGGCGGCGGCGACCCGATCGCGGCCTCCCGCGAGCAGTGGAACGACGGCTCCAACACCCTGTGCGTCGAGCCCGGCAAGATCTGCGTCTACGCGCGCAACACCGTCACCAACGACGTGCTGTACAAGGAGGGCCTGGACCTTCTCGTCGTGCCCTCCGCCGAGCTCTCCCGCGGCCGCGGCGGCCCGCGCTGCATGAGCATGCCCTTCTGGCGCGAGGACCTCTAAG
>UQHO01000005.1 GCA_900540995.1 uncultured Collinsella sp. | reverse complement strand
AGGATTAGTTTGAGAAGAAGTCGACAGTACATTTAGAAGCACCTACATTTCTCAAGTCATCGTTAGATTAATAATGACAGACCGAATGAAGATGCGTGCGACGGGGGCGAGGCGAATGACTGAGCGGTATCGATACGCGGGTTCAACGGTATTATATTGACCACATAGATTATTAACTTGCATTTCTAACAGTTAAGGAGACGGGTGCTTTCCAGCACACTCCTTCGATGATGCCTTCCGCTAGTTGCTATGCAGGTTTCAGCCAACAAAGAATGTGCCCGGGCGCTCAGGTTCACCGTTAGCGTTGGCAACATATGAGATGGGCCAGACCCTTGCCGCGCGCCGATTGCGCGAGAGGTGTCGGGCTCCATGTTTATTCCACCTGCTTGTTATCAACCAGCTTCGTTCAACGTCAGACATTCAAGATGTCAGACGTCGAACCTGCGCCAAAGACGCAGCTGGGGCTACTAGTTGCCTACAATCGCTCGCGAAGCTCGTATGTTCGTGCGTGAATGTCTGACAGCTCCGTCAGACATTGTCGGACATTTGATTGTTCGACAAATGCGCACGTGGTCGCGTTCGCAAAGATTACTGAACGGTGGATGGATGCGTTGAGACCGGAGCAAACGGCGGATGCCAGAAAAATGGCCTCACAGAATCGCGCCCATGGTTGATAAAATTGACCGCCCGGGCGCAAATACCCGGGCGGTCAATTCATCCCCTCGTTCGCGATCCTGTTGGGTTTTGGGGCTTTGACATGTTGTTGACGGATGGATCAGCCGTACAGCTTGATCTCCCGGGGTTCCATGTGGTCGTCCCCCAATAAGACGTCCCTGATGTAGCTCTGCGGCAGGAACTCGACGGGCAGCACTGGGTCGTCGACGTAGCCGGGCACTGGGAGTAGGCGTGGCCTTTGGACATAGCGTGGCCGCCTGCCGGCGGTCGGACCGCCACTTCAGCCAAAAGCTCAGGCGCGCGCATTAAAATAATGAATATATCGCTTGATGGGCTTTTGACCAAGCATGAACATCGCAGGTAAATCCGTGTACCAAAAATTGGTACACGGATTTACCTGCGATTTGTTGAAAGCTCTGACATGCGCTGTCGACTTTATTAAAATCGATTGCCGATCAAGTCTTCCTATATATGCGAGCCCCAAGAAACTGCGCTGTGAACCTGAGTCCTCTATCGATCGGCCCGGTGCACCGGGCCGCTGTCTTCGAGCCGGCAACAGCTTGCCGGTCTCAAAACGTATACTTGATTTAAGGCGGAGTGGAATGTGGGCGCGCAAGGAGATGCGGAATCGATGAGAGCCTCAAAAAAAATTACTGCAGTGTTATCATCTTTCATCCTCTCTATTCTTCCATTTCTGATTCTATGGGCGGCTTGGTCAGTCCTCCCTGATACAATTCCCGCTCATTGGAGTGGGGGTGTGGTTGATCGATGGGGTAATAAGCTTGAATTGCTGGTTGTTCCGCTGTTTTCTCTGATTGGTTCTATTGCAATTTCTGTGTACCTTATTGTTTCCACGCGGCGAAGAGAGTTCGCGGATTTCTCTGTTCGAATGCGACGGGACTTTGTTGCGTGCTATATTTCTAGTCTTCTTTTATCGACAACCTGCTCAGTGATAATTGCCGTTTGGGTTCAGTTGATTCTTACGCAAAACACTGCGGTTGATGGGGGGCTTGGACTATCGATCCTGTATTCCCTTCCCGGGCTATATGTGATCTTGTGCGCTTTGCCGCCTTTTTATGCGAGCGGCGAGAGCAAAAAGGCAGAGCGCCTGATAACAGTTCTTATTGGCGGCGCGGAGATTGTTCTTTGTGGAATAGTGCTTGAAGGTCCGGCTGCCTCTTATGCGATGATTGGACTGATGATTCTGTTCTGTGCGTTTGAGATTGTGTCACAGGTAAGGGATAGCCGATCCTTATGAGTTGAATTACGCGCGTGCGGATATAAAGGGTGGCATGTTATATTTGTTGAAAACTCTGACATGCGCTGCCGACTTCATTAAAATCGATTGCCAATCAAGTCTTCCTATATATGCGAGCCCTGAGAAGCTGCGCTGTGAACCTGAGACCGCTATCGATCGGCCCGGTGCACCGGGCCGCTGTCCTCGAGCCGGCATCAGCTTGCCGGTCTCAAAACGTATGCCGTCCGGTACGACCAACAGCCGAGTCTTGCGCCCAGTTCGAGCAGCGCCAGAACCCCGTGCCGGAACCCACGCAGCCGATGGCAGGGGAATTCAGCCGCGGCCATCGAGGAGCCGACCCAGGGACGGCGCCCCCAGTCCTCGAAAGATTTCCACCGCCCCCTACAGGCCTGGATTGATTTAACAGTTGATTTAATCCGGCTGAACAAGCCGAGCATGGGCCGGTTGACAAAATGTAAGGTAAAAAAGCAGATACGACCGTACGCCGGTGCGGGGTTCGGGTGATGTGATAGAAAGTAATACACGTATTACATCTAACCGGGAGGTGCATCATGGCAACCGCCACCGCAGCCCTGAGAACCCCCGAGGACCTCGCGAACAGGTACGACCGCCTGGCGAAGTCGACGGGCCGCACGAAAACCTTCTACATGACGGAGGCGCTTGCCGCAGAGATAGGCAGGCTCGAATACGAGTACGGCCTCATGAATTATCCGGGAAGCGTTTGGTTGCGAGGTATGCCAGTGTGAGGGCCTGATTCGTCAGATCCCGCACAGGGGGACCGCGATGGTGGCCACCGCGCCGCCCGAGGGGCTGTTGGCGAGCGAGACGGAGCCCCCGTGGGCGCTCGCGGCCTCGGAGGCGACGTGGAGGCCGAGCCCGTAGTGGCGGCCTCCGTCGCGCGAGGAGCGGGAGGAGGACGCCTCGGAGCTCGTGGCGGCCAGGCGCGCGGCGAAGGTCAGCTAGGTGAGGGCGGCGTCCATACTGGGCACCAGCGAGAAGTACATCTCGATGCTGGAGAGGGGCCAAAGGGAGCTCAAGCCCATAAGGAGGGCCTACGAGGCATGGGTCGAGGCCGGACTTCCGCTCGATTGGGACAGGCAAGCCTTCGAGGCCGAGCGCAAAATGGATTCTAAAAAACACCTTGCCAAATAGGAGCGTCAGATAATCGATCTGCAGCTTTCGGTATCCGCCACAGAGCTGGCAAGGATTTGGGACAAAACGAAAGCTCAACGTCCTGAGTCCGAAGTGATTATATTGTAACTGTCTTGGCTTTTATTTCCGGAACCGACAAAGCGTGCCTCCGCCTCTTTTGCGTGAAGCCGGCCGGGATGTGGGGTAGTTTTGCGTCAGCAGATTTGCGCAAGGGGCCAACGGACGGGGCTTCATTGGCCCCTTGCGCATCGATTGCGAATTAGAACATGATAGCGTCGTCGGCCGTGAAGGCATTAAGGGACCCCTGCTTGACCTGGATGCAGACGTATGCGATGCCCGAGTCGGACGCGGCGCGGAACTGGCGGTGTGCGGCGGGGGAAATGCGCAGCCAGTCGCCGGCTGCAAGCTCGATTTCCTCACCGTCGATCGTGACCGAGCCCGCGCCCTCGAGCACGCCATAGATCTCCTCGTTTTCCTTGTGTGCATGGACGAACGGAACGCCAGCGCCGGCGGGAAGATTGTTGACACTCACCTCTGCCCCGGTAAGCCCGAGCACTTCGTGCAGCTCGACACGGCTCTCATTACCGATGTGGGTCTTTGCATAATCAGCCATAATGGTTCCTCTCTTGGGGTTAATTTACCTTGTAGGCATCTCCTGCGTGAGCTATATTCAACGCGAAGGCGCATGCAAATACGAGTACGCACATATTTGTAACTGTGTACTTTTTTGTGAAACCGGTATGGTCAAGGAGGTTGGGTCTCCCATGATGGCGAAAGAGGAGCTTCCGGAGTGTCCGGTCGCAACGGCGGTAGCGCTCATTGGCGGAAAGTGGAAGCTGCTCATTATCCGTAACTTGCGCGTACGCCCTTGGCGTTTCAACGAGTTGCGCCGCAACCTTGAGGGGATCTCTCAGAAGGTGCTTACCGACAGCCTGCGGCAGATGGAGGATGATGGGCTGGTCTTTCGCCATGACTATGGCGAGAATCCTCCCCGCGTTGAGTATGGCCTTACCGAGCTCGGCCGCCAGATGATGCCCATCATGGACTCGCTCGCAGACTTCGGCGCCTATTACAAGACGGTCGTTTCGTAGCGGACACGCTGCTTAGGGGGCGGAGAACCGCTACGAGTACGATAGCGATTCTCCTGCGGCTGCCGTTGATTCCGTAGTTATAGAGCGGAAGGAGACTGCAATGGGGTCGTCCGCCCCACAAGAAGGCCCTCCCTTCCCGGTATGGCGCCGACATGCGCACGCCGGCTCAAACTGCTCGATGCGCGAAGTGTTGTTATGGCTTCACTCGGCCTGTGGACGCCCAATCATCCGTGCACCACATTCTGCCCATGTGCATGGGCGGCTGCCCCCACCGCCATATGGTCTCCGGCGTGCGCCGTTGCCCCTGGTTCAAAGACGACCCCGATGCCTACGTCCTCGCCAAAACTCGCGCCGCCCGTAAGAGCCGCCAATAAAACCTCCGGCCCTGCTTGGCCCCGGGAATAAACGTCAGACTTGCCGATTCACGCCTCGCGCAAGGGCCGTTCTACTTCCCAAACCTGATCTGCCTGTCGCACAGCTCGAGGGCGACAAGGGAAGCCTGGGTCACCTCCTTGATATCCTCTGCGAACTACTGGAGTGCGGCACAGTCGGATGACTGGACCGTTTTCGTTGGAGCTTGGTTGTTTGCCTGTGTGAATGGCGTATTTGTTTTAGCTAGCGGTTGCGACGCCTTGTTGCGGAAATGCTAACTGATGCAACTACGCCACCGGCAACACTCAGGGCGACTGCTATCGCGCCGTTGTCGCCCGTAGCGGGTAGGGTGGTCCTGGCTGGTTTAACCGCCGCTACTGCCTTAGTGGAAACGGGATTTGCCGCGGGCTTTTCTGCCTTGGGCTGCGGTGTGGGCTCGGGCTTGGTTTCCGGTTCGGGTTTGACCTCTGGGCTCGGTTTAACACTTGGATCGGGTTTGGAACCGCTCGTATCGGTTGCAATCAAGTGCACGTCGCTGTCGAAGACGTAGCGGATGTAGTAATCGTGCCGCGTCTCGTGCGTAATCCCCTGCCCGCTGTCGAAGTCGCGGTCAACGTGTGTGCCGAGGCGGGTTGAGCTGGTGAGGTTCAGTCTGTAAGGGATTTGGTCGTCGGCGTAGCCGCCTGTAAAGACAGCGGTTGCTCTAACGTGATTGTCGATCATGGTCAGGGCAATAGAGACGCTGGCCTCTTTGGGGTTCTCGGTTTTTATAAGGCCTTCGGTATCGGTGTCGATCTTGAAGAGATGGACGGTGTCGTTAAGCCCGTAGATGAAGTCCTCGGGTTTGTCGGGGAAATCGTATACAAACGCCTCATTCTGGACCAACATGAAGGCAGGAGGGAGCTCCAGGTCATAGTTATGGTCGACAACGGTGGTAGCTGTGAGGCTGCCTTCTGCGTTGGCTTCGTTGCAGGTAATGGGTGCTGCGACATCGGTTTCGGGCATTTCTGTCGCCAGTGCTGCGCAGGGTAGCAAAAGCAGTCCTGCCACAAGAATGCTTACTCCGAAGGCGGCGATTCTGGCGTCTGCATGACGCTTGACGTCGCGGATAGACAGGCCAGTCCGTTTGTTATGGGTCTGCGGTGCAACATGCTGTTCATACATAAGACGCTCCTTGTTCGTAGGCCGGTTTCGCGGATCTATATTGCGCCTGGCCGATGCGGCTAGGCTCTTTCACGCGAACGCTTACGCGAGCAGGGAGAAAGCTCAAGCTAATTTTCCCACAGTCTATACTTTGTGAGCAACGATTTGCTGTTCAATTTTCGGAGAGAGAATCAAGACGGTCGAGGAGTTATCAGGCAATGAGATTGTGTCTAGAGAGCGCGAACGAGAGATGCGATCTACAGACGACTGAATAGCTCCATCTGTTTTGGTTACAACGAAATGTGTGCCGCGCGCCTGCGGCATGAAGAAGGGAGATTCTTATGAATATCGTTGTATTGAGCGGTAGCCCGCGCAAGGGCGCCAATACCGACACTATGGTCGAGGCCTTTGCCGAGACCGCGCGCGAGGCCGGCAATACGGTCGAGGTCATCCGCGTTGCCAGCAAGAAGATCGCTGGTTGTCTGGGGTGCCAGTATTGCTTCGCCCACGAGGGCACTTGCGTGCAGAAGGATGACATGGCCAACGTGATCGAGTCGCTGAAAGACGCCGACATGGTTGTCTTCGCTTCGCCTATCTACTGGTTTGATATCACTGCGCAGGAGAAGGCCGCCATCGATCGCCTATACGCCTTCGGTGCTACGGGCTTCCCATTCACCAAGACGGCCCTTTTACTCAATAGCCACAGCGAGGGCGTCTATGATGCGGCGATCGCTATGTACAAGTCGACCTGTGCGTACTGCAAGTGGGAGGACCAGGGCATTGTCGCCATCAGCGGTATGACCGAGCGCGACAGCATGGCATCGTCGCCCAAGTTGAAAGAGGTGCGAGAGCTCGCTCGCAAGCTCGCCTAAGGACAAGAAGAACGCATGGCAATAAGCGTTGGCGGAAATGCTTGCTGTCCTTACCAAGAGGATTACTGATTGCCATGCGTTGATGTCCTTATGGACAATCTCCGCGTGCTAGGAGACTTTCTCGCTCAGGAACTCCCTGAATGCGGGGATGTCAAAGCCAACGAGACCACGCCCACGTTCCCCGATGACGCCGTCCTCGAGAAGGCGGCGTTTGTATTGGCTTGCGTAGTTGCTGGCGACGCCCATGCGTTTGGCTATCTCCGAGACCCTGCTGGGGCCAGAATCGGGCAGCATCGCGAGTAAAAACTCAATGTCTTTATCGGAAAGCTCTCGATAGGTCGTTTCGAGAATGCGATCACGCAGCTCCATGCGTGCGAGTAGGGAACCCTGCTGGACATCGGATGCACTGATTTGGGGCGAGTTCTCCGAAACATCCCAAGTGCGATATCCGACGAGCTGCATCATGTAGGGGAATCCGTCGACGGCCTTCACAGCATTCTCGAGCGCTTCTGGTGTGATTGAACGTCCTCCGGCCTCAACGGTTTTGCGAAACGCGTTTGCAATTTCAACGTCAGTGATTCGTCCTAACTGATGATATTGGGAACGCCTGAGGAACGAGACGGAATCGTTACGCAGCAACGCCGATACTTTGTAGGGCAGTCCTGCCATGAGTAGGGCAACTTTTTTACCTTCGCGTACAAAGTGCTGGTAAACAGAGGCAAATTGAAGCATTTCTTCGAGATCGACGGTGACTTCATCGATGGTAATGAGAAGTCCGATGTCATGTTTTTCGAGTTGCTTAAAGATGCCATTCATGCGTGTGCGCCAGTTGCCCTGGACCTCTTGAGCATATGTCCAATCGATGCCCACTGGACCAATTTGAACGCCGTTTATGCGCGCATGAGGCTGTGAGAGGTAGCTATCTGCGGCTTCTTTGGTTCGCTCGATAATATCTTCGAGCATGCCTGGCATGGCGGAGACATTTGCTGCGATCCAACCGTGTTCAAGCGCCGTTTCTGAAAGGAGCGAGAGAAGCGCCGTCTTGCCCGTTCCCCTTGCGCCCGTAAAAATGGTCGACAGGTTGGGATCTCCCGGGCCGTTGATAAAGCCACGGTTGATGTCACGCAGAATATGCTCGCGACCCGCTAGAAAGGGAGGGACGCTTCCGAACGTCGGGGTAAAGGGGTTCTTGCTGTACTCCATGGTGGCTCCTTTGCAAGTTTTGCTAATTTTTGCAAGTTTTGCTAACTTTTGCAAGTTTTGCTAACGACTGACCAAAGGGCATCGAAGCAGTGGCGCTGACATTTTTTACGCAGAAAAATAAGCAGAAATCAATTTATCTGCGTTAAAAAATAGTTGAGAAGAAAAACGACGAGTCCCGGGCGCAATGACGTTGCGTTCCGGGCCTCGTCGCTTTGCGAAGTATCTAACGATCTCGTTGCCGTCGTCCTAGTCAAACAGGCTCGGCATGTCGTTTTCTTTCATAAGGGCACCGGCGGAGGGGAGGCTCTGCGCGGTGAACTTCTCGGCCGAGACGCCGGCGCCAAGGATTTCCTCGGTCGTGCCGACGGTGGTGACCGAGCGGCCCTTCTTGGCGGTAAAGGCCTGGACGCCCTGCGTGTTGGTGGTCGTCTTGGTCTTGAGCAGCGACGTGTTGAAGTTCATCAAACGATAGTCGCTCGAGACCAGCGCGATGTCGCGATCTTCCTTGAGTACCTGGGCATACAGCAGCTTGCTGCCACCGTAAATGGCGTTCTTGAGGCGCTTGCGGTTGGTCTTGGTGACGTATCCAGAAAGCGCGACGCGCACCACGCGGCCGTTCTCAAAGACAAACAGCACGTCGGCCCTGTAGTCCTCGGGGTCGATGACCCAGATGACGCTCTCGTCGGGTTCCATCTCGAGATCGGTCGGCAGGTACGAGCCCAGCTGTGCCGACTTGGTATCCTCAAACGCCGCGACTTTGCACTTATACACCTGGCTCTTGTTGGTAAACACGAGCAGCTCGTGCGTATTGGAGGACGGGAACTCGATAAAGGGTTTGTCGCCGTCCTTGTACTTGAGCGTGGTCGCCTTCTTGAGCACGCGGTCCGTCATCTTCTTAAGATAGCCATCGCGCGAGAGCATGATGGTAACCGGGTACTCCTCGACCTCGGGCTCCAGGCTTACCTCGATGACCTCGTGGGGCTCGATCCTGCCCGTGCGGCGCGGCATCACGTACTTCTTGTTGACCGCGGCCAGCTCGTCGCTGATGACCTTCTTGATGTTCTCCTCGCTGGAGAGGATCTCCTCAAGCTCGGCAATCTCGCCCTCAAGCTTGGCAATGTCCTTGGTGCGGTTGAGGATGTACTCCTCGTTGATGTTGCGGAGCTTAAGCTCGGCAACAAACTCGGCCTGGGTCTCGTCGATGTCGAAACCCTTCATAAGGTTGGGCACGACCTCGGCTTCGAGCTTGGTGCCGCGGATGATGGCGATGGCCTTGTCGATGTCGAGCAAGATCGCCTCGAGGCCGTGCAGCAGGTGCAGGCGCTCGGACTTTTTGCCCAGGTCAAAGTTAATGCGGCGACGCGTGGACTCAATACGCCACTTGACCCACTCGTGCAGAATCTGGCGCACGCCCATAACGCGAGGGTAACCATCGACCAGCACGTTGAAGTTGCACGAGAACGAATCCTGCAGCGTGGTCGAGCGATAGAGCTTGGCCATGAGCTTGTCGGGGTCGACGCCGCGCTTAAGGTCGATGGCGATGCGCAGACCCGAAAGGTCGGTCTCATCGCGGATGTCGGCGATCTCCTTGACCTTGCCCTCCTTGGAGAGCTTGACGATGCGCTCGATGATGACATCGGTCTTGGTGGTGTAGGGAATCTCGTACACCTCGATGATGCGCTCTTCGGGAATCCAGCGCCAGCGGGAGCGAATCTGGAAGCTGCCAAGGCCGGTCTCGATGATCTTCTCCATCTCCTCGCGACGGTAGATAATCTCGCCGCCGGTCGAGAAGTCGGGCATGGGCATGTACTCGAGCAGGTCGCAGTCGGGATCCTGCAGGTAGTGCATGGTGGCAGTACAGACCTCGTTGAGGTTGAAGCCGCAGATGTCGGATGCCATGGCGACGCCGATGCCCTTATTGGCCGAGACAAGGATGTTGGGAAACGTGGTGGGCAGCAGGCGCGGCTCCTTCATGGCGCCGTCGTAGCTGTCGACGAAGTCGACCGGATCCTTGTCGATGTCCTTGAAGATCTCGGCGCTGATGGGGGAGAGCTTGGCCTCGGTATAACGCGAGGCGGCGTAGCTCAGGTCGCCCGAATAGTACTTGCCAAAGTTGCCCTTCGACTCTACGAAGGGGGCAAGCAGCGCTTCGTTGCCCGTCGCCAGGCGCACCATCGTCTCGTAGATCGCGGCGTCGCCGTGCGGGTTGAGCTTCATGGTCTGACCCACGATGTTGGCGCTCTTCTGGCGCTCGCCCTTGAGCAGACCCATCTTGTACATGGTGTAGAGCAGCTTGCGGTGCGAGGGCTTAAAACCGTCGATCTCGGGGAACGCACGCGAGACGTTGACGCTCATGGCGTAGGGCATGTAGTTGACCTCGAGCGTCTGCGTAATCGGCTGATCAGTGACCTCGGAGTGCAGGCCGATGACGTTCTCGGCGTTGACCTGCTTTTTCTTTGGCTGGTTCTTCGTCTTCTTCTTTGCCACGATTTCCTCTTGAACTTCTTATGGGCCGTCGTTATCGATTTGCTGCTATTGCAGGTCCAGCTGGTCCAGATATTCCTTGCCGTGCTCGGAGATATGGCGCTTGCGGCCCGCTTCGTCGTTGCCCAGCAACAGGTTAAACATGGTCTCCATCTTGGTGACGTCCTCGGGCTCCACCTTAATCAGGCGACGCGTCTCGGGGTTCATGGTGGTGAGCCACATCATGTCCGGGTCGTTCTCGCCAAGACCCTTGGAGCGGTTGATGGAACACTTCTGGTCGCCGATCTCCTTGAGGATGCCGTTCTTTTCGAGCTCGGTGTAGGCAAAGTAGGTCTTCTCTTTGCAGTTGATCTCGTAGAGCGGCGACTCGGCGATATACACGTAACCCTCGTCGATAAGTGTGGGCACCAGGCGGTAGAGCATGGTGAGCACGAGCGTGCGGATGTGATAACCGTCGACGTCGGCGTCCGTACAGATGATGACCTTGTTCCAGTTGAGGTTGTCCAGGTCAAAGGCGCCCAGGTTCTTGATGCGCTTGTCCTTGATCTCCACACCGCAGCCCAGTACGCGCATGAGGTCCATGATGATGTCGGACTTAAAGATGCGCGGATAGTCCTCCTTCAGGCAGTTGAGGATCTTGCCGCGGACGGGCATAACGCCTTGGAACTCGGCATCGCGCGAGGTGCGAATGGCGCCCGCTGCCGAGTCGCCCTCTACGATGTAGATCTCGCGACGGCTCTTGTCCTTGGAGCGGCAGTCGATGAATTTCTGCACGCGGTTGGCCATGTCGGTCTTCTGCTGCAGGTTGGTCTTGATGCTCTGGCGCGTCTTCTCGGCGTTCTCGCGCGAGCGCTTGTTGATGAGCACCTGCTCCATGATCTTGTTGGCGGCGTCTTTGTTCTCGATCAAGTAGGTCGAGAGGCGCTCCTTAAAGAATGCCGTCATGGCCTGCTGGATAAAGCGGTTATTGATGGCCTTTTTGGTCTGGTTCTCGTAGGACGTCTGGGTGGAGAAGCAGTTGGTCACCAGCACCAGGCAGTCCTGGACGTCCTGCCACTTAACGCCGCTCTCGTTTTTGTTGTATTTGCCCTGTTGCTTAATGTAGGCATCGATGGCGCTGGTCAAAGCGCTGCGGGCGGCCTTTTCGGGCGAACCGCCGTTCTCGAGCCACGATGAGTTGTGGTAGTACTCCTGCATCATGAAGGTGCGCGAGAAGCACATGCATGCGGTGATTTTTACGTTGTAATCGGGCAGGTCCTCGCGATCGCGACCGCGACGGTCGGCCTCGATAAAGAAGGGCTCGGTAAGGTAGTCGGTACCGACCTTCTCGAGCACGTAGTCCTCGATGCCCTTGGGATAGCAAAAGTCCTCTTCGGAAAACTCGCCATCGTCGCCCTCAATGCGCAGGCGGAAGGTCACGTTGGCGTTGACCACGGCCTGACGGCGCATGGTCTCGCGATACCAATCGCGGGGAATACTAATCGAGGTAAAGACCTCAAGATCGGGGCGCCACTTGATAGTGGTGCCGGTGCGGTCCTCGTCGCTGGGCTCAATTTCGAGTGCCTTCTTCTTGGCGCCGACAACCTTGCCCTTCTTAAAGTGTAAGGAGTATTTGTTACCGTCACGCCAGACGGTAACGTCCATGTACTCGGAGGCGTACTGGGTCGCGCACGAGCCCAGGCCGTTGGTGCCGAGCGAGAAGTCGTAGTCGCCGCCCTGGTTGTTGTTGTACTTGCCGCCGGCATAGAGCTCGCAAAAGACGAGTTCCCAGTTAAAGCGCTTCTCGGAGGGGTTCCAGTCGAGCGGGCAGCCGCGGCCGTTGTCCTCTACCTGAATGGAGCCATCGCGAAAGGCGGTAAGGGTGATGAGCTTGCCGTAGCCCTGGCGCGCCTCGTCAACGGCGTTGGACAGGATCTCGAAGGCGGCATGCGCGCAGCCGTCGAGTCCGTCCGAGCCAAAGATGACGGCGGGGCGCAGGCGTACGCGCTCCTCGTCCTTGAGCTGGCGGATACTGTCGTTACCATAGTTTGCGGTGTTTTTTGCCATACTCGCTCTCTCGGTGCTCCTTTGCTGCGTTTAAGTCATATAGATAGTCAAGGTAGCATAGCCCAGCCCGTGGGCGATTCCAACCAACACGAAATCCATCGAACAATCGTTCGATTAGATAATGAATGCTCGGGATGCGGGAGGAGCCTGTCCTATCCAAACATCTGCGGCAGGTCGATGAAGACGGTTCGATCGCTTTCGCCAGCTTCGAAGCCCGAACGGGAGAAGAATCCATAACGATGGCACTTGAGCCCCGTTGCCTCGACTTGGGCGATTTCCTCGTCGACCATTTTTTGCGTGACGGGGGATTTGCGGAACTTTGCTTCGTAGAAGGCGTAGCCCTCGGGGTCTTGCGTTACCACATCGAATTCGCCGCTCGTTTTGTTTGCGGGATCGTCGTACCAGTACTTGCCTATGGCGTCGAAAGCCGGTTCGATCTTGCCGGTCCTGTTCTGCCGCACGAGGTATTGACGGCAGATCTCCTCGAACATATGAGGAACGTAGTTTTCCTCGAAGTCTTGGGAGATGTGACGATCATAGAAGACTTCCGGGTCGAGCAGCTGACGCGCTGAGGCATTGCGGAAAACATAGCGATAGTAAAAGAGCGAAAGCGGGTCCACTACAAAGTAGCCAGACTTGCGCTTGTTCGTAGGGTCGTTGATGGGTGCACGCTTTTGGACGATTTCGAGTGACATGAGCTTGTCGAGCACGTCTGCCATGGCCGGACCGCTCGAGACGTGCGACTGTGCCAGCACGTCCCCCCAACGGGAGTAACCTTGTACGAGAGCCCCGAAAACTTCGTTGGCGTTGGTCATCTTCGAGATCTCGGCGTTGAGATAGGACGGCACCTCGCTTTCTAAGCGGGCACCAGGTTCCGTGACGAGCTCGATGATGTTGTCGCGTACGCTTTGGGATTGATCGATGAGGCGATTGTAAAAGGGGATGCCGCCAAAAACGCTATAGAGCCGCACCTTGTCCTCGGGCGAGAACGCGGGATAGAACTTCGCAGCGTCAAAGTAATCCATGGGCTTAAGCTCAAGCGCGAGATCAATTCGCCCGTAGAGGGGGCTTTCATGCTCGATGAGGGATTTCATAATCTCAACGTAGGAGCCGCACAGGACAATGTTTAAACGTGAGTCTTCCCTGTGAGCGTCGATTGAGGTCTGAAGAATGCTGTCTAAGCCTTTAACCGCATCTCTCAAGTAGGGGTATTCGTCGAGAACGAGGGTAATGTTCTTGTCTTTGGCTTGGGCAAACAGAAATTCGATGAGCTCGCGGATGCCTGCGAAGGCGAGCGGAGGAAAGCTCAGCGCTTCAGCAACAAGGACGGACAGACTCTCGAGGTTGTCTGCCTCGGAGGTTTGGCGGCACTCGTAATAGACCGTTGCGACGTCCGACAAATCGGTTAGCGCCTGCTTGATGAGCTCACTTTTTCCGACGCGACGCCTGCCGTAAATGAGAACATTGCGCTGCTCGGGTGCTTTGAGCGTTTTCTTAATACGGGCGAGCTCACGCTCCCTGCCAATGAATTCCACTTACTCGGTTCCTTCCGACTCGGTTTTGTCCGAGTTAATTGTATCGCATGAATCAGTTTATGCTCGAGTTTACTCGGACAAAACCGAGTCGGTTCTGTCCGAGTAAGTTTGAATAGCGAACCGAAGTTGTAATGTCCGCATGGCGATGACGAATATGGTTTCCATAATGACAGATATAGTTGACATTGTCTGATATATGCAATATATTTCTGTCATGTTGCAACGGATATCTGTCCATTACCACGAAAGGAACTTTATGCCAGGTAAGAAAAACCTTCGCATGAAGGCGGCGCGCGCGACGGCCGGCCTTTCGCAAGCCGATTTAGCCCAAGCCGTGGGCGTTACGCGCCAGACCATCGGCCTGATCGAGGCGGGCGGCTACAACCCCACGCTCAATTTGTGCGTGGCAATCTGTAAAGCGCTACGCGTTACGTTGAACGACTTGTTTTGGGAAGACGAGAACGACGTCGACCCTGACGCTCTTTAGGAGTTCGCTATGAAATTTGAAGATTTAAAACTCGTGCAAAAGTGGCGTGAATATGCCGGCCCAAAGGACGAGCGCCTGGAGGCGGAAAGCGCAAAGATCTACAAGATTGGTTTCGTACTGCTTTCGTTTGGCATGTTGATGATCTTTTTCTACCAGTTTATAGCTCGACAGGTTGCGTGGGTTCACAGCGACGCCAGTGAAATGCCGCATGGCTTTGCAACGCCGTTCGAGGCAGCCATGTATTTGTGGCTCGTTCTTGTGATGTTGATTTGCGCAGGACTGCAAACGCGGAAGGGCTATGTCGATACCAATCGTTTTGGGCAAACCGAGCATCTTCCTGTTGGATATTTCCTGCTTCTCAGCGGTCTTAGCGGCGCCGCGTTCGCGCTTGTTATTGCCGCAATGCGCTGTATCGCTGAGGCGCAGATTGTACCGCTCGAAAGCGTCTTTTGGTTGGCGAACCTGGCCACGGGCGTGTTCTGCGGTGCGACGATTTTCGCGGCCACGTTTGCTGCCCTGTGCGCAACGTTTTTCACGGCGAAAAGACGCCGTGCCAAGCTCGAGGCAGAACTCGACTCCACTGACGATATCTAATGCGAAATGGGCTGGCTCTGGGTATCCAGAACCAGCCCATTTGATGTTCGATGAGCCGAGTCGGCGTCTCTCGCAAAGGTAACTGGGAGCTAGCGAGGCGTATCCGAATTGACCTCATCGGCGGTGTCGTTTTCGAGCGCCGTGCGGCGGGCGCTGTAGGCGACGAGGCCGGCGCCGGCTGCGGCGAGTGCTGCTGCGGCTGCCGTCAGGGGGACGTTGACATCGCCCGTGCCAGCGAGCGCGCCCGCTTTTCCGGAGCGCTTGTTATTGCTGTGGTCCTTGCCACTGCCGGAGCTCCTTCCGCCGGAGCCGCCGCCCTCGTCGGTACCGCCGCCACTCGAGCCGCCATCGTCGTCTGCTGTCATCGGGGCGTCGTGAAGTTCTGTCGTATCCGCGCTGTCGCATACGCCGACCTGAACTTCTGAGCGTTCGCATGCCGCGTCGGGCACATGAAGCTCGTGCAGTACGGCACCCAGCGCCGAGTTTGCGCCCGGTCGAATTTCCTCGAGCGTTACGGGATCGAGCGCCACCAGATTACGCGCCTTCGCATACAGCGTTACGCGTTTGCCCACTTCGTCGCTCCAACTCTCGGGGATAGCGAAGCTCATGCGGAACTGTGCCGTGCAACCCGGTGCCAGCACGACGTTGCCACTGTCGGCTACCAGCGGGTGCGTTGCAAAAGGTGTGCCCAGCGTTTCGAGCGCGTACTTCACGTGTGCCATGTCGTTGACCGAAGCGTCCTCGGCAAGCTCTGGATCGTAGATCGATGCCATGCGTGTGTTCGCTCCGAACCCGATGGATGCGCTGGAGAACGGCTGGCTGGAGCCCTCTCGGTACAGATCGATTGTGCCGGCGGTCAGCAAGGTGTTGCCGTCGTTTCGCACCGTGACCATGAAGGATTCGCCTGCTGCTCCGGGCACCACCGCGCCCGAGGTAGCGACTGCGCCCGTCGGAGTGGCACACGCCACCAAGGGCACTTCGATGCCGTGTAGTTCTGCCTCGCTTTTCTCCGCGCTCACAATGTGCGTGGCGAGCGCGGAGAGCATGCTCCCCGACGTCAAAAATGTCGTTATCTGATCGACGGGATGGTCCAGCTCGCACATCACGAACGGCTCCGTAAACAGATCGCCTGCCAAGGTGCTGGCGAAGATGCGGAAGTGCTTGCCCATCACTGCTACCGGGTTGCCTTCTTCGTCGTAGGTTTGCCCCACCTTGCCATCGGTGTTCTCTACATAGAGCACGCACCTGCCGTTGTTGCTTACGCTAAACGATGCCGGGCCACAGCCTGCGGCACCCACGGGCTGCGTTGCAAATGCCGATGCGCCTCGCGTCCAAGTAATATGCTGCAGTTGCTCGTTGACGGTAGCCAAAAAGCCCGTGTGCTGCGGCCACGGCACCGCGTGGGGTACTGTGGCATCTGGCGACATAACGCCCCAGCTCGCAATGGACTGGCCGATCACGGCGTACGATGCACAGCCACAACCGCCTGCGGTCTCGTATGCAATGGGCACCACCATTTTGCCGTTGATATTCTCGGGCGCGCCGAGCTCGATGCTCGACGGTGCCTGCGGAAAGCGGAGGACCTGACGGAACGTGAGACTGTCGCCCGAAACGTCCGACCACAGGGTAAAGCACTCCAGCGCAACCTCGGCCTCGCTGCCGAGCGTCTTTTCTGCGGTGGTTCCGCGGCGGTGGAGGTAGGCGCCAGACAGGCGCCCGTCGACAAGTGTCTTGCCCACCGTGATGCGTGGGCACTGCAGGCAATGGTAGCCATCCTCCTGAAGGCGGCCGCGCGAGATGCTGCGCCACGACGTGTGCGATATCACGCGAACTCCGTCGTTGCTTATGCGCAGGCGCACAACGGACAGTATGCCGGATGTGCTCGCCGTATCGAAAAGGGTGTTGTCGCCGGCGGGGCGCTCGCCCGAGACCAGCAGCACGTAGGCGTCCTGGTTTCCTCTTCCGTCCGTATATTCCACTACGTCGAAGTCGTAATCGTATATGCTGTCGCGCTCCACGTCGCCCTCGCCAAACCCAAGGGGAAAGTCCACAGGCGTGGGAGCGGACCACGTCCCGTTTGCCTTTGTGTGTACCACCAGGCGCGAGCGACCATTGTCGCCGTAGCGCACCGAGGCGATACGGAACAGGCATTCTACGCCGGCAATCATTGCCAGCTTCATGTGGGCTTCGCTGAGCACGCCAGCAAACAGCACGTTGTCGCTCGAGGGCTTGATGCCGCCACGCTCGTCCTCCGACACGCCGGCAGAATCGGCGTTCGGGTCGGCAACGGTGTTCGTTGCCTGACCGATGTAGGTGTACTCATACATCGGCGCGGCGTTTTCGTCGTTCTCTATCAGTGCATGGACGAAATGCTCGATCTGTCCCGTGTCGTCGCTTTCTGCATCCGCCTCGAGCTCAATGCGCGTGACCGCCCGATCCCAATCGCGCACGACAGGCGCGGCGTTTACGGCAGTGGCCTTAACCTCGGCGCGTGCGAGCAGCTCGGCGTTGGTGACGATGGTGGCCGATGCGATAAATTGCGGAACGCCGCCCGCCTCGATGTTGCCGGGCGTGCCGAAGCGGGCGTCCAGCGTGTAAGGCGTATCTCCACCCAATGCGAGCTCAGAGCGCTGGAGCGCATACTGGTCGCCATTGTTCACCGACATATTCCACGAATCGATGAGTGTGGGCCACGACCCCGACCAAGCCTTGGTGGTCCACTTGAACATTACGAACTGGAGTATCACATCGACATCGACGTCTGCACCTACGCGCAGTCGCGGAAGCTGGTGTCCATCCGCCTTCTCGTACCCAATGAACAGCGTGAGGGATGCGGCGCCGCGCACGGCAGACGAAGCGACGCCTGCAACGCCGGCGCCAAAGGTGACGGCGAGCCCGATCTGGATGGTGAACGAGCCCGACGTGTTTGAATAGTCGAGCGAAATGTTTTTAAAAAACGCCGCGCCGCTGCCGTGCGTGTGGGCACCCACGGCGAGCGCCAGTTTTGCCAGCACCCAGGGGTTGACGTTTAGGAAAAATGGCACCGGTCCTAGGGTAAACTGCTCGGTCCAATTGAGGTCGGTTCTTACCTGGAAGAGGGCCTTAATATTGCCGTATGCGGGGTCGTTGTTGTTACCCCAGGTTTTGCCCACCCAATCGTAGGCGAGCGAGCCGTACAGCTGTGTGGCGATATCCATCGTGAACAGCGGCGTGCAATGGTGGCGAAGGAGCTTGGTGTTTCTTGGATCGGTGCCCGAACCGGCACTCATCCTCTTGTACTGATTCCACTTCCCCTCCATCTCGTCGAGGTAGCGGTTTGCCTGCTTGGCGCCCGACTCGCGCGGCGATTTCTTCCAGTATTCCGGATCAGGGTTGCCCGAATCGTTCATATAGCTAGCTGGTTTGTACCCTCCGCCAAACAGCACGTATCCAGCAAACGAGAAATCGAACAGAATGGGAAATGTGGGCATCCAGCACGTGAACTTATTGCCGCCGATGCCGGGAAACGCCGCGGGGAAATCAAACGGAGTGATCTCTTGGTCCATGGTAGTGGGGACGATAGTGGTCGAGCCCGATTCTGCCTTTGCGGCCGGCGCAGTGACAACGGCCATGGGGGAGGAGAGTGTGTAGGTCTTGCCCTGGTAGTCGAGGACAAAGCGCAGCTTGCATCCTTCTTCCAGAAGGCTCGACGCTGCATCGAGGAACTTGTCTTTGAGCGTGAACGTCGCCAGATTATCCGCGCCCGATGCGCTGGCCTTGACTTGGCCAATCTGCGTGACGGTTTCGGATGAGCTGCCCGCAGCGGGCATCACTTTATTGATATGCAACGTTGCCTGCCCGCCCTGCGGCAGATGGGCCTGCACGGTAAAAGCGTGCGTGTCGGGCTGATCGTTTGCTGCTTCGTCCGCTGGCATCGCCATGAACGTGGCGTCGGCGTACTGGATGTCCCACTCATCGAACGTAAGCTGGCGAAAGTACGGCTCACCGTCGGAGAGCGGGCGTGTGGGCGCGGTAATGGCAGTGCCGCCCTGGATGCGCGCGAGAGGGATCTCGACATCGCGGTAGCCCGGCATGCTGATGGAGATGCCGCCGTTGAAGTCATACGCGTCGAGAAGCGTCGCCTCGTCCACGTAGCCTTCCGAAAGCGGCGCGACCTCAAAGATGGCCGTGCCTTCGTCATCGGTAGTGGCGGTGAGCTGCTTGCCTGCGGCATAGCGCGACGTGAGCGTGACCTGGGCGCCCGTGATGGGCGTATTCTTGTTGGCGACGTCGACCACGACCACACCGAACATGGTGCGCGAGAGAACGAGCACCCTGAAGGGGTCTTTTTCGTCGGCATGGGCTTCGGTGGGCGCGAACGGCAATATGAAGGCGTTTGCGCTTTCCGGCACGCGCGGCAACATAATGCTCGCTAACGAGGACGCTCCGGCAACAAGTAACGAACGGCGATCAAGCATCTTGGGCTCCCATCCCGCAAGTATCGGTGGAAATAATCCAATTTTGCGAGAAGGCGCCCCGTAGCGGTAGTGCCGTTCAAGGGTCAAAATGTCCAAATTGATCGAGCGAAGCGCCGGGTTCCGGAATGCGTTCGATTCGCTTGGCAGTCCGGTCGCTAACGTAACATATGCGCGACCAGCTCGGTGCGTGTGCCGATGCCAAGCTTTGCGTATACGCCGGATAGGCGGTTTTTGACGGTGCCCGGCGATACTCCCATATGGCGTGCGATTTCGGCGTTGGTCCACCCACGACAGGCGAGCATGGCCATGGTGAATTCCGTGGTCGTTAGATCGTCGGCCACGTCCTCGCCCGAATCGGGGTTGTGGATGCGCCGCCAGCCGTAGCTGAAGCGGTACGTGATCTCGATGATGCGCGCGAAGTCGTCAGGGTATTGCGTTTTTAGGCACGCCTCGATGAGCCCCTGTAAAAGGCCGTGATGCTCGCCAATGAGCTCGATAAGGCCGTCGGGACGCGCAATGTTCCAAGCAACTCCGAAGTGCGTTTTTGCGGCGTCGACGTCTTTGAGACTCATGCATGCCATGGAAGCTGCCAGGTGCAGGAACAGTTCCGAGATCGGATAGCTTCCCTGTTTCATGATCAGGGCATTTTCCGCCATGCCTAGGCTGCGGCCGTATTCGCCGCGCAGGTACAAGGCGTGCGCCATCACGTAGCTGGCGAACAGGCGCAGGCCTTCGGGCAGATGCGCCACAAGTGGATAAAACTCTTCGGCAGAATACGGGGAAGGCAAGTGCAGCAGGACACTCGCGGCCGAGGCGAACAGGATATGCGTAGCGTGGATGGCGGGCGATTCCTCGTCGGCCGGCGTATCGAGGATGCCCGCAAGACAACGGCGGGCGTCGGCGATACGGTTGAGCGACAGGCTGGCATATCCGCAGATAAAGCATGCGGAATAGCGCAATGCGGGGTCGGTGGCGTCAAGATAGGGGCGCGCCGTCTTGGCAGCGAGGGCGGCCTGTCCGCGAAAGTACAGCGCTTCTGCCGTGGCGATGGTGCGTGAATCGGGGTCGGAAATGCCTGCAACCGCAGCGTCAATCTGCCCCGGCACAAAGGCGGTGCACATCAACGGCATGGGAACGCGTGGGTAGCCATCGCAGTCCATCATCCATCTCCCAACAGCTGGCAACAATAGCAGCAATTGTACTCCTGTTGCTCGGGACCCCTTTCGTTTTACTGTTCGGTTAACGCTACGGATCGTTTTGGAAGGCTTACGAGCATGGTGGTTCCGTTCTCGGAACTTGTTTCGACCTCTACCGTGCCACCGTGAAGCGCTGCAATCTCCCAAACAAGCGCTAGTCCGAGTCCTGCGCCGCCGTATGCCCTGCTGCGGGATTTATCCAGGCGAAAGAACGGTTGGAAGATGCTCTCACGGTACTGCTTGGGTATTCCCGGGCCCTGGTCCTCGACTCGCAGGAACACGTGGCTGTCGTTGTCGCAGATGGAGACGTTGACAGTCGAGCCGGGGTGGCTGTAACGGATGGCATTTTCGACCAGGTTAAACACCAGCCGATAGAGGAGCGTGTCGCTCCCGATTACTAAAGCGTTCCCAGCACAATTGAGGGCTATGCCCTTATTTTCGGCAAGTGGCGCAAGGTCGGTGAGGATCTCTTCGGACAAGGGACCAAGTTCCACATCGTCCTCGCAAGGAACGCTGCGGAGCTCACTCATCTCGAGCAACACCTTGGTCATCCGCGACATTCGCTCAGTTTGTTCTTGTAGCAGGCCGAGCAACTCGGCTGTTTCGGGTTGTAAGTTGGAGCGCTCGGAGACAAACAGTTCGATCTGTGCCTGCATAAGGGCGAGCGGGGTTCGCAGCTCGTGCGCGGCGTTGCCGGTAAATTGACGCTGTGCAGAGAACCCTTCGCCAAGACGGGCGATCATGTCGTTGAAAGAGGCGCTGCATCGTTGTAGCTCGGTGGGCACATCTTCACTGAGTCTGATTTCGCTTAGGTTGTCAGGCTGCACACGCTCAACCTGGTCTGCAAAAGCCCGTAGCGGTTTGAGTGCGCGGCCGCTCACAAAGTATGCCAGCACGCCGCCAAGGAGTGTGACTCCAGCCGTGATGCGCCAGGCTGTCGTGCCAAAAGACTCCTGTGCGTCGTTTACGACGATCGTAACCTCGTTATCGAGGGTCGCTTTCGTTGGGTCGAACGCCTGGGGCGAATCTTCGCTGGTTGCGGTAAAGGCCGAGATGTCACTGCCGATGGCATCCATGTAGCGCATACCCGTATAGCCGACCAGGCAGTTCGTCAGCACGCATGCCGCGCACGTGAGCAGTGCCGTCATAATCGTTATGCGCCATTGAAGCGAAAGCCTTTTCATTCGCTATCCTCCATAACGTAGCCCTCTCCAATCCGATTGCGAATCGGGTCGTATCCCAAAACGCTGCGTAGCTTTTTGCGGAGTGACGAGATATGAACGCGGGTTGCGTTGCTAAAGCTGTTCACGCTGCTATCCCAAACGTGCTCGATAAGCTCCTCTTGGCTTACCGGACGCCCCTGATTAAACATCAGGTATTCCAAGATTCCCGTTTCCTTGCGCGTAAGAGATAGAGCCTCGCTGTCCACGGAAGCGATGCGCGCCTTGGTGTCAAAGCGGAGCTTTCCGCAGGTTAAAACTATGTCGCTTTGTGTAAAGCGTCTGAGGGTAAGGCTGCGAATTCTTGCCGCAAGCTCGTCCAGATGAAACGGCTTGGTGAGGTAATCGTTGGCGCCGGCATCGAGTCCGGCGACTTTATCGGATACTTCGCCACGTGCGGACAGAATCAGTACCTTGGTCTCGCAGTCAGTTTCCCTAAGTTCCCTGAGTACGGTCATGCCGTCGATACGGGGAAGGTTGAGGTCGAGTACCACGAGGTCGAAGGCCTCAACGTCCAGTAGGTCGAGCGCCTCCTGTCCGTCGTGACAGCAGTCGACGCTGTACGCCAGGTTTCGCAAGCTGCGCGCGATTGCATCGCACAGTGCTCGCTCGTCTTCGACGATCAAAATACGCATAACAGTCTCCTTGCACATTTCAAATCGCGCTTAACACGGATTTTATAGTCGATATGGTCCAATGGTCGCGTAACGAAAGGAGTGGTCAGGTTGTTCAAAGCGGTAAAACCCGTGGTACAGGTCGCTTTGTTGATCGTCGGAATTGCCATGGTGTGCTTTGGCGTTATGCGTGGCGAGGCGGATGCCGTGCTGGCCAAAGCGATTAGGCTGTGCTTGGAGTGTATCGGAATTGGATAAAAGAGAAAACACTGCGTCGCATGTTTTGGCTCGATTTCGCGGATTCATTCAGGCGGCGGCGACGCTCGTCACCAACATTCACCTGCCAAACTTTGCCAAAGGCGGCATCTATCAGGGCGCGGGAAAAACAGTCTGCGTACCTGGACTTAATTGCTATTCGTGCCCCGCGGCAACGGGTGCGTGCCCCATCGGGTCGTTCCAGTCGGTGGTAGGTTCATCCAAGTTCAACTTTTCTTACTATGTTACCGGTACGCTCATTTTGCTCGGTGTGCTGATGGGACGCTTTGTATGCGGCTTTCTGTGCCCGTTTGGCTGGCTGCAGGAGCTGCTTCATAAGATTCCCGGCAAAAAGCTTTCCACGAAAAAGCTTAAGCCGCTCACGTACATCAAATACGTTGTGCTGCTGTTTGCCGTGGTGCTGCTGCCCGTCTTGGTGGTTAACGACGTGGGCATGGGCGACCCGTTCTTTTGTAAGTACATCTGTCCGCAGGGTGTGCTCGAGGGCGCCATTCCGCTGGCCATCGCCAATGCCGGCATTCGATCTGCGTTGGGACATCTCTTTACTTGGAAACTTGCCGTTCTCATTGCCGTGGTAGTGCTGAGCGTTTTGTTCTACCGCCCTTTCTGCAAATGGATTTGCCCACTCGGCGCATTCTATGCGCTCATGAATAGGGTGTCCTTGTTGGGGATTCAGGTTGACGCGTGCAAATGCGTCTCGTGCGGCAAGTGTTCAAGGGTTTGTCAGATGGACGTTGATGTTGTCCGCTCGCCCAATCACGCCGAATGTATCCGGTGCGGAAAGTGCATCGGGGCCTGTCCCGTCGCCGCCATCAGCTATCGCTATGGCCTGGATGTGTCGGCGGAAAAGCTCCCCTTGACCGCCGATAAAAAGTAAACAAGCTTCGACAAAACGGAGGAATGACCATGAAGCTTTCTAAGATTGCGGCCCTGTTTATGGTGCCAGTATTGGCCTTGTGTCTTGTGGCGTGTTCGGCGCCCAGTGGCAATGCGAGCGAATCTGCGAGCTCCGATCCTAAGATCGCAGAACTCACTGCGCAGAAGCCGACCAATGCCGACGAGGCCGCTGAGCTGTATGCGAAGCTCATGCAAAAGGAGAACGATATCTTTTCGAGTGATAACGCGCTGTGGGAAAAGGTATTCAATGCGGCAAATAAAGACTCGGTAATGATTGAGGACGGCAGCAATTACGGCGATTTCCTGCTCAAGACCATCGACGGCGCCAAGGATGAGTTCACGGCGGATGAGTTCAAGACGCTCAAGGCCGGTGCGCAGCAGATCAAGGAGATCGAGGACAAGCTCGAGAGCTTGGAGAAGGAGTTCCCCGGCTGTGGAAGCACGCCGAGCGAAGGCGAGAGCGTCGACGCTTCGGCCGCTGGCATGACGGCTGGTGCCAATGCTTCGAGCGAGGCGACGAAGTTCCCCAGCTTTACGGGCAAGGACCTGGATGGCAACGACGTGAGTAGCGACGAGCTGTTCTCTAAGAACAAGGTCACCGTCATGAACTTCTGGTTCACCACTTGCAAGCCGTGCGTGGGCGAGCTGGGCGATCTTGAGAAACTGAATCAGGAGCTTGCCAAGAAGGGCGGTCAGGTCGTGGGCGTCAATTCCTTTACGCTCGATGGCAACAAGGGCGAGATTGCAGATGCCAAGGACGTGCTGAGCAAGAAGGGCGTGACGTATAAGAACATCTGGTTCAAGTCGGATAGCGAGGCCGGTAAGTTTACGTCAAATTTGTTCTCGTTCCCGACAACGTATGTCATCGATCAGAATGGCAACATCGTAGGGGATCCAATCGTGGGAGCCATCAGCTCCGCCGAGCAGCGCGCGGCACTCGACAAGCTTATCGACCAGGCGATTGCGAATAGCGAGCAGTAAACAACGCGTAAAGCATAGCGAGGATCGTGCACCGCTGTGCGAAGTAGTCCACTACCTTTCAAGATAAGCTCCACCATATAGAGGTCCCGCTTGGGACCTCTTCTTTTGGGCGCCGTCCCGTTCGTTTTTTGGCGTGGTTCGTTACATTCCTCACTGGCGCCGGCAAAAAATGGGGATAGAGTAGGACAAACGCGTCGAATACGAACGGCGGAGGAGAGCGGGCAGGGTGCCTGCGCAGGAGAGGTTGCCGTCCATGCTGGAGCTCAAAGGAATTTGCAAAAGGTACGTTACGCAGTCGTTTACGCAGGTGGCGCTCGACAACGTAAGCCTGTCTTTTCGCGATAGCGAGTTCGTGGCCATTCTGGGTCCCTCGGGTTCGGGCAAAACTACGATGCTCAACGTTATCGGCGGACTCGACCACTTTGACTCGGGCGACCTGCTGATCGACGGTATTTCGACCAAGGACTTTCACGATCGCGATTGGGATGCCTACCGCAACAACCGCATCGGATTTGTGTTCCAAAGCTATAACCTTATTCCGCATCAGACCATTTTGGAAAACGTGGAGCTGGCGCTTACGCTCACGGGTGTGGGGCATGCCGAGCGCCGCCAGCGTGCACGCAAGGCGCTCGAGGCAGTTGGTCTGGGCGAGCACGTTAACAAGCGCCCGAGCCAGCTTTCGGGTGGACAGATGCAGCGCGTGGCCATCGCCCGCGCCCTAATCAACGATCCCGAGATTGTGCTGGCAGACGAGCCGACCGGCGCCTTGGACTCTACGACGTCCGTGCAGGTCATGGACTTGCTCAAGGAAGTCGCGCGCGACCGTCTGGTCATCATGGTCACGCACAATCCCGAGCTGGCGTACCAGTACGCCACGCGCATCGTCAACCTGGCAGATGGAAAGATCACCGACGATTCCGACCCCTTTGATGTTGTCAAGGCCGCGCGCCGCGAGGCCAAGCCTACGCGCAAAACCTCGATGAGCTTTGTGACGGCGCTGGGGCTTTCTGCCCGAAACCTTATGACCAAAAAGGGCCGTACGGCCATGACTGCCTTTGCGGGCTCGATTGGCATTATCGGTATCGCGGCGATCCTGGCACTCTCCAATGGCGTAAACGGCTACATCAAAAAGGTCGAGGAGGACACGCTCTCGAGCTACCCACTCACCATTTCCAAGCAGGATTACGACCTGTCGTCCATGATGGGCGGAGAGGGGGCCACGGATGACGGCTCGTCTGAAAGCGTGGATTCGTCCGACGACAGTGCCGGCGGCAAGGCTAAGGGAACCGATAAGATTCCTGTGGTCACGGCCGTAAAGGATATGTTTGCGAGCGTTAAGTCCAATGACATGACGAGCTTTAAGGCATGGCTCGATGCCGGTGGCGACGGCATCGATAAAGAGGTCAACGCCATTCAGTACGGCTACGGTGTATCGCCGGTTGTCTATCGTGCGGGTAAGGGCGACAAGAAGCCCGTTCGGCTTGTTCCCAACGCCATGACCGAGGCCATGAGCGGAGGCGCGAGCTCGGCGGCAACGGTGAGCATGGAATCCATGGGAACCTCGGTCTTTAACGAGATGATCGACGACCAGAGCCTGCTCGACAGCCAGTACGATGTCGTCGCCGGTCATTGGCCTACGTCTGCTAACGAAGCCGTGATGGTGCTTTCGAGTCGTGGCACGGTGGGCGATTACACGCTCTACAGCATCGGCGCGCTGGATATCGATGAGCTCAACGATCTGGTAAACAGCGCTATGACGGCTGACGGTGGGGTCGAAACGCCCGAGACCGGCACCGACTTTACCTACGACGATGCGCTGTCTACCACGTTTAAGGTGCTGTCGCCGGCCGATGCGTATCGCAAAAACGAAGAGACCGGCATGTGGACTGACATGTCTGACGATGCCGACTTTATGACGGCCAAGGTTGCCGCCGGTATTGACGTGCGCATTGTGGGCGTGGTGCGACCTAACGAGACGGCCAACGCGAGCGCATTGACCCCGGGCATTGCCTATACGCATGCACTGACTCGTCAGCTTATGGAACGCGCCGCAAATTCGCAGATTGTGCAGGAGCAGCTTGCTCACCCCGAGACGGATGTCTTTACGGGCAAAACCTTCGACGAACTGCAAGGCGAGGCCAAACAAGGCGTGGATCTGAGCAGCATGTTCAGCGTGGACGAGGCGGCGCTCAAGAGCGCGTTCTCGTTTGATGCGTCTGCACTTTCGGGTGCGGCCGGCGGTATGGACCTTTCTGGTATCGACTTATCCGGGTTGGACATTGACCTCTCGGACGTTGGCAAGGACATCGACTTCAGCGACATCATGGCAAAAGCGCCGGCTCCAGATTTCTCGGGCATCTTTGACGGTCTGGAGCTCACGCCCGAGCAAATGCAGCAGGTGGGAATACTTGCCAACCAACTGTTTGAGGGCTTTTTGCAGTCTGATCAGTTTAAGGCGCTGTCGCCCGAAGATCTTAAAGACGCGTCAAAGCTCGCTGCCGCATTCTCGACGTATCTTGAGAATGATGCCGCAGCCCAGCAATGCCTGGCTCAATTGAAGGCGCTCGACGGCGATGCCCTGGCCGAGCGCCTGCAACAGGCGATGACCGACTATGTGCAAAAGCAGCTGGCTCCGTATCTGCAGCAGGCTATGGATCAGGTGATGAAGGTAATCAGCGAGCAGATAGCGTCGACGGTATCGTCCCAGCTCAAGGCGGGCACAGCGGGGCTTATGGACCAGATGGAGACGCAGATGTCTTCGAGTTTTGCCAACCTGGCGAGCGCCATGCACGTGGATGCGAGCGCCTTTGCTCGTGCCATCCATTTCAACATGGACGCCGAGGACCTGAGTTCGCTCATGATGAGCTATGCCAAGGCTTCGAAGCTCACCTACGACAACAATCTGACCACGTTGGGTTATGCGGACGAGGCGGACCCCATCTCGGTCAAGATTTTCCCGCGCGACTTTGAGGCCAAGGAGCGCGTACTCGATCACATCGATGCGTACAGCAAGCAGGTCAAAGCCGCTGGCCACGATGATCGGGCAATTTCGTACACCGACTACATGGGCATCATCATGGGTTCGGTGACCGACATCGTGAACACCATCAGCTTGGTGCTCATCGCATTCGTAAGCATCAGCCTGGTGGTGAGCTCCATCATGATCGGCATCATCACGTACATCAGCGTGCTGGAGCGCAAAAAGGAGATTGGCATTCTGCGTGCGATTGGCGCGTCGAAGCGTAACGTGGCAAACGTGTTCAACGCCGAGACCTTTATCGAGGGCCTCATTGCCGGCGTCTTTGCTGTTGTCGTCGTGGTGGCCGTGAGCTTCCCGGTCAATGCTTGGGCGCTTACGGCCAAACAGGTCCCCAACCTGATGAGCCTGCCCGTGCAGGATGCGCTGGTGCTCATTGCAATTTCGGTGCTGCTGACGGTTGTCGCTGGCCTGCTGCCGGCCCGCAGCGCATCCAAAAAAGACCCCGTGGAAGCCCTGCGCTCCGAATAATGCGACAAAGGGACAGTCCCTTTGTCACATTGAGACCCTTGCGAAAACGGGGTCTAATTACCGTTCGGCAGGTTAAGAACTCCCTCTCCCCGCTTAATGCTTGACGAAGAGTCCTCTGGTTTATATACCTATCGGTAGGCATATAGGATGTATTGCCGATAGAAATGGAGCAACCATGACTCTCACCACACCAGCCAAAAAAGATTGTCTCCGTGAAAGCGGCGCATTTGCTTGGGTCGTCGTTATTGCGCTCGGCTTATTGTCCGCCGGAACAACTGGCACATATAGCATTATTGCCGGCTCATTCGTTGCTCCAGTATGTGAAGATCTGGGCTTTGACTACACTTCTTTTTCTTTCTATTTCACCGCGATTCTTCTTGGCCTTGCGCTTGGGCTTCCGCTTTTGAGTCGCTTCATTCCAAAAGTAATCGGCAAACCATGGCATATTTGCATTGAACTCGTCCTTATTGCCGCCGGCGCCGCAATGGCGTTCTACACCGAGGTCTGGATGTTCACCGTCTCCGCCGCAGTGATCGGCATCTGCTTTTCGTTTACAACGGGCGTCTGCATGTCCGATGTCATTGACCAATGGTTCAGCAAATCGTCCGGTCTCGCCATCGGCCTCGCTTGGGGCGTTAATTCTCTCTGCACGCTGTTATTGAGTCCTGTCATTACACTGGTCATCGAGCAGCAAGGCTGGCGTACGGGATACATCGTGCTTGCGGCCGTTTCTGCAGCTATGATTTTGCCTGCAAGCGCATTTATCATTCGCCTTAACCCCTCTGATCGCAATATGCTTCCGTACGGAGAGACCGCCTCCGAAACCCATGAGAGCTGCAGCGCCGATGAGCAGGAAGATGTCCTTTCGGGCATGGCACTCCGCGATGCCGCGAAAACGCCGTCTTTTATTCTCTGTGTCCTCTTGCTTTGCGTGGCGCAGCTCACCTGCTGCATGAACCAGCTGTTTCCAACCTATGCAAGCGAGGTCGGTTTCAATCCTATCGTAGGAAGCTTAATGGTCTCGGCAGCTTCACTCTCCGATATCTTCCTAAATCCCTTCGTGGGCAAAACATGCGACAAGCTTGGCGCTATTAAAGCAACGGTCGCATGGACAGGTGTCAGCATTCTTTCATTCCTGCTTCTTATCATTGGCGGAAGCAATGAGACCGTTTCCATCATTGCAGCTGGTGTAAACGATGTCATGTTCGCCATCGTTGGAACCGCAATGCCGATGCTTCTCCTCTCGCTCTTTGGATCACGCGATTTTGGAAGGATCTATTCGATCGTTTGCTCAGCGGGCTATGTCGTCGGTGCTTTTGGAATGCCGGTCATGATGAAGGTTTACGGCATGGCAGGGTCATTCCAGGGAGTATTTATCTTCTGCATTGCCTGCAACCTTATGATTGCTGCGTTTGCTATCGTTTCCGGCTTTCTCAATAAGGCTGCTGAAAAGTAATAAGCGCCGATTTGCATCGGCATAGATTGCCATGCAACAGGGGTCGACTCCAAGCCAGACTGGAGTCGACCCCTGTTTTCGTTTTAAAGGTTGCCCGCAGGCACCATGGGTGCCAACATGCGCTTCAGCTTGGCTGGTTTATTTGAACATAAGCTCGACTATTCCCGCCCAAACCGCTTTCTCATCAATATCCTCACCTTGAGCGACCGTATTGCTTGCTCCCTCCAGAACGGTATAAAGAATTTGTACGTAGAGCATTACGTCGGCGCTATCGGAAAACGCGCCAATCTCTACACCATGAAGAAGGATGTCTTTAAGCGCATCCATGGTTCGTTTGGTCGCCGTCGCTTGACGTTCCTGAACTGCAGGAATTCGATTTGCTTGAACGCTAACCTCGGCCAGCACGCGCCGGCGCTTTTCATCGCTTCGATAGCCACCTATAACTGAATTGCCGAGCTCGATAAGCGCGGCCTTGAACCCGTCCCTATCGACTATTAGCGAGTAGTCGCGCTGATAGTCAATGGTCGGAAACATGCTGTCCAAGAGCGTAGTGAAAATCTCCTCTTTTGAGGGAAAGTAGTAGTACACCGACGGCTTGGATATACCGACAAAGTCGCAAATCTTTCCGATAGACGCTTTGTCATAACCGACTTCTGCCACAAGATCGTACATTGCGTCCAATATTTTTTTTCTTGTGCTCACGCTGCATTTCTCCATTGCAAATCACTTCCGCACTACCAACATTATTAAGGATGGCAACGGAACATCAATTCGTGTCCAAACATGACCACTATATACGGCGAACGGTATGTATCAGTAGGCGAGCGGCAATTATTCAAAATTATCTACCGAACGGTAGGTATAGTAGTACTATAGCAGGTGAAACCCCGCTATTGTCGCGGCCGGACAGCATCGCGGGAAACCCGACGGAAGGACCAACCATGTACGAGAACTATCGTATGCCGGGCGAGTTCGAGAAGCGCTCCAACGTCTATGTGACATGGCTTCCCGATTACATCCGTGCAGAGGGCTACGATAACCGCCAGCCCTGCGTTGACGTGATCAAGGCTCTGCTCGAGTATGGCGACGTTACGGTCAACCTCAATTGCGGCACCCCCGGCTTCTATGAGGAGGCTTGCTCGCGACTGAAGGAGGAGGGGGTTGATCTCGATCGCATCGAGATCACGCAGTTCGAAGACTCCAACTTCTATGTCCGCGACAACGGTCCCAGCATCATGGTCGACGACAAGGGCCATTCTTATATGGTCAACCCCGCTTGGACCTATTACGGCGTGTGGGACAAGAACTCCCCGGAGTGCCAGTCCGCACGTAAGGCAGCCGTTCACATGGCGGTTGCGCTCGGTTGCTTCGATATCGTCAATTCCGAAATGGTTTCGGAGGGCGGCGACCGCGAGTTTGACGGTCACGGCACTCTGATCGCCATCGAGGACACGGAATGCCGCAAGCGTAATCCCGAGTTCACGAAAGAGGAAGTAGAGGCCGAGTATAAGCGCATCTACAACCTCAACAAGGTTATCTGGCTTCCGCAGCCTATGCTCGAGGACGACGACTATCGACTGGGCATCCTCGACGAGAAGGAAGACGGAACTCCCGTCTTTGGCATGAGCTTTGCAGCTCACATTGATGAGATGTGTCGCTTTATCACTCCGAACAAGATTCTTCTTGCCGAGGTGTCCGATGAAGAGGCAGCCTCGAGCAAGGCTGGAGCAGAGTCTCGTCGCCGTATTGAGGCAGCCTACGAGATCCTGAGCAACGAAACGGACTGGGAGGGCAAGCCCTTCGAGATCGTTCGTATGCCCACCGCCGAGCCTATTGAAGTCGTTATCGCCCCTGGCGATGAAGATTACGAGCTCTATAAGGGCTTCATCGACGAAATGGGCGGCAAGTTTATGGATGGCACCCCCTGGCCCGAGGGCCCCGTCCACTTCTACGCCGCAGCGAGCTACTGCAACTTCCTGATTTGCAACGGCGTCGTTCTTGGCCAGCGTTATTACCACGAGGGCATGAGCGAGGTCGTGAAAGAGAAGGATGAGCAGGCCAAGGCAGTTCTTGATAGCTGCTTCCCCGATCGCAAAGTCATCATGATTGATTCCCTCGCGCTTAACCTGTCCGGCGGCGGCGTGCACTGCTGGACTAAGGACGTGGCGGCCAGTCGTTAGTGAGCCTTAGAGCCTGCGCTCTTTGGCTTAGGCGCCACATGTACCGCTCCCCGAGGGATATCCGTGTTTTCCTCGGGGACACATTCAACAATAATTTTGATAATAATTCGAAAGGAAATAGGCATGAACAACAGCCTCCGCGGTCGCGACTACATCAACATCCATGATCTCTCCTCCGAGGATTTCCGCTATCTCATCGATCTTGCCTGGAACCTTAAGGCTCAGAAGAAGTCTGGTGTCGACCAGCGCTACTTCCCCGGCAAAAACGTCCTCGCCAACTTTGAGTGGGGCTCGACCCGTACTCGTTGCGCATTCGAGACCTCCTGCAATGATTTGGGCATGGGCTTCACTTATCTGACCAACTCCCACATGGGTGACTGCGAGACCGTCAAGGATGCCATGCGCGTCTTTAACGGCATGTACGATCTCATCGTCTACCGCGCACAGAAGGACGAGCAGTTCCTCTATGACGTCGCCGACCTGGTTGACATCCCGGTCATCAATGCCCTTACTCTCGGCGATCACCCGACTCAGATGCTCGCTGACGCTCTTACGATGGAAGAGCAATGGGGCGGTCTGCGTACGAGCCGCGGCAAGAAGATGGCTTTCGTTGGCAACTGCGCCGGCGCCCCAGTGTGGTATGGCCGTCTGTGCGCTATGCTCGACATGGACTTCCTCGCCATCGGCCCCGACGACCTCCGTCATCAGATGTGCAAGGAAATGATCGAAGAGGTGGAGGCCTGCTACGCCAAGTACGCTCCCAATAGGACCTTTACCATCACCTCTGACCTCGATGCCCTGGATGGCGTTGACGTTATCGTTACCGAGGAGTGGCGCTACATCAACCCCGAGTGCGGAGAAGAGGTTCTGGATCCCGACGACTACAACTCCTGGTTGGGCGATGCCGAGTCTCTGTACCCCTATCGCGTCACCAGCGAGCTGTGCAAGCGCACCAACAATCCCGACATCTTCTGCATGCATGAGCTTCCCTCTGTCCACAACGCGGATCACCGTGTTGGCAAGATGCTCCTCGACCAGTGCAAGAACGACCTTCATCGCGAGATCATCACCGAGGGTTTCGAGATTGCCGACGAGTGCTTTGAGGCCAACGCTTCGGTCATCTTCCGTGAGGCAGAGAACCGTCAGCACACCATCAAGGCCGTTATGTGTGCCCTTCTGGGTCTCTAGGAGCTGCGTCAATGGAAAATGCAAAGTTAAAGAGCAGCAAGGTTTACGCATGGGTTCTCGTAATCGCGCTCGGCCTTATGTCTGCCGGCACGACCGGATCCTATAGCGTCATCGCGGGCTCCTTCGTCGCACCCGTGTGCGAGGAGTTCGGGTTTGACTATTCCATCTTCTCGTATTACTTCACCGCAACGCTCATTGGTCTTGCGGCAGCTCTTCCGTTTGTCGGAAAACTCATTCCCAAGGTCGTTGGCAAGGTTTGGCTCCCCGTTGTCGAGCTTATTTTGCTCGCTGCCGGCGCAGGCATGGCCTTCTACACCGAAGTCTGGATGTTCATCGCCGCTGGCGCCCTGATTGGCGTTTGCTTCGCCTTCACCACCGGCGTCGCTATGTCCGACGTTATTGACCAGTGGTTCAAAAAATCTGGTGGCCTGGCAATCGGTCTCGCTTGGGCAGTGAACTCGATTTACATGCTCATCATGAGTCCCGTCATCACCTCTGTCATCGAGGCCGCTGGCTGGAGAACTGGTTATCTGGTGCTCGCCGGTGTTTCCGCAGTGCTCATTCTCCCAGCTTCCATTCTGATCATCCGCTACAAGCCTCAGGACAAGGGCATGCTGCCCTATGGCTACGTCGAGGGCGAGACGGTCACCGAGACCGAGGAGACGACCGAGGATAGCACGCGTGGCGTTAGCTATGCGCGCGCCATTAAGTCGCCTGCCTTCTTCTTCTGCATCGGCTTCCTCTGTCTCGTTCAGCTCACTTGCTGCATGAACCAGCTCTTCCCGACGTATGCTTCCGAGGTTGGTTTTAGCCCCATGGTGGGCGGCTTCATGGTATCCGCTGCATCGCTTTTCGATCTGTTCCTCAATCCGATCGTCGGCACCACTTGCGATAGGTTCGGCAGCACGAAGGCCATTCTGGGCTGGCTCGCTGTCTCCATCCTCTCCTTTGTCATGCTCATGATGAGCAGCGGCAACTCGACGCTCAGCATCCTCGCAGCAGGCGTGAACGACGTAATGTACGTCATCGCTGGCACTGCCCTGACCGTTTTGGTTATGGATGTCTTTGGCTCCCGCGATTTCGGTCGCATCTTCGCGCTGATCTGCTCCGTGGGCTATATCGTCGGCGCCTTTGGCATGCCCGTTATGATGAAGGTCTATGAGCTTGTCGGCTCCTTCCAGGGCGTCTTCATCTTCTGCATCGCATGCAACGTTATTATCGGCCTGTTCTTGCTGCTGGCAAAAAAGACTGGTAAGAACCTCTCCTGGGACGAATAGTTCGATTCGTCTTAGACATACGCTGTAGGGCTTAACCTGCAGCCGCTTTGGGGCATCGACTAACATCGGTGCCCTTTTTCATCGAATGTGACAAAGGAGCAGCCACTTTGTCACATTGAGTGGCATGTAAATCGAGGTCTAATACTTTTCCGAGAAGTGAACGGCCATACTTGGGCCTCCGAAGCATCGACATTTTTAGACGTCAAACCCGCAGGATTTGGCTGGCAAAACCGCAGGAAATTGCATCTCGAAAGTGCAGATGCTTCGGGGCCCGTTTTCACTCGTTCACTTCTCGGGAAAAGTATTAGACCTCGTTGTATGGGGTGCGGCTGGAGGGTGGTCATCGTTCAGTAGCTACCTCTTCCTTGTGAATCGCCTGAAGCGCAAGGCATAATGCATGTGACAAAGGGACGGCCCCTTTGTTGTGTTGATATGAGAGAAGAGTAGATGATCCTTTCGCTGGCCCCCATGGAGGGGATTACCGGGCATGTGTTCCGTCGCGTGCATGCGGAGTGCTTCGGTGCGCTCGATTGCTATTACACGCCGTTTTTGCCGCCGCCGCGGGTGGGAAACCGCTTTGGCGGCAAGGCGTTTAAGGAGATCGATCCTGCCAATAACCAGGGGCTCAACGTGGTGCCTCAGCTGATGTCCAAGAACGCGGACGAGTTTGTGTGGGCGGCACAGGTGCTCGCCGACATGGGCTATCGCGAGGTCAATCTCAACTTGGGTTGCCCCTCGGGGACGGTTGTCGCCAAGGGCAAGGGCTCGGGTTTCTTGCGTAATCTCGACGAACTTGAGGTGTTCTTGAGCGACGTGTGTGAGCGCTCTCCGCTGCCGGTATCGGTCAAGACCAGGTTGGGGTTGGAGAGCGACGACGAATACGAGCGCGTACTCGATCTATATTGCCGCATGCCGCTGGCAGAGCTGATCGTGCATCCGCGCGTGCAGAAGGACCGTTATGCGGGCTCGCCGCGCAAAGAGTTTTATGGCGAGACGCTGGAGCGTGCGCCGTTCCCGGTTGCCTATAACGGCGATATTTTTGATCTTGAGGATATGGATGCGCTGGTGGAGGCCTATCCCGGCACGCGCCATGTGATGTTGGGGCGTGGCCTGCTCGCGAACCCCGCTCTGGCTCGCATGGTCAAGGGTGGCCCTGCTGCAACGGCTGCTGAGCTGCAGCGCTTCCACGACACGCTGTTTGCGGCATATGCAGAAGAGATTGGCGGCAATGCGGTCTTCCGCATGAAGGAGTGGTGGTTCTACGCCAAGTGCGCTTTCGCTGATCCCGCTACCGTCCACAAGATCGTACGCAAGACCAAAAAGGTCGACGAATACCGCGCTGCCGTCGAGCGCGTCTTTCGCGAGCAGCCGCTTGCACCCACAGCTCGCTTCCACGGCTAACTAGTCATCGGGGGCGTTCTTTAACGACTGGTCATTTAAGGACGTCCCCAACGACTATGTAGCAAAAAGCTGTACACCAGCATCCAAAGATGTCGAAAGATGTCGACTTTGGATGCCAGCGTATATGTTTGGGTCGGCGGGGGAGTGGAGTCTAGGCAATCATTGCGTCGAGCGTGATGAGCTCTCTGAGTCGCTCCGTGCGTGTTTGCCCATGGCGCTTTGCTTTTGCGTCAAAGGCTTCAAGGACCGATTCACCCACACGTGCCGATAAAACAGCGCTTGGCTCATCAGAGATCGACGGCCTTCCCAGCTTGATGGTGCGACCCTTCGGCCACCCATCTTTTTCGTATGCCTCTGCGGCTTTCTCCAACTCTCCGGGAGCAAACCCCATCATCTTTTCGAGCTGCTTAGCGTCCATAGCGCCTCCTATCGATCGATATAATGTCGAGCGCCGGTTCTCGGATTCTCTTTTTGTATACAATTTTGTAGACAAAAATACAAGCAGTTTATCGGGCTAATTAGCTTGTTTTGACCCTCCTGTTCGATAGGAAATGAGCATTGACGGCTTCGCTACTCCTTTGCTTTTCAGCTTGGAATTTGGATGCTCATTGAACTTCCGGAGGGGAGCGCTTTATTAAGCTATCGAGATTCTGGGCAGGAACTCTCACTGGTCTTCGGTAATGGGACCAGCTTAATTCGCGACACAGTGTGTCGCGAATGGGAGTAGTCGTTAGGTGTCCTTCAATGGCTACTCATATAAGAACGTCCAAGTGCCGGATTTTGTCATTTAGTGTCGTTCTCAGCGACTATTCTGGAGGGTCGTGGTCAAAAAAGGGCAAATATGAGTACTGTTGCCATTATGGTTGCATTTATTTTGCTATAAATAGCAGCTCCTGATGAGATTTGTTCCCATTAGGAGCTACTTTTATTGAACATATGAGGAGAAATAACGTCGTCTGCGGACGAGTGGAACGTTGAATAGTTCCTGAAGTGATCAAAATCGCTGCTACTAAACAGGTAGCAGTACTCATATTTGCCCTTTTTTGACCACAGCCCTCTCGGAAACCTTTCCAGAGGCGTCAAACAGCCATAATCCAAAGGTCGCCTCAAACAATTAGTCGGCTAAGAGCGTCCATGGCTACCCAAAAGCTGTACGCCAGCATCCAAAGATGTCGGAAATGGTCGACTTTGGATGCTGGCGTACATGTTTGGGCCGTATGGGCTGGGTCCCTGGACGGACAGAGTGTGCGCACTAGAGCAGATTCTCCTGCACCCATGCGATGATGTCGCTTGACTCGTAAAGCGGCTTGCCGTCGATGAACAAGCAGGGAACCTGGCGTTTTCCGCCGACGGCGATGAGTGTCTGCTCGGCTTCGGTATCGGTCGAGATATTGCGTTCGGGAATGGTCACGCTGCTATCGGCCAAAAAGCGCTTGACCTTTATGCAATACGGGCAGCCGGTCATAACGTAGAGCACGAGCTCGTGATCAGTAGCCATAGGTCTCCAATCGGTTGAGGTTTCGATTGAAATACCCAAAGCTGCCGCGGTCTATGCGCGGACCAGTGACGACTCGATGGCCTGAACCAGAAACGCCGTGGCTCCGGTGCCGCAGGGCTTGTCGTAGTAGTCAACAAAGCGCTGGTCGGCAAGATAGCCGTGGGCGAGGCCCAGGTACGCCTCGTCTTGGGGCTCGCATCCCCAGTTGAGAGCAATCCAGCGACGATGCATCGCGACAAGCTTGCGAGCCTCGCTTCCATTCGCATCGCCATCGCCCATGGCAATCGAGAGTTGACCCAGAATAGCGCGTTCAAGTTCCTTCATGTCGTTCCATGTCTCGGGGTCCATATCCAGCAGTGCTTCGTTTGCTGCATCGATAGCCTCATCGCCATAGCGCACCCGCGCTTCGGAGCCGTAGCGCTCCTCGTTTTCCTGCACGGTGCGCCAGCGCTCCAGTTGCGGCAGGACGGCGCCCATGAGCGAGACGGCTTCGTCGAGCGACATGCCGGTGTTTTGCGCCAGTCGCGGGGCACAATCCTCGATCATCGCCTCCATGGTGGTGTCGTAGGTGTACTTGCCGTGGTCGTAGCACCACTTGCAGTAATGGTCGGTCGTGGCGCCCGTGGCATCGGTGCCGCAGTCGTCGGGCGTGAGTATCATGCCGCAGCTCTGGCAATAATGCTCGGGCATTTCGAGCAGGTGGGACAACGGCTCTCCGGTTACGGCGGCAATGAGCTTCATCATGTCGATGCCCGGGGTGACCTCGTCGCGCTCCCAACGGCTGACGGCTTGGCGCGTGACAAAGAGTTTGGCGGCGAGCTGCTCTTGGGTAAGGTGATGGGCGCGACGGACAGCGATGAGCTTTTCTGCAAAGGCCATAGCGGCTCCTTTCTGCTGGTTGATGGCTTAAGCATACGCGGCGGCAGGTGCCCTTCCAAGCAACCGTTGGTTGCACGACGGGGGACCGCGGCGAAGAATTGCGCGCAACGCCCCACGCCTCCATGCCGTACAATGACCGGCATGGAACCTATTGCACACATACATACCGACCTGCCGCAGAAGTTCGGCATTCCGCGCAACAGCTTTTTGGCGCCTCATCTGCAGGGACGCATCGTTTTCGAGCCGGAATTTGCCTCCAATGCAGCGGTTGAGGGTCTGGACTCCTTCTCTCACCTGTGGCTGCTGTGGCGCTTCGAAAACGGAACGCCCGGCGGCACGGCTAAGGACATAGCTGCCGATGCCAAGTCGCAGGACAGGTCCGGCACCAACGTCAAGTGGTCGAAGACCGTGCGCCCGCCGCGTCTGGGCGGAGCCGAGCGCGTGGGCGTCTTTGCCACGCGCAGTCCGTTTCGCCCTAATTCCATTGGGCTTACCTGCGTCAAGCTCGATCGCGTCGAGCTCACCGGCAATGGTCCCATCATCCATGTGCTGGGGGCCGATCTGCGCGACGGCACGCCCATCTACGACATTAAGCCCTACATTCCGTTTGCGGACTGCCACCCGGATGCGACCGGCGGCTGGATTGAGGATGCTCCGTGGCAAGAGCTCGATGTCGAGCTCCCGCAAACGCTGCAGGACATGGTCCCGCCCGCAAAGCTCCCCGGCCTGGTCGAGGTCCTTCGCCAAGATCCGCGTCGCGCAGGCAGCAAGCACGAGCCAAACCGCGTTTATCACTTGGCATACGCCGGACTCGACGTGTCTTTTACCGTTGACGGAACCAGGTTGACGATAACCGCCATCACCGACGCGCGAGACTAACCGGTCATTCGTTTGCACCCGCCAAATTCAACGCCAAACCTCATGCCAAAACCGCCCACGCTGGTGGACAATAACGCCTACCAAAACAACCCGCTTTGCATGGGAGCTCAGCATGAAATACGACTTTACTTCGCTTATCGACCGCCACGGCATGGACGCCATCGCCGTTGACTCCTGGGGCGAGATTCCCGACATGGCTCCGAACGCACCCGACGAGGGCTTCGACCGCATCCCCATGTGGGTGGCGGACATGAACTTTGCCACGGTGCCCACAGTCCAGGAGTACATCATTCAGCGTGCCCAGCACCCCATGTTTGGCTATTTCAATCCGCGTCCCGAGTACTTCGACTGCATCATCGAATGGCAGAGCCGTCGCAATGGCGTTGAGGGCTTGGCGCCGGAGCATATCGGCTACGAAAACGGCGTGCTGGGCGGTGTCGTGTCGACGTTGCGCGCATATGTCCAGCCGGGCGATGCGGTGCTGGTCCACAGTCCCACCTACATCGGCTTTACCAAGTCCATCGAGGCTGCGGGCTATCGCATTGTCCACAGCCCGCTTAGGCTCGACGACCAAGGCGTGTGGCGTATGGACTTTGAGGACATGGAGCAAAAGCTCGCCCAAAACCATATCCATGCCGCGGTGTTCTGCTCGCCGCACAATCCCTGCGGCCGCGTATGGGAGCGCGACGAGATCGAGCACGCCATGGATATCTATCGCCAGCACGATTGCGTGGTGATCTCGGATGAGATTTGGTCCGATATCATCCTGCCGGGTCACAAGCATATCCCGACGCAGTCGGTGAGCGAGGATGCCCGCATGCGCACGGTTGCCCTCTACGCGCCCAGCAAGACGTTCAACCTGGCGGGCCTGGTCGGCAGCTACCACATCATCTATAACGAGACGTTGCGCGACCGCGTGTGCGCCGTGTCCAACAAGACTCACTACAACGAGATGAATGTCCTCTCCATGCATGCGCTTATCGGTGCCTACCAGCCGCAAGGCTACGAGTGGGTGGACGAGCTCAACCAGGTGCTTGCCGGCAATATCGAGTACTTCTGCACGCATGCAGAAAAACATTGGAAGGGCGTCACGTTTTCGCGTCCGCAGGGCACCTACATGGTGTTTCTGGACTGCACCGAGTGGTGCCGCGAGCATGGCCGCGATATTCAGTGGCTGCTCGACGAGGGGGCGCGCGTGGGCGTGGGGTATCAGGACGGCCGCCCGTTCCACGGGCCCTGCCACATTCGCGTGAATCTGGCGCTGCCGCTTTCGCGCGTGAGGGAAGCGTGCGACCGCCTGGACCGCTACGTTTTTAATGCACGGTAAGTGCGCGCTGCATGCGGGGCCTTCTGCCAAGTCGGCTAGAAGGCCCGCATGGTAAAACGTCTGTAACCATTGGGCACTCGTGTGGTTTCGTTTGCTATTAATTATTTTCTACCGTTTCAGTCTGTGAATAGGATTTTCTGGAGCTCGATGAAAAGACCTCGCTGCTCGGTTGCCATATCGTTGTTTGTTGCGCTTGCAGTGGCGAGCGCCTTTGTCGTAGCGATAGCTGGCTGTTCTGGGCGTAATGACGAAGCCTCGACGTCTGCATTAGAAGGTCTGGGCGCCTCGCAGGTCAAAGACGATGATCTTAAGACGCTCAACGTTGGCAGCGACCTCTATCCACCGTTTGTATATACCGACGAGTACGGTGATATCGTTGGCCTGGATGTCGAGATATTGACCGAGGCTTTGGCCCGCATTGGCTACAAGCCAAAATACCAGCTGATCGATTGGGAAAAGAAGAAAGAGCTGCTGGGGAGCGGCGAACTCGATTGTGTCATGGGCAGCTTTAGCATGACGGGTCGCGAAAACGAGTATCGTTGGGCCGGCCCGTACCTTGCGAGCCGCCAGGTAGCCGCGGTCGATCCCCAGAGCGATATCTACACGCTTGCCGATCTTGAGGATAAAGTCGTGGCGGTCCAGTCCACCACCAAGCCCGAGGACATTTTGCTCAATCGCGTAAATGAAAACGTTCCGCAGATCAAGGAGCTCTACAGCTTCTCGGACCGCTCGTACCTGAACCCGGCGCTCGTCGAGGGCCTGGTCGACGCCATCGCCGCGCATGAGTCCTCGCTGCTCACCTACGAAAAAGACTATGGCGTGACGTATCGTATTCTGGATGAGCCGCTGCTAGAGGTTGGTTTGGGCACCGCTTTCGATATCAACGATACGCGCGGCATCGACGTCAAGCTCACCCGTGCCTACCAAGAAATGCTAGCCGACGGCACCATGGAACGTCTGGTGTCAAAGTACTTTGATGACCCTTCGCCATTTTTGAATATGGAGGGCCTGTCATGATCGATGCGCCCGACCACGCCGCTCAGGAGCGGGGCGATCGTTCGGCAGGTGCGTGGCTTCTTGTCGCACTGCTGGGGATAGCGCTCTCGGTTGTTGCCGGCATGATGAGCTACGGTTACACGACGGCCCAAGCCGAGCAGCGCTTTGCCGACGTTGTCGATTACGTGGCGACGCAGAGCCTTTCCTACGATGCATTCAATAGCGCCTATACGACCAAAAACCTGATTCGCGTTATGGAGATCGCCGGAGAGACAGCGCGCGATATGGAGCGCGACGGTTCGGTGGATAACGCCATGCTGGAGCAATATGCCGACCAGTTCAACGTGAGCGCACTGATCGTGACGGACGCATCGGGCAATTTGGTGTCCGAGTCCTCGACGGATGGCGTGGGCTACGATTCGCTCGCTGCGTATCTCAAGGAAGCACCCGTGCTGGAGGTGGCAGCCCATCCGCTTAAGTCCTATACCGCCCGCATTACGCTTTCGGATGATTCGGTTGCAGACATTGGTTGCGTGACCCGGCAAGATGGCGAGGGCATCGTTATCGCGGTCAGGCATCAGAGCGCGAAGGCAGTTGCAAGCAATACGCTCAAACTGCAGAGCCTGCTCGGTGGTTATGAGACCATCGACAGCGGCAATATCGTGATCGAAAGCGATGGCAAGGTCGTTGCGACCAATGCCGTTGAACCCACCATATTGGGCGTATTCAATCTGCCTGCAACGGATGTCTTTATTGTCGACGGTATTAAGGATCGATGCCTGCCCGGCAAAGTCCGACTGGTCAACGCCAGCGGCGAGTGGTATTTGGGCACATTTGGAAAAGCGCGCGGGTTCTACGTGTACACCTATGCCTCGGCGCGGCGCTACTTTGAGGTCGTCGCGGCTGTTGCTGCCGGCGTGCTGGTGCTCTACAGCGGTGTTATAGCCGTTGTTGTGATGGTGCGTCGCCGCGCTGATCGTCGACGCTTGACGGACTTGCTGCAGCAGGAGCGCGACTATGGCGACAAACTGGCAAAGGCAGCGCGTGAGGCCTCGTCTGCCAACTCGGCAAAGACGGAGTTTTTGCGTCGCATGAGCCACGATCTGCGCACGCCCATCAACGGCATTCGCGGTATGGTTGAGGTCGGCGATGCCAATGCGGACGATCTGCAAAAACAGACCGAGTGCCGCTCAAAGATCTGGACGGCATCGGGACTGCTGCTCGACCTTGCCAACGAGGCCCTGGATATGAGTCGCCTGGAGAGCGGGCAGGTCGATTTGGAGCTTGTTCCCACAAACTTGGTGACCCTCAACCACGAGGTGCGCGATATTCTGGAGCGCCAGGCCGAGGAGCGTCTGGTGACAATTATCTGCGACCAGCAGACGCTTAATCATCCCTATGCGCGGGTGAGCGTGACGCACCTCAAGCGCTTGTTGCTCAATATTGCCGGCAATGCCGTCAAGTACAACCGCCAGGGCGGCTATGTTCGCCTGGTGTGCCGCGAGGTGGAGCCAGCGGATGGCGTCCCCGTCTATGAATACACGATCGCCGATAACGGTATTGGCATGAGTGAGGAGTTTCAACAGCACCTCTACGAGCCGTTTTGTCGCGAGGAGCAGCAGGTGGAAGGCGCTTCATCGGGAACTGGCCTGGGTGCGCCTATTGCCAAACAGTTGGTCGAGCTTATGGGCGGAACCATGAGCTTTTCGAGCATCTTGGGGCAGGGGACGACGTTTACCATCCGTCTGCCGTTTGAGAAGTGCAAGTGCTCCGAGATTCCTCAGGCAGTGCGCGTGAATGCGGGCGACGGCGATGCGCTCCAGGGCTTGCGCGTTTTGCTCGTAGAGGATAACGACCTGAATGCCGAGATCGCACAGTTTACGCTCGCCCGCGCCGGTGCCGTCGTGACGCATGCTAAGGATGGTGAGTCTGCCGTCGAGATGTTTGCCGCGAGCGCGCCGCACGAGTACGACGTGGTGTTGATGGACATCATGATGCCCGGTATCGACGGCCTTGAGGCCACACGTCAGATTCGAGCACTCGATCGCGAGGATGCCGCGACTACGCCGATTATCGCCGTGAGTGCCAACGCCTTTGCCGACGACCGCAGGCTTTCGCGTGAGGCGGGCATGGACGCGCACCTGAGTAAACCCGTGAGCTCGCAGGAACTTGTTGAGGCGCTTGCGCACATAGCTGCCGACGCTTTATAAGCATATGGCCCGGTTCTAATGTTGGTTGGAACCGGGCCATATTGCTATTGATGAGGTCTGCTGAGGGGGCTTACTTTTCCTGAATCTGCTTACCGCAAAGATGTTCAATCGTAATCTCGTAGAGCTGGACGCCCTTAATGTCCTTGGCGATTTCCTCTTCGACTTCCTCGGCAGAAGGGTAGTACTTAAGCGCGAGCTGGCGGACTTTATCCTCGATAAACGCGGGAGTGTCATTTGCCAGGCGACAGCGGCCAAAGACCACGGTACTCATAACGTAGGGAGCCCAGTCACCGTCCTGGTACCACTCGTTGCCGTAAACGGTAAAGCAGACCTTGTCATCGCGCTTGAGTGCGTCGACCTTGTGGCCAGCCTTGGCGCCATGGAAATAAATCTTGTCGTGCTCGGTGTCAAAGAAGTAGTTGACGGGAATGGCGTACGGGTAGCCATCGTCGCCGTTGACGGCAAAGACGCCGCGCTTGCAGGTAGCGAGCAGTTCGCGCGCTTCCTCGTCAGTGATGGCGCGTTTCTTTCGACGTAAGGGCCTAAACATCGTTGGTTTCCTTTCTGGTCGTGCGTGGTGGTTGAGCACAAACTATAGCGAAACGGGTCCGTTTTTCTTGATGCGGGCGAGTATGTTTTTGAGCTTGTTAAAGTCGAGCGGTTTGGACAGATGGGCGTTCATGCCGGCGTCGTGTGCCGCCTTGGCGTCCTCGGCAAAGGCATTGGCGGTGAGCGCGATGATGGGGATATCGGCTGCATCGGCCTTCTTGCTCAGGCGAATCGCGCGGGTTGCCTCATAGCCGTCCATGCCCGGCATCATAATGTCCATCAGAATCGCATCGAAGCTGCCGGCGGGATGTGACAGGTACAGATCGACGACTTCGTTGCCGTTGGCGGCGCGGGTGACCACGACGCCCTCGGATTCTAGCAGCGCCTGGGCAATCTCGGCGTTCAATTCGTTGTCTTCGGCGAGCAGCACGTTCATGTTGGCGAGCGAGCAGTCGAGCGTACTCTCAACCGTATTCGCCCGCGCCTGGGGATTCTTGTCGATATCGAGCGGAATTTCCACGTAGAACGTGGTGCCCACATGGAACTCGCTGGTGACTTCGATGGTGCCGCCCATCAGTTCAATAAGCGACTTGACGATTGGCATGCCCATGCCGGTTCCTTGGAACTTGCTGCGCGCATCGTTACCTTCTTGGGCAAACGGCTCATAGATATGTTTTAAGAATTTGGGAGTCATGCCAATGCCGGTATCCGAAACGCTAAAGCAAAAGAGCGCGCGCCCGTTATCGAGTGGCTTGGTCTTTGAGCTAAAGGTGACGGAGCCGCCGCGCTTGTTGTACTTAATGCTGTTGTCTAACAGGTTGATCATGATCTGTCGGATATGGGTGGGACTGCCGACCATGTATGGCCCCGTGGCGTACGGCAGACTATTGTCCTGCATGGTGATGCCGTTACTGGACGCGCGGAGCTTGCACAGCACCAGCGTATCGTCACAGAGCTCTTTGAGGTTAAAAGGCGCATGCTCCAGTGTTAGCTTGCGGTCTTCGATTTTGCCCATCTCGAGGATGTCGTTGATCAGCGAGAGCAGGTGATTGGCGGCAACGCGCGCCTTGGCACGGCTCTCGCGGGCGACCTGGATATCGCCTTCCTTCAATTCCTCGATCTCGATAAGGCCCAGGATACCGTTGAGCGGCGTACGGATGTCGTGGCTCATGCGCGTGAGGAATGCCGTCTTAGCGGCGTTGGCAGCATCGGCTTTTTTGCGCTCGGTTCGAGCGCGCGCGAGCGCCCAGATGAGCAGGACGATGCCGACCGACAACATACCGATGAGGGTAGCTGCAATGGCGGTGCGGTTGCGATAAAGGAATTGAAGCGTGTTGGATTCCTGGGCCGTGTACGACGTGGAGGAGTAATTGCTTGCGGAGAGCGATTCTCCGGCATTGATGATGCCCTTGTTGATGATTCCCAGCAGCTCGGGCTTTCCGCGCGAAATCCAGCACGAGAGCTCACAGGTGTCAGGGAGCTCGACCGTCTCGTAGCCCTCGAGATCATAGCGGTCGCCGATGGTTTTTACGCGTGAGCTGGGAGCGACGATGCAATGTGCCGTTCCCTTCCTGAGGGCGTCGAACGCTTCATCGTCGGATTGGTATTCGGTCACGGTCGCTGTGGGGAACAGACTTTCAAGTGCATTTTTGTTGACAAACGATGATTTGGTACAGGCGATGTTCTGAAGGTCTTTGTTCAGGTCGCTGCCGGTGTGGATGGCGGTGAGGGATATGGTCCCCAACGATACCGACTGCACAACGCCTGATTGCTCGGCAAACCAGTAATCTCGGTATACCGGCAGCGCAACGTCTATGCTTCCCTTTGACAGGGCCTTTGACATCATCTTGTAACTATCAAAGGCGACGGTTTTGACCGTAATGCCAAATTTATCGTGCAACGTCGTCGCAAGCGATGCGAGCGAGCCTTCCATTTCGCCGTTTTCGTCTTCGTTGCAGTAGGGGAGTTTGCCCGTAATATAGCCGAGCGTGATGGTGTTGCCATTTGCTTTGAGCCAGGAACGTTCGGGGCTGTTGAGCGATGATGAACCGCTGTTTTGGGCCGAGTAGTTAGATTTGACTTCGTCGATATAGCGTGGGTTGACGCGGGCGATTGCCGACATGGCGGCATTGATGTCGTCCATCAGGTCGGGGCGGCTTTTGGGGACGGCAAAATAGTAGTCGCTCGAACCAATGTAGAACATGGGGGAGGCGCTGGGCGACGAGGTCGTGTCGTTCATGATGATGGCATCGACCTCGTTGTTTGCGAGCGCGTCAAAGAGGGCACCGCCAGTGTCGATTTCTTTATAGGTGCAGGTAATGCCTTCGTTGGCGAGCCACTGCTGGCCAACGAAGGTTTGCATAACGCCGGGGTTGCAGCCGATGGTAAGGCCTTGGAGCGCTTGGGGGTCACCCTTGGCCAGATCGTCGCGATCGGGCTTGGCGTAGATGAAGTAGCGCTCGGTGCCCTCGGGGTTCGAGGAAAAGAGCAGCTTTTGGGCGCGTTCCTCAGAGTAGGAGATGTTGGGCATGAGGTCGATCTCGCCCGCCTCGAGCATGTCCATAAGCTCGGTGAAGGTGCCGGAGACGTATTCGTACCGCCAGCCGGGCGTGTAGTACGACAGGGTCTGGAGGTACTCGTAACCCCATCCCGAGAGACGCTCGCCGGGGGTGCCGTCCTGGAAGCCCTCGTTGTTGACGAGCCAACCAACGCGGACCGTCTTGGCCTGCTGATCAGAGTCGGCGGCAAAGGCAGGGGCGGGCGCGACGGCGCTCAGTACGGCGAGCGCGGTAAGCGCAACGGCCAGGGTGCGATATATAACTGAACGAAGGACAGCGGAAGCTCTCACATGCAATCCTAACGAATCGAGACATTACCGCATAAGGATACCAGCTCAGCCTGCCCAGTCGGCAGCTGCATCGCTAAACGATCCCGCCCGGCAGTTGGGGACAGTCCCTTTCTGCCCCGCACAAAAGGAACGTCCCTAACTGTCGGTTGTGGGACAATATCGAGCGAATGTGATTGGGCGTCTGGGAAAAGGGGTCGCGATGAACAGGTTGAGGACGCTTGCCGATGTGCTGCGACAGGCTGGCTTTGCACGCATCACGGGCCTGTTTCTTATCTTTTACCTGCTGTGCTCGACGGCTGTCTGGCTGTCCGAGCCTACGACCCTCACCTTTGGTGATGGCCTGTGGTTTAGCTTTGAGACGGTCTCGACGATCGGCTTTGGCGATATCCCGGCAGAAACGCCGGTTGCCCGCGGCATTACCGTCATCCTAAGCGTCATCAGTATCTTCTATATCGCCATGCTTACGGGCGTGGCGGTGAACTACTGCAATACGCTCATCAAGCTGCGCCAAAAGGACACCATGGCGCGCTTTATGGACGATCTTGAGCATTTGGAGGAGCTCGATCGTGACGAGCTCGCCGACCTGTCGCGCCGCGTGCGCGAATATCGCCGCCGCCAACGCTAGAACGGGCGCCGCGCGTCACGATTGGGGGGACTGAATATGAATATCACCGTGTATCTGGGTGCCAGCGTTGGTAACGACCCAGCGTTTCTGCCCGCGCTGCAGGAGCTGGGCAACTGGATTGGCTCCAACGGACACGCGCTGGTATACGGCGGGTCCAAGTCGGGCCTGATGGGTGCGCTCGCCGATAGCGTGCTCGAGGCAGGTGGACATGTGACGGGTGTTGAGCCGAGCTTTTTTATCGAGGCCGAGTTTCAGCATGACGGTATCGACGACCTTATCGTGACGAGCGATATGGCCGAGCGCAAGGCCAAGATGATTGAGCTCGGCGATGCGTTCATCGCCTTTCCCGGTGGGACGGGCACGCTCGAGGAGATTGCCGAGGTCATGTCCGCGGTGTCGTTGGGGCATCTCGATGCGCCGTGCATTTTGTACAACCTGAACGGTTACTACAACGACCTCAAGGCGCTGCTCGGGCACATGATTGATAAGGGGCTTTCGAGCCTGAAGCGCCAGCACGGCATCTACTTTGCCGACGATTTGCGCGAGATTGCCTCGATTATCAACGGATAAGCCTTGAGCCTGCCCCACTATGGCTCCCAATGGTGCCGTTTGCGGCGCAGACGGCTGGCTTGTCTGGGCCACACTCGCTCTACAATAAAACGTATCTATGTCGACTTTGACCGCGGGAGGACCCGATGGATAACCTTGCCAAACCCACAAACCGCGCGCTGTTTTTAGTTAGCGTTGCCGTGACCGGTGCGTTCGCAGGTGCCGCAGTCTGGCTGTTCTTCTTTGCGATGGAGCACGGTATCGACTATCTATGGACCGAGATTCCACACGCGCTGGGCGTCGCTTCGCCCGAGCTTGCCAGCGGACCGTTTGGCTTTCTGCCATACCCGTTTTTCGTCTGCCTGCTGGGCGGCCTGCTGATCGGTCTGTACGAAAAGACGACGGGCACCAAGACCGATGACCTCAACCAGGTGATGGCCAAGGTAAAGCGCGATGGGCGCTACCCGTACGACAACCTGGGCAAGCTTTCGCTCGCGGCATTGCTGCCGCTGCTGTTTGGTGGCAGCATTGGACCGGAGGCCGGCCTGACCGGCGTTATCGCGGGTCTGTGCAGCTGGGTCGGCGATCGCATGCGTCGCTTTGGAGCTGAGTTTAGGGAGCTCACGCTGCTGGGCACCCAGGCTGCCCTGACGGCGCTCTTTACCGCGCCCGTCTTTGGCTTTGTGGCACCGCTTGCCGGAAGTGCTGACGGCCAGGGCGAAGACGCCGACGATGAATCCGCGTCCGGCGAGATCACCATCAAGCTGCCCAAGGCGCAAAAGACGGTGGTCTACGGCATTGCGATTGCCGGCGGTCTGGGCACCTACCTGCTGCTCGGCCAGCTTGTGGGCGGCGGCATGGGCATGCCGAGGTTCGAGGCCGCCGTGGTGGGCAACCTGGAACTTGTCTGGCTCATTCCGCTGGCGTTGGTCGGCACCGTATGCGGTTGGCTGTACTTTGTCTCTGAGCACGCGAGCGAGGCACTGTCTCATGCAATAGGGGAGCGTCCTGTCGTCAAGGCCATGCTAGCCGGTCTGGCGCTCGCCATCTGTGGCACGGTTCTGCCCTACACCATGTTTGCCGGCGAGACCCAGGCCGACGTGCTCATGGAAACCTATCTGACCATTCCCGCTGGCGTGCTTATCGCGACCGGTCTTGTTAAGGCCATGCTGACGCCCGCCCTCATCAACCTTGGTTGGCGCGGCGGCCACTTCTTCCCGGTTATCTTCTCGGGTGTGAGCCTGGGCTATGGCCTTGCCATCCTCACCGGCGCAGATCCGGTCTTTTGCGTCGCCGTCTGCACGGCATCGACGATGGGTGCGGTCATGCGTCAGCCGGTCATGGTCGTGGGCCTGCTGCTCATGTGCTTCCCACTCAAGGGTATCGTCTGCATGATCATCGCCGCCGTCATCGCCGCCGGCATTCCACTGCCCAAGCCGCTGCGCAAGTAGCGCGGTTTTTCACGAGTCAATTCCAGGGGTACAAGATGATCCTGTACTTTAGCGCGACAGGGAACAGCGAGCATGTGGCGCGTCGCATTGCAGCGGCGACAAGCGACAAAGTTATGTCGATTGAGCGCTTTGATGCCGAGATCCTTCACCTTGCTGTGATGGAAGGCCCCTGTCGGCTGGGGTTTGTCGCCCCGGTATACGCCTGGGGCTTGCCGACGCCAATGATCGAGTTTTTGAAGACTGTCGACCTATCGGTTGCTGCCGGCACAAAGGGCGGCGAGCGCCCCTATACGTTCTATGTCTCGACATATGGTTCGACGACCGGGCAATCGGCCAAGTTCGCCCGCGATCTGCTACACGAGCGTGGGCTCGAGTTAGATGCGGCGATGAGCGTCAAGATGCCCGATACCTGGACGCCTGTTTTCGACCTGTCTGACCCTCAAAAGGTTGAGGGTGTCAATAGAGCTGCCGAGGCGCAGATTGATGCCGTGATCGAGGCGGTGCGGGCACGCCGCACGGGCAACATGATGCGCCATCGCGTGCCTCTGTTTGCATCGTGCGCGTATCACGCAATTGGGCTGCCGCGCATGCAACAGACGAGCAAGTTTGCCGTCGATGCCGATCGCTGCATCGGCTGCGGCCTGTGTGCCAAGCGCTGCCCCATGGCGGCGATTGAGATGCGCGACGGCCTTCCCGTCTGGACAAAGCCGGAGTGCGCAGCCTGCCTTCGTTGCCTGCACTGTTGTCCCAAATTTGCCATCTCGCACGGTAAGCGCACGGCATCCCACGGTCAGTACAGGCATCCCAAGCCAGGTGTGAGGATGTAGCGGCTGCTGGCCGCGCTACTTCCAAACTGCGAGCGCGGCGGTGCCCAGTACGATGAGGGCGAGACCGATGACGCTGCGTCGTGAGAGTTTTTCGTTGAATGTCAGGCGCGCAAATAGTACTGATACGACAATCGATAGTTTGTCGATCTGCACCACGACGCTCACCTGGCCTGTGGCGATGGCGTAGTAATAGAGCAGCCACGATGCTCCGGTCGCGATGCCCGATGTTGCGAGAAATGTGAGTTCGCGCCGGTCAGCGTGCGCGACCTGATCCAGTTTTCCCTTGGCTGCCACGATCGCCCATGCCATAACCAGTACCACGCAGGTGCGGATTGCCGTGGCCAGGTTTGACTCGACGCCTTCGATGCCAACCTTGGCAAGGATGGACGTGAGCGCCGCGAACACGGCGGCGCCGAGGGCGTAAGCGAGCCAGGTCCGGTCTTGCTGCTGCTCGGGTCCGGCAGACTGCTTCTTCTCGATCATTAAAAACGTGCCGAGGGTGATGACAGCGGTTCCCACGAGCTTAACCGCAAGGTTGCTCGTCTCGCCAAAAAGCACGATGGCGATCAGTGCGGCGAGTACGGTGCTCATCTTGTCGACCGGTACGACCTTATTGACGTCTCCGATGCCCAACGCCTTAAAGTAACAGATCCACGAAGCACCGGTAGCGAGTCCCGAGAGGACGAGAAAGAGCCAAGATCTGGGTTCGATGCTGCCGATGGTTCCAATGGATCCAGAAATGCCCGCCATTGCCCAGGCGAAAACGAGCACCACGCAGGTGCGAATGGCCGTTGCGACATCGGAGTCGGTCTGCTTGATGCCGCATTTGGCCAGGACAGATGTGATGCCGGCAAAGAAAGCCGACACAAATGCTGCTGCGACCCACGACACGGGTGAAATGCCTCCCCAAAGAACGACCGCGCCAGATTTACGGCGCTCGTCCGATGATACCGTCCCGGCATGAAGCTTTGATATCGCTGTGGTGAGACAGGGGCCATAGTTCGAGAGGACATTTGGTTAAGGCTCGAATCGAAGGTGAATGGTTTTCCGCGAAGTGAACGAGTAAATCTGGACCCCTGGAACATGCATACTTTTTTCGAACAGAACTGCAGGATTCTTAGACAAAAACCGCAGGAATTGAGTCCTTAAAATTGTCGATGCTACAGGGCACTGTTTTTACTCGTTCACTTCTCGGAAAAGTATTCACCTTCGATATGCTGACGGTGTCTTTTTGGTTGCCAAGAACTAGACGGCCTGCTGTGAGGGGCGGTGGTGACGCTATGCTGCCTTGTTTCATTGAAAAAATAAGCGGGGTACCACCTAAGCTTTTTTAGCTGTCGATTACAGATCGCGTACTCGATAAACCTTGGTGCTGACAGCGCAGCTGATTGCACATAGTGCGAGCGCCAGTACTGCAATTCCTGCACACAGACAGCCAAGGACGGCGGGATCGGGATTCGCTCCGGCAATCGACATGAGCCAGTTGCTGATGGGGTTGGAGGAACTCAACGTTGCCATGGCAAGGCATCCGAGCATGGTAAACAGGCCAACGGATAGGCGCAGCGCCTCCATGTGTCCAAATCGAAAGAACAGTGGCTGCGCCAAAAACACCATCATGAGGGAGATGAGCATCGATGCTGCCGAGGCGATTGCGATTTCAAAGACCGTCTGCCCTGTCGAAGGAATGCCCGCGCTGTTGAAGAGCGGGATGGCGACGACACTCAAAAGCGTAGCTGCACATGCCATGACGGCGGAGAAGACAATAACGCTCAGGTAGCGTGCGCAGATGATGTCTTTGCGCGAGAAGGGCAGCGTTGCCCGGTAGCGCTCCCAACCGTTTTGATTGTCGAAACCGGCCAGTGAGTTCATGACTATGATGGGTGACATGGCGCTGACGGCGCAGGCGCCGGCGCTCATACCGGAATCGCCATCCGACGCGTTGGCGAGCGTCAGCACAACGAAGATGAACAAGCCGACGCCCGCAATACTCGGGATAAGCGAGCGAGCGATGGCGAGCTCGGACATAAAGGCACGTTTCATTTCGAAGCCCCTTTCAGCGTGAGGCGCAGGTAGTCATCAATGGTTGCCCGATCGCAGGGAATCTCGGGAAAGGCCTCGAGCGTTTCGCAACGGTTGGGCACGAGCACGTCCACGCTATAGGCGTGGTGGACGGCACGGGCGCCTTCGACGCAAGCCATAAGCTCGGCAGCCTGCGATTGGGTGCAGTGGGCGATGCCGGCGCGGTCGGTAATGTCCTCGCGCGGCAGGTCAAAAATAATCGAGCCATTATCGATGCAGATGACGCGATCAGCGGTGCGATCGAGGTCGGACGTAATGTGGCTCGAGAGCAGCACGCTGTGCTGGCCGTCGGCGACAAAGGCAAGCAGCTCATCAAGCAGCTCCTCGCGTGCCATGGGATCGAGGCCCGCGGTGGCTTCATCCAAAACGAGCAGCTTGGCCTTGTGGCTGAGTGCGCAGGCAAGCTGCAGTTTCATGCCCATGCCGCGGGAGAGGTCCTTGACCTTTGTCTTGGGATCGAGGCCAAATCGGTTGATGAATCCGGCGAACGTTTCGCGGTTCCACGTGGGGTACGCCGGGCCTACGAGCGACTCGATCTGGCCCACCTTGAGCATGGAGGGGAAGGGGCACGTGTCCAGGACAAGACCGACGCGGGAGCGTAGATGGCGTTGCGACTCATCGGGCGCGTCGGCGCCACAGCGCTGCCCAAACAGGTGCACTTCGCCGGCATCGAGCTTTATAAGCCCGAGAGCAGCTCGAATCGTCGTTGTTTTGCCAGCACCGTTGGCACCAACAAAGCCGACGATCTGGCCAGGCTCCACGGCAAGCGTGACGTCGCGCAGCGAAAAACGGTCGCTCACACGGCGTGAGATGCCTTTGAGTTCTAGCAAGTTTTGCATGGTATAGCCTTTCTTGCAGATGGCTACTGCATGGTTTCGGGGGCTACAAGGTCGAGCATTTCGTGCAGCTTGTCGCGCGTGACGCCCAGGGTTTCGGCTTGGCTTGCCGCTTTCGCAAGCAGATCTTCGATATGGCAGAGCTGGTTTTCGCGCAAAAGCTCCTGGTTGCCCTCGGCGACAAAACAGCCCTTGCCCTGCACGGTGCAGATAAACCCGAGCTGCTCCAGGTCGGCGTAGGCGCGCTTGGTGGTGATGACGCTCACGCCAAGATCGCTCGCGAGTGCACGGATGCTGGGGAGTTTGGCTCCCGCAGCGAGCGTGCCCGATAAGATCTGAGCTTTGACTTGCGAGGTTATCTGCTCGTAGATGGGCTTGTCGCTCGAATTGGATAGGATGATGTCCACAGCGGCTCCTTAGCTGTTGGGCTACACGTGTATATAACCGGTAAGCACAGTATATATACACTATGCACAGTTACGCAAGAGACAAATTCGGATTGGGCCGGCTGCCCGGGCCCTGACTGATGAATTTGTCCTGATAGGCGCCCTAGATCGGGATTTCGCGGCTACAATAATGCGGTTACATCGACGTAATGCACTCAATGCAAGAAAGGATCCGCATGGCAAGCCTGTCGGATGAAATCTCGTCGCGCCGCACATTCGCGATCATCAGCCACCCGGACGCCGGTAAGACCACGCTTACCGAGAAGCTGCTGCTCTATACCGGCAGCATCCAGACTGCCGGCTCGGTCAAGGGCAAGAGCTCGGCCAAGCATGCTGTCTCGGACTGGATGGACATCGAGAAGGAGCGCGGCATCTCCGTCACCTCCTCGGTGCTGCAGTTCACCTATAACGGCGCCTGTGTCAACATTCTCGATACCCCCGGCCACCAGGACTTCTCGGAGGATACCTACCGTACCCTTATGGCCGCCGACGCTGCGGTCATGGTCATCGACGGCGCCAAGGGCGTCGAGGCCCAGACCAAAAAGCTCTTTAAGGTCTGCACACTGCGTCACATCCCCATCTTCACCTTTGTGAACAAGCTCGACCACGAGGCTCGCGATCCGTTTGAGCTCATGGAAGAGATCGAGAATGTCCTGGGCATCAATACGTATCCCATGAACTGGCCGATCGGCAGCGGCCGCAACTTCCGCGGCGTGTTCGATCGTCAGACTCGTCACGTCATTGCCTTTGAGGGCGACGGCCACGCCAACGCCACCAAGAAGGTCGCTGAGGTCGAGGCCGAACTGGGCGATCCTTCCATGGACGAGCTCATCGGCGAAGAAAACCATAAGAACCTGATGGACGATATCGAGCTGCTCGATGGTGCCGGCGACGAGCTCGATTTGGATGCCGTGGCCTGCGGCAAGCTGAGCCCGGCGTTCTTTGGCTCGGCGCTTACCAACTTTGGCGTGGAGCCTTTCCTGAAGGAGTTCCTGCGTCTGGCCCCGACGCCGCGCGCCTATACCGATACGCTCACCAGCGAACCGGTCGATCCCTGCCGCGACGACTTTAGCGGCTTTGTGTTTAAGATCCAGGCCAACATGGACAAGAACCACCGCGACCGCATCGCCTTTGTGCGCATTTGCTCGGGCAAGTTCGAGCGCGGCATGGATGCCTTCCACGTGCAGGGCAACCGCAAGCTTAAGCTCGCTACGGGTACCTCGATGATGGCCGATGACCGCGCCATCGTGGACGAGGCGTACGCGGGCGATATCGTGGGCCTGTTCGATCCGGGTATCTTTAGCATCGGTGACACCGTGTGCTCTGGCAAGCGCCATGTGCAGTATCCGCAGATCCCGACATTTGCCCCCGAGATGTTCGCTCGCATTACGCAGGTCGACACGCTTAAGCGCAAGCAGTTTGTCAAAGGCATGGAGGAGCTTGCCCAGGAGGGCGCCATCCAGATCTTCCGCGAGCTGGGCGCCGGTATGGAGAGCGTCATCGTGGGCGTGGTCGGCGTGCTGCAGTTTGAGGTGCTCGAGCGTCGCCTCAAGGCCGAGTACCGTGTTGAGGTTCGTCGCCAGCCGCTGCCCTATACGGACATCCGCTGGATTCAGAACGACCCCGATACCATCGATATCCCGGGCCTTTCGCTCACGCGCGACACGCTGCGCGTCGAGGACATGCGCGGCGGCAAGTTGCTGCTGTTCACGAGCCCGTGGAACGTGGATTGGGCAACCGACCACAATCCCGACCTTATCCTGTCGGAGTTTGGCAACGTAGCGTTTTAGCGCATCGGCGTGGTGGCCCTGCGGGGCTGCCGCGCCGTTTGCTTGCCTGATGCCGTGTGAGCGGCTATCATACCCACCGTCGTCTCAAGACCGGGGCGTCCGAGCAGTTCGGGTCCGATATCCTGCTCGTTAAACCTAAAACCAAAGGAGTACATAATGATCAAGAAGGTCATGGAGGACTACAAGGTCCTGTTGCGGAGCATTCCCGCGGCAACGGTTTCGCTGTTTTTCGTGAGCGTCATCATGATGAACCTGCTGGCCAACAAAGAGCTCATCAGTCTGCCGTATCTGGCGCTCGATTGCGGCTTTGTGGTGAGCTGGGTCTCGTTTTTGTGCCAGGACATGATCTGCAAGCGCTTTGGCGCCAAGGCATCCATCAAAATCTCTATCCTCGCGCTGCTGGTTAACCTGGCCGTGAGCTTGTGCTTTTGGGCATGCTCGCTAACGCCCGGCATGTGGGGCGCCTACTACGACACCGGCATGATCGAGGTCAACACTGCCCTTAACGCCACCATCGGCGGCACCTGGTACGTGGTGCTTGGCTCGTCGCTTGCCATGCTCGTTTCTGCCGTGGTTAACTCCACGCTCAACCAGTCGCTCGGCCGCATGCTCAAAAAGAATAATTTTGCGAGCTTTGCCTTCCGCTCCTATGTCTCCACGGGCGTTGGTCAGTTTATCGACAACCTGGTCTTTGCCATTGTGGTGAGCCACACGTTCTTTGGCTGGACCTGGGTGCAGGTTCTTATGTGCTCGCTGACGGGCGCCGTCGCCGAGCTGCTGTGCGAGGTCTTCCTGAGTCCCGTGGGCTACAAGGTCGTGCGCGGCTGGGAGCGCGAGAATGTGGGCTCCGAGTACCTCGAGCGCCACGCAACCGCCTAAGGAGCAAGTATGCGGGTTTTGATCACGGGCGCTTCGGGCGGTATCGGAGCCGCGTGCGTGCAGCGCTTTTTGGATGAGGGCCACGAGGTCGTGGGCTTTGATCTGCTGCCGGCGGCGATCGAACACGAGCGCTACCGCCATCTGATTGTTGATGTCCGCGAGCCGGACTCGTTTCCAAGCGACCTTGAGCCCCAGGTGATCGTGAACGTTGCCGGCACGCAGGATTCGGCCGACGACATCGCCGCCAACCTGCGTGGCACCATTAACGTGACCGAGCGCTACGCCTTTGTGGAAGAGGGGCTTGCCGCCAAGCCGGCGCCGGCTATCAAATCCGTGGTCAATGTGGGGTCGGCGAGCGGGCATACGGGATCGGAGTTTCCCGCCTATGCCGCTAGCAAGGGCGGCGTTATCGCCTACACCAAGAACCTTGCAAACCGCCTGGCACCGCAGGCCATCGCCAACAGTGTGGACCCGGGCGGCGTTATCACGCCGCTCAACCGTTGCGTGATGGAAGACGAGCACCTGTGGAACCAGATTATGGAGCTCACGCCGCTTAAACGCTGGGCCACCGCCCAAGAGATCGCCGAGTGGATCTACTTTGTGGGCGTGACCAACCGGTTTATGACCGGACAGAGTCTGTTGATCGATGGCGGCGAGGCCGGTCGCACACAATTTATATGGCCCGAATAGAAAACGCGCCCGGCGGAAAGCCATCGGGCGCGTTTTTTGATGTATCGATTTTTAGCCGAGGCAAGTCCAGTTGACGGGGGTCGAGCCGTGCTGTTCGAGTAGCCGATTGGCGGCAGAGAAGGGGCGCGACCCCATAAAAGCGGGGAGTTCTGCCGTGGCACGGTTGGCCGAAAGCGGCGAGGGGTGCGTAGAGGCCAGGCAGAACTTGCCGGTTGCCTTGCCCGCGCCGGTAGCGGCGAGCTTGCCTTCGACCATCTGCTGGGCAAAGCGGCCCCATGCCAAAAAGACTACCGGTTGGGGCAGCTGGCAGCAGCGTTCGATAACGTAGTCGGTCAGGGTGCTCCAGCCCAGTTTGGCGTGCGAGTTCGCGGCATGCTCGCGCACGGTGAGCGTAGTGTTGAGGAGCAGGATGCCCTGTTGCGCCCATGGGGTTAGGTCTCCCGTGGCGGGAATGGGGCAGCCTAGATCGGCTTTGAGCTCCTTATAGATGTTGCGCAGGCTCGGCGGCAACTTGGTTTGCGTCGCGGGGACCGAGAACGACAGTCCCATTGCCTGGTTGGGTCCGTGATAGGGGTCTTGACCCAAGATGACAACCTTGACCTGGTCGGCCGGCGTGTAGGCGAGGGCATTGAGGATGTCGTCTTGTGCCGGGTAGATGGTTTGCTCGGCACGCAAAAGGACGATGCGCTCGAGCAGCTGGTTCGTAGTGTCGCGTACCGGCTGCGGCGCATCGCCCAACCAAGTTGCTATGTTGCGGTCGCGAGTTGCGGTGTCCATGGGGCTCCTTTATGGCAGATGCTCTGTTGGCATCTATTGTAAAGGCGCACCGGTTGCCTTTATGCCGCGGCTGCATGAAGAGCGGGGTCTACGAGGTGCGTTCGGGCGCTCCTGCCATACGAGCCTGTCCATGTGCGCGAAGGCGCGGAAGCTCGACGGTTGCAACCATGACGCCGGTGAGGATGAGGGCGGCGCCAAAGAATGCGATGGGGCTCAGGACCTCGCCGACCAGGAAGAACGAGAAGACGGCGGAGCAGACCGGCTCGAGCGAGAAGGCGAAGCCGGTGGTCTCGGCTGGCACGTGGGGCTGAACGAGCGTCTGGGTGATAAAGCCGTAGGCAGAGCAGATGAGTGCGAGCACAACGACGACCACGATCTCGCTGGGCGTGCCGGGAAGCGTGAAACCGCCAAAGGTGAATGCGGCGATACCCGAGAATAATCCGCCGAAGCCCAGCTGCCAAACGCCCAGAGCCAGCGGGTCGACTTCTTCGACAAAGCGCTTGGCCACGATAATGTGGCTGGCATAGATAAAGGCCGAGAGCAGCATGATGATCGCACCGGGATTCAGGCTGGTAAAGTCGGCGCCCGAGAGCAGCAGCATGCCGCAGGTGACGATGGCGGTGCCGACGAGCACTTTGCGCTCGGGGGCACGGCGCAGCAGGGCGGCGTTGGCAAACGGCACGATTACGACCGTCAGGCTCTGCAAAAAGCCGGCAGTGGAGGCAGAGGTGAGGCTGGAGCCCAGGCACATGCAGGTGAGCTCGGTTGCCATGATGGCGCCGATGATGGCGGCGCGAACCATAAGGTCGCGGTTGATGCGGAACGCGCGCTTGTGGAAGAGCAACAGGCAGGCCGCAAAGGCGATGATGCAGCGTAGCGCGACGATGCTCGTGGCGTTCATGCTGTCCATGCCGATCTTCATGAGGGGATACGAAAAGCCCCATGCGACGGGAACGGAAAATGAGAGCGCGATTGCTTTTTTGCGATCCATGGGACTCCTTTTGTTACAGAACGGTTTCGCAAAAAGGATTCTGCTCCCAGATGTGGATGTAGTAAAGCGAATGTATCTTCAGTATGATTAAGAAATGCTAATGTTGACAGAAAAAAACCTGGCAAAACGTTTTACGGCTGCATTGATGTGGAGGCACGATGGCATCGCGGTATCAGATTGTTTGTATGGTGGTCGATTGCGGCAGTCTTAAGGGTGCGGCCGACGAGTTGGGCTATACGCAAAGTGCGGTGAGCCAGGCCGTCAAGGCGCTCGAGCGCGAGCTGGGCACCACGCTTATCGAGCGCGGTAAGCAAGGTGTCTCGCTTACGCGCGACGGCAAGCAGTACCTGCCGTATCTGCGCCAAATCGTAACTGCCGAGGCCGAGCTTGAGGGCAAGCGCCAGGAGCTGATGGGGCTTTCCTCGACTGATATTCGTATCGCGACGTTTACCAACGTGAGTCGTACCGTACTGCCGCGTGTGATCCGCGACTTTGGGGCTCTGCATCCGGGCGTGCACTTTACCCTCAAGCAGGGCGATTACACGCGCAACGCCCAGTGGGTGCACGACGGCGTGGTTGACTTTTGCTTTACGGCGCGCGGTTTTACCGCCGGGCTCGAGAAGCGCGTGGTCTATCACGACGAGTTGGTTGCGCTGTTGCCGGCAGCGCATCCGCTGGCGGCAAAGGAAAAGGTAACGCTCGCCGACCTAGCGTCCGAGCCGTTTGTGCTGCTGGACGAGGGCGAGCAGAGCCTAGTGCTCGATGCGTTTGCCGCGCATGGGCTGTCGCCGCACGTGACGAGTGAGGTGACCGACGACTACACCATCATGGCGATGGTGGAGGAGGGCCTGGGCGTGAGCATGCTCTACCGTCGTACTGTAGAGGGCGTGCAAGCCGATATTCATGTGCGGCCCATCGTGCATGCCCCCTCGCGCGACGTGGTGGCCGCCTGGCGCAGCTGGGACACCATGCCCATCGCCACGAGGCGCTTTATCGACTATATGAGCTCGCATATTGTCAATTAATGACTGGCGTGACGTTGGGTGCGGTGTTTAGCGGGCTGTCACTTTGGCTTGGGTGGCGCGATAGGTGCGTGCCGGGTGGCAAAGTAGTACCGCAACGACCATAAAGAACGCCGTGGTGCCCAGGCTGATGGGGTAGACCATCATGATGTTTGCAAAGGTGCGGAAATGCGGGAACACGCAGAACACCCAATAGAAGCGGATACCGCAGACGCAGATCATGGTGATGAGGGCGGGCGTGAGCGAGATACCAAAGCCGCGCAGGTAGCCTGACATGTTTTCGTAGAACATGCTAAAGGCGTACGCCGGGAAGATCGAGCACACGCGGATATAGCCGATTGAGACGATGTTGGGATCGCTATTGAACAGCGACAAGATTTCGCGCCCCAGGCCGACAATAACGATGATCGTGGTGAGTGCAACGATACCGCCTTCGACCAAGCAGACCTTGAGCGTCTTGGTGCAGCGGTCGATCTGGCGGGCGCCGTGATTTTGTCCCACAAAGGTGGTGCACGCCTGGCTAAAGCTGTTGAGCAGGTTGTAACACACGTACTCCAGGCTCATGGCGGCGCTCGATGCCGCCATGACCTCGGTGCCCAGGCTGTTGATGGCAGACTGGATGATGATGTTGGCGACGGCAAAGACGGCGCTTTGGATTCCGGCGGGCAGGCCGATTTTGACGATGCGCTTGAGGGCGACGGGGTCGATAGCTAGGTCGCGTAGGGTGACGCGGACGACGGAGTCGGTCTTGAGCAGGCGGATAAAGAGCGTAGCGGCGCTGACGGTGTAGGCGATGGCGGTGGCGATGGCGACGCCCGCGACGCCCCAGTGGAGTACGGGGACAAAGATAAGGTCCAGGCCAATGTTGAGGACGGTGGACACGGCAAGCGCCTGCAGCGGCATGCGGGTGATGCCGACGGAGCGGAAGATCGCGGCCTCAAAGTTGTAGAGCAAGATCGAGGGCATGCTGAGCAAAAAGACGCGTAGGTAGAGCGAGGCGAGCGGCATGGTTTCGGCGGGAACGTTGAGCGCGGCGAGCATGGGCTCGGCAAAGATCTCGCCCAGTGCGATGACGACAAAGCCCACGAGCGCCATTAAAATTGAGGTATGGACGGCGCGTTTGACCATGTTCTGATCGTTGCGGCCGATAGCGTTGGCGATGACCACGTTGGAGCCAAGCGACATGCCAATAAACAGGTTGAGCATAAGACTGGTAAGCGGAACATTGGAGCCGACCGCCGCCATGGCGAGGGTTCCCTGGTCGCCCGAGAAGTTACCGATGATGACCGTGGCGATGAGATTCGACAGCTGCTCCAAGATGCTCGTGGCGGCCACGGGGAAGGCGAACAGGGGAATATTGCGCCACAGCGATCCGGTGGTCATGTCAATGTGCTTAGATACGGTATCGGCCATACGCTCTCAATCTCTAATATGCTCTTTCGTGCTTATTTGCGCAGACGATGATACTCCTAATCGACTAGCCGTTGGGGGCGTTCTTAAACGACTAGTCATTCAAGAACGTCTCTAATGACTAGGTGGGGAAGGCGTGCGACAATGGTGGACGTTGTGTTGTCGCGCTAAGGAGTTGCCATGTTGTTGTGTCCCGTTTGCCATGAGCCGCTGGTGGACGACGAGCGTGGTGCTGCATGCGCGGGCGGACACCGGTTTGACCGTGCGCGCGAGGGTTATCTGTACCTACTGCGCTCGTCCAAGAGCGGCGACTCTATGGGCGATTCTAAGTCGCAGGCGCGTAGTCGTCGTGACTTTCTAAACCGTGGCTACTATGCGCCGTTGCGCGATGCAATGGTCGAGCTGGTGCGTGAGCGGGCGGCTGGGTGCGCTGCGTCTACGAACGGCCCCATGACGCTGCTCGATATTTGCTGCGGCGAGGGCTACTACACCAGCGCCATGGGCGCGGTGCCGGGGGTGGATGCTTACGGTTTCGACCTGGGCAAAGAGATGGTGCGCCTTGCCGCCAAGCGCGGCGACGCGACCTACTTCGTGGCCAACATGAAGGATATCCCCGTGGCTGATGGCGCCTTCGATATGGTGACCGAGCTCTTCGCTCCCTTTAACGAGCGTGAGTTTGCCCGCGTGCTGGCGCCCGAGGGCTCGCTCTACACCGTGGTGCCGGGCGCCCGTCATCTGTTTGGGCTCAAGGAGGTACTCTACGACACGCCGTACCTTAACGATGAGAAGCTGCCGAAGACCACCGAGCTCGAGTTGGTCGGAACGCAGCGGGTATCTGCGAATATTACGCTCCAGACCCAGGCCGACGTCGAAGCCGTATTTCAGATGACGCCCTACTACTACCGCACGCGCCCCGCCGACAAAGAGCGCCTGGCAAATTTGGACACCCTTCAAACCGACATCGACTTCATCATCGCCGAGTACCGCCACAGCTAACAACCTGCCAAAAAGGGACAGGTTTATTTTGGTAGGTTTTATCTGGGCAAACGTAAAGGGCCGACCGCGGAGATGCGCGATCGGCCCTTTTTAGTTGCTTGGCTGTAGAGGTTATGAGAAGCGAGCGCCTACAGGCGATCCTTGTTCTCGGCCTTGACGTCGTGTGCCTGCTGAACAAAGAACAGGTCGTACACCACGATGACAAAGGCACCATAGTTGATGGCGTCGCCGCCGAACGCGGGGAGCGTGAGCACGGCCTGCGCAATCGTGGCGACCGCGGCGATGATGCCGAGCTTAAACGCGCCATCCACCTGCGAAGGCTTGTTGGCGCCCTTGATGCCCGCAACGCCCGCGGCGAGGTCGATGAGACCCTTGGCGATAAGCACGACCGCGGCGAGCATGGCGTTCGGTCCGTAGGTGGACTCGAGCTTGCCGGTCGCGATGCCGGCGATTCCGATAACCAGGCTGGCGATGCCCAAAACAAAATAGATGAGGGCAAGGATTTTGAGTGTCTTGCGAGTGAAGCTCATGGCTGGTCCTTTCGATACGAGTACGCCAACTTGGCGCACCCAATGTGCTGCACATATGGTGAAGCACATTGTAGTTCAACGCGGCGATGCGTGCGTCTGAAAGCGCTTTGAGCCCGCGCAGCCAAACCCAACCTTTCAAAAAGGAAAGCTGGGCGTAAGTCAAATCGATGGCAGCGTATGCGCGGCGTTGCGATGATGGGGCCATGGTAAGAGTTGGACCGAAGGAGGAGCCATGATGTACGGAGCAGAGCAGGTACGTGAGGCGCGGTCGTTGGGAAGGCGCATGAGTGATTCCGTGATCGCTGCTGTGTGCACGGGATTGATGGCGGTGCTTTGCATTGGGATGCTGTGGACCATGTCGCATGTGGGACAATAACGGACGGTTGGGTGCCGACATGAATGGCGCCCATGTATTCGTTTTGTTTGTTAAGGAGTGTCCATGGGCGTCGTCGATCCCTTTTCTGTTGCTCGGGCCGCGGGGCTTGAGCTGACCGGGAAGTCCGAGGGCCTCACGCTCACCGACGGCACGATGGAACTGCGCGCCGATTTTGGCCGCATGCTGCCACGACTCAAGCAGGGCCGCCTGCAGCAAGAGCTGCTGGTAAAGGTTGCGCGCACAAAAGGCATCGAGCGCCCATGGGCGATTGATGCCACGGCGGGCTTTGGTGAGGATTCGCTGCTGCTGGCGGCCGCGGGCTTTACCGTCGATCTGTATGAACAGGACTGCGTGATTGCTGCGCTCCTCCAAGATGCTTTGGAACGCGCGGCGGATGATCCGGCGCTTGCGACTGCCGTGGCACGCATGCGCTTACATGCGGGCGAAGACAGCATTGCCGGCCTGAACCAGACTGCCGAGCTGGTCGAGCAAGGCGAGCTCGCGGCTCCCGACGTGGTGTATCTGGACCCCATGTTTCCCGAGCGCACCAAGAGCGCGGCGGTGAAAAAGAAGTTTCAGCTCTTGCACCATCTGGAGCAGCCGTGCGCCGACGAGGAGACGCTGGTCGAAGCTGCGCTTGCGGTGCACCCGCGCAAGGTCGTTATCAAGCGACCGGTGAAGGGGCCGCTGCTTGCCGGCGTTAAGCCGAGCTATCAGCTTGCGGGCAAGGCCGTTCGTTACGATGTTTTGGTGCCGCCGCGCCCGTAGCTTGTGCACGATGGCTGGCGCTTCGCCAGCGCCGTGCCGATGCGGGGTCTATTTCCAAGGGTGCGACGTCAGGTGCCAGCCGCCGCAGTATTCGCATTTGTAGCAGGCCAAACCACGCCGTCCGCGGTTTTCGCAGTCGGCCATAACGGCCTCGGCTTCGGCGCGTGTGTCGTAACGGTTTTTGCGCTCGCACGACTTATAGCGCCAGGCCTCGTCGCGCTCGGCGTCCAGGGCGTCGCGGCGCTCGTCCTCGCGTGCAAACAGGTCGCTCATATCGCCGCCGGTGGCAGCGCCCAAAAACTCGCTTTTGGCTTTTGACCAGGCGGCTCGCTTTTTGCTCCCCATCTGCTTCGCGCTCCTCTCCAAACGTTGGTATCATTGCTCAATCAAAGTGATACCAATAAACGTGAGGTCGCCGCGTGATGATCAGAAAAACCCTCGATACCGACATTCCCGCCGTCATGGCTATCTATGACGCGGCCCGCGCCTTTATGCGCGCGCATGGCAACGCCACGCAGTGGCCCGAGGGCACGCCTTCGGCCGAGCAGCTGGCTGCCGATATTGCCGCTGGTGGCAGTTGCGTGTGCGAAGTCGACGGCCGCGTGGTGGCGACGTTTGCCTTTTTACCGGGTCCGGACGAGTGCTATGACGTGATTGAGGACGGTCAATGGCGCAGCGACACTCCGTATGCCGTGCTGCATCGCGTGGCATCCGACGGCACCGTGCACGGTATCGCGGCGGCGATGTTTGCCTTTGCCAAGGAATGCGCCGACCATCTGCGTATTGACACGCACGAGGACAACTTGCCCATGCAGGGCGCCATCGCCAAGGCGGGGTTCGAGCGTGTCGGTATCGTCTATGTGTCCGACGGCACGGCGCGTGTCGCGTTTGATTGGCTGCGCGAGGCGTAGGAGCCAAGGCACGTATCATCACCCAGCTCAAATAAAAAATGGCCCCGAGTGGGGCCATTTTTGGTAAAACGCGTCGTTGTGGGACTCGCATTGTTACCGCCCCAGATGAACCCGGGCAGACAAAAAGGGGAGGTGCCGGCTTTCGCAAGGCGCGAACCTACGAAAATCGCCGCGCGGCAACGCGGGGCGATGAGCTCGGTCGGGGGATAGGGCCCGCTTCGCCCACCGGCCCGTAAATTGTATCATCCAGTGTGGAGCGTGAACGCCCGTTGCCGCGTGCGATGGGCTTGCAATAAGAGGAGAGCCATGTCGAAGCAAGCGGTCGTTGGAATCTTGGCGCATGTCGATGCCGGCAAGACCACGTTGGCCGAGGCCATGCTGTTCAACGCGGGCCGCATTCGCAAGCGTGGCCGCGTGGACGATGGCGATTCGCATCTGGACACTGACGCGATCGAGCGCGAGCGCGGCATCACGATTTTCTCGTCGCAGGCCGTACTCGACCATGGCGATACCCACGTCATGCTCGTGGATGCACCGGGGCATGTCGATTTTTCGGCCGAGGCGGAGCGCACATTGCGCGCACTGGACTACGCGATTTTAGTTGTGGGCGCCAACGACGGCGTGCAGGGGCACACCGAAACCCTGTGGCGCCTGCTTGCACGCTATGACATCCCGACGTTCATCTATATCAACAAAATCGATTTGGAGAATCCCGGCCGCGATGTTTTGCTGGCACAACTTGGGCAACGTCTTTCCGAGGGCTGCCTGGATGCCAACGAACTGCTGACGGGTGGTGGCGTTCAGGAAGACGTTGCCGCGTTAGACGAAGAAGCGCTCGAGGAGTTTCTTGAGGCGGGTGAGCTTTCTGTCGCAACGCTGTCGCGCATGGTTGCCGAGCGCAAGCTCTTTCCCTGTTTTGCCGGCTCGGCGCTCAGGGACCAAGGCGTGGACGAGCTGCTGGATGGCATATGTGCGCTGATGCGTGAACAGACATGGCTCCCGGAGTTTGCCGCGCGCGTCTATCGTGTCAGCCGCGGGGATCGCGGCGAGCGCTTGGCATGGGTTAAAGTGACCGGCGGCACGCTGCACGCAAAACAGATGATTGGTGGACGTTCCGGTGCCGAGGCATGGGAGCAGAAGGTCGATCAGGTACGCATCTATAACGGCGAAAAGTATGAGCTTGCCCAAGAAGTTGCTGCTGGCGGTATTTGTGCCGTGACGGGTCTTGCGCACGTTCGCCCGGGGGACGCCCTGGGCGCGGAGCCCGCGGGCGATGCGCCTGTCATTGCGCCGGTCCTCACCTATACGGTGCTTCCGGGCGAACACGACGTCCATGCGGTGTTCAAAGCACTGACTGAGTTGGCGGACGAAGATCCCATGCTCGGCGTAAGCTGGAACACTCATCTTGAGCAGATTCATTTGCAGTTGATGGGCGCCGTGCAACTCGAGGTCGTGCAGCGGGTGTTGGCCGATCGCTTTGGCCTTTCGGTTGCGTTTGAGTCTGGCGGCATTCTCTATAAGGAGACCATTTCGCAGCCGGTCGAGGGCGTGGGCCACTTTGAGCCACTGCGCCACTGTGCCGAGGTGCATCTGCGCCTGGAGCCGCTGCCGGCGGGTTCGGGCGTGCAGTTTGGCACGGTGACTTCGACCGATGAGCTCGATCTGAACTGGCAGCGCCTGACGCTCACCAATGCCATGGAGCGCGACCACCTGGGCGTGTTGACGGGCTCGCCCATCACCGATGTGCGCATTGCGCTCACGGGTGGACGCGCTCATGCCAAGCACACCGAGGGCGGCGATTTTCGCCAAGCCACGTACCGCGCGATTCGTCAGGGGCTCATGCGGGCACGTGAGGCCGGCGCGGCGGTGCTGTTGGAGCCGTGGTACCACTTTGAGCTCGAGGTGCCGGGGGAGTGCGTGGGCCGGGCGCTCTCGGATGCCACGCGCATGGGCGCCGAATACGAGCCGCCGGCGATGGCGGGCGATCGCGCCAAGCTCGTAGGCCGTGTGCCGGCGTCCGAGGTGCAGGAATATGCGCTCGAGGTAGCTGCTTACACGAGCGGCCGCGGCCATTTGTACCTTGAGTTTGCAGGTTACGCGCCCTGCCATGATGCCGAGCACGTGATTGAGGCGGCCGCCTACGAGCCCGAGGCGGACCTGCCCAACACGCCCGACTCGGTTTTTTGCTCGCACGGCGCCGGCTACACGGTCAAATGGCACGACGTCCCCGAGGCCGCTCACGTCCACATCGATCCTGCCACCTTCCGTCCCTATCGCCCTGCCGACGCGGAATTTTTCTGCCACATGTGACAAAGGGACAGTCCCTTTGTCACATTCAGTTGGTATAACTCGGTATAAGTTGGTATAACTATTACCAGCGTTTGCCAATCCGAGGAGGCCGACATGAATCCAAATCCCTTTAAGCCAACGGCCGGCAAGCGACCTCCGGTACTCATCGGCCGTGAGTCGGTCATCGAAGATTTTGAGGAAGGGCTCGATAACGGTGCCGGAGCGCCGGGCAGGCTCATGCTCATTACGGGAAACCGCGGCTGTGGCAAAACAGTTCTCCTGCGGGAGCTGCAACGTCTCGCCCGTGAGCGCGGATGGGCGGTTGTCTCCGATTCCGCTTCGCTTGGCTTATGCGACCGCTTGGCCGACGCGCTTCGCTCGAATAAGCCCGTTGTGACATCAATGGAGTTCGGCCCGTCGTTTGGACGGATGTCGGTCGAGGCGGCGCGGGCAAAAGGCGAGACGTTGCGGGGGCTGGTCAACGAACGTCTCAAGAAACTCGGCCCAAGCAAGGGCATCCTGTTTGCGATTGACGAGGCGCAATCTGCGTCTATCGAGGAACTGGCGGCTCTTGCCGTTCTCTATCAGCAGGTGCTCGGAGATCAGGATGCCACGGGCTTGCCCGATAGCGATCAGCGAGGGCTTGCGCTGGTCTTTGCCGGCTTGCCCAGCATGGTTGACGATCTGCTCGAAGAGCCGAGCGTGACGTTTTTGCGACGTGCCCAGCAGCGTACGTTGGGGGCGATTTCTTTGCCCAAGGTGCGCGACTCATATATCCAGACGGTCAAGTGCGCTGGCCTTTGCGTTGATGCACAGACCGCGGACCTTGCGGCGCGCAAGAGCATGGGGCATCCCTATATGGTTCAGCTGGTGGGTTATTACATGTGGCGGTCTGCTGTCCGGCGTGGCTCGCAGACCATTGAAAGGCGCGATGTCGAGGATGGTCATGTGGATGCCGTCTCCGAGTTCTACGAAGCGGTTGACGCGCCTCTGTATTACGGGCTGCGTAGCCCACAGCGCCTCTTTATCGAGGCCATGGCGGTTGACGAGGGCAAGCCGACGCGCATGGCGGATATCATTGAGCGCTGCGACCGTACCCAGAGCTGGGCAAGTAAATATCGCGCAAGCCTCATTCGCGAGCGCGTCATCGAGGCCGCCGGATACGGCCTCGTCCGGTTTACCGTGCCCATGCTGGGCGAGTACATCCGCGACCGCGTTTTATGGCATGAGTAGGGTGATAAAGGTGACGGAACAGAAGATGAGCCCGCAGGCTATCGAGGTGCGTGGCGCACGTGTCCATAACCTCAAGGACGTCGATATCGATATTCCGCTGGGAAAGCTCGTGGGTGTTGCCGGCGTATCGGGTTCGGGCAAGAGTTCGCTGGCGCTGGGGGTTCTTTATGCTGAGGGCTCGCGTCGCTACTTGGAAGCACTCAGCACCTATACTCGACGTCGCCTAACGCAGGCCGAACACGCCCAGGTGGACGAGGTGCTGCACGTGCCGGCGGCGCTCGCATTGCATCAGCGCCCCAGCGTGCCGGGCGTGCGTTCTACCTTTGGCACCATGACCGAGCTCAACAACAGCCTGCGTCTGCTCTTTAGCCGCTGTGCCCATCACGTGTGCCCGCATTGCGGGGCGGGTTTGGAGCCGAGCCTCAACGTAGCGGCTGGCCTGTCACTCACGTGCTCCGCATGCGGCCGCGAATTCTACGCGCCGAGTGCCGAGGATTTGGCTTTCAATAGCGGCGGCGCGTGTCCCACTTGTGGCGGCACCGGCGTTATGCGCGAGGTGGACGAGGCGAGCCTGGTGCCCGACGAGTCAAAGACTATCAACGAAGGTGCGGTGCTTCCCTGGGGTACGCTCATGTGGGATCTGATGAAGCAGGTAGCCGGCGAGATGGGCGTACGCACCGACGTGCCGTTTAACCAGCTCACGCTTCAAGAGCGCGACATCGTGTTTCACGGCCCGGCGGTTAAGAAGCACATTCTCTACGTTCCCAAAAACGGCGAGGGCGCCACGCCGCTCGACTTTACCTATTACAACGCCGTCTATACCGTTGAGAATGCGCTCGCCAAGGTTAAGGACGATAAGGGGCTTAAGCGTGTGGCTCGCTTTTTGCGCGAGGGACCATGCCGTGACTGCGCCGGCACGCGTCTCTCCGAGGCTGCGCGCCAGCCCCAGGTGCGCGGTATCAATCTGGCTCAGGCCGCGGCCATGACGCTTGGTGATGCGATCGAGTGGGTGCGCGGGGTGCCCGCATCCTTGCCGCCCGAGATGCGGCCCATGGCGACGGATATCTGCGATTCGTTTTTGAGCACGGCTCGTCGTCTGGTCGACCTGGGTCTCGATTACCTTTCGCTCGATCGCGCCGGTGCCACGCTCTCCACGGGTGAGCGCCAGCGCGTGCAACTCGCCCGCGTGGTGCGCAACCGATCGACGGGCGTGCTCTATGTGCTGGACGAGCCCTCGATCGGCTTGCATCCTGCCAACGTTGACGGCCTGGTAGGCGTGATGCGCGATCTGGTGGTTGACGGCAACACCGTGGTTGTTGTCGACCACGATACGCGCGTGCTGGCGGAAGCCGACTATCTGGTCGAGATGGGCCCCGTTGCCGGAGCAGGCGGCGGCAACGTAATCGCCGCTGGTACGGTAGACGAGGTCGAGCAATCGCAGGACAGCCGTATCGCGCCGTTTTTGCGCGCCGAGCCCAAGCGCTTGCGTCCGCAGGTGACTGACGACGAAATGTTCGACCAGGGCCATATCCGCATGGCAACCGGTGCCATCCATACCGTCAAGCCGCTCGAAGTCGATATCCCGCGCGGCCGCCTTGTCGCGGTTACGGGCGTTTCGGGTTCGGGCAAGACGACCCTGGTGCTTGAGACGCTCATTCCTGCGCTCAAGGCGCAGGCAGCCGGCGAGCGCCTGCCGGGGCACGTGCGTTGGATCGACGCCGAGGGTATCGTACGCGCCAACCTGATTGACGCCACGCCCATCGGTGCCAACGTCCGCTCGACGGTAGCGACCTATGCCGACATTCATGACGAGCTGCGCCGCGCCTTTGCACGTACGCCCGAGGCCAAGGCAGCCGGCTACAAGGCGGGCGCCTTTAGCTACAACACCGGCGCCTTGCGCTGCCCTACGTGTGATGGCACGGGCTCGATATCGCTCGACGTGCAGTTTTTGCCCGATGTCGAAATCGTCTGCCCGGCATGCCGTGGTTCGCGCTACGCCGAGACCGCCTCGCATATCCATCGCGAGGGCAAGGACGGGAGTCTGCTTACGTTGCCGCAGCTCATGGACATGAGTGTGGACGAGGCCATCGACGCCACACTGGGGCTCAAGAAGGTTCAGACGCGCTTGCAGACCTTGCACGACCTGGGCCTGGGTTATCTCACGCTTGGCGAGCCCACACCGGCGCTTTCGGGCGGTGAGGCACAGCGCCTTAAGCTCGCGAGCGAGATGGGTCGTGTGCAGGATGATGCCGTATTCGTGTTCGACGAGCCTACGATCGGCCTACATCCGCTCGATGTTCAGGTGCTGTTGAATGTGTTTGACGGTCTCGTTGCCAAGGGCGCTACGGTTATCGTGATCGAGCACGATCTCGACCTTATCCGTAACGCCGATTATGTGATCGACATGGGCCCAAGCGGTGGAGACGCCGGCGGACAAATCGTCTGCGCCGGCACGCCGGGCGACATCGCGGCCTGCTCCGCAAGTATCACCGGCCGCTACCTATAACCGAATGTGACAAAGGGGCTGTCCCTTTGTCACATTCCGGCAAAGACTGTCGGCATCACGGTTTTCTGTTTCGGTTAATTCTGGTTAAAAGCAGTTAATTACAGTTAAAAGCAGTTAATTCTGGTTAAAAACAGTTAATTACAGTTAAAAGCGAGCGCGTTGTCGGCACGGCGCTTGAATAGCTTGTGCCTGAGGGCCAAAATGGCCTCAGCCCATTCGCGGAATTTGCACGCCCTATAGTGAGTGGGCTCTCGTTTGAGCCGATGCTGCCAGGAGGCGGCCGATAGGGGCAATTATGGACAATCGAATCTTTGGGTATGCGCGTGTCTCATCTGCGGATCAGAACTTGGACCGCCAGTTAGACGCATTGGGAAGGTTTCCCGTTCAACGGGACCAGATTTACGCTGACAAGGCAAGCGGTAAGGACTTTAAGCGTCCTCAGTACCAGCGGCTTCTTCGCAGGTTGCGCGAGGGCGACGTTCTCGTGATCAAAAGTATCGATCGTTTGGGTCGTAATTATCGTGAAGTCCTCGATGAATGGCGACGCATCACGGTGGATAGGCATGCTGCCATCGTGGTGCTTGATATGCCTCTGCTCGATACACGCGAGCAACTCGACGGCATCACGGGAACATTCATGGCGGACCTTGTCCTCCAGATCTTGAGCTACGTGGCGCAGCTGGAGCGTGAAAACATCAAGCAGCGCCAGGCGGAGGGTATCGCATCGGCGCGTCTGCGGGGTGTGAGATTTGGAAGGCCGGCGCTCGAACGCCCGGATAGCTATAGCGATGTCATCAAATCATTCGAAGGAGGTGAGGTTACGAGGCAAGAGGCCGCAACGCTACTGAACGTCAGCACATCGACATTCGATCGTTGGAGGCGGGCGGACACGACCGGTTTTGACCGTTCGCCGTCCGTCCGTCCTCCTTAGCTAGACATTTTGACGAGGGGAGTTTATTGTACAGAGCTCACTCCTTCCCTCGATGTTTATCCAGTTCACGCCCTTGAACCAAATAGTGCCACCGCGTTGCCAATTCGTCTGCTTTTTGGCGAGGGGCTATAAGTCTTAACGTCAATCGAAGGGAAATAGTCGTGAAACGAAACACTACTAAAAAGCAGCCTATGATGGGCTTGCTTGTCCTACTTATCTGTTCTCTAGGATTCATCTCGGCCTGTTCACAGAATGATGCAAACGCTGCAAAGTCGAAATATGTCGACGATAAGGCGATGAATGTTATCGCCGCCGGGTTTGAGAGAAGGTCCGACGTCATTGAATCTAATGCAAACGATGACGATCCTCATTCAACCGAGAATATCCAGGAAGCTATTGAGGCCGAAATCAAGAACGACAAGGAACTCAAGAACGCTAGGTTTAAGGATTCCAAGATGCAACAGGACGTAATCACGTATCTGAATCTGCTTGATGACCAGCTTAAAGTGACCGAGGATTACTCGCAATCGTCTTCGGATTATTACGAAGAGTGGAATAAGGTCTACGATAAGCGGTCTGCGCAGCTCAAAAAGCTTGTTGATAATTACGGGCTGGAAGTCGGGGAGAAATACAAGGATGATTTCAACGACTTAATTAAGAATGGAAAGTCCGTAGCAGAGAAGACCCGCTATGAGGATGCCATCAACAGTTTGATTCAGGGAGCAAATTTCGAAAAATCGGATGACGGTTACGGCCTGTATACGTATACGGCGGTAGTTGAGAACACCTCTGGTATATCGTTCTCTAACGTCAGCCTGACACTTGCTCTCTATGATGCAGATGACATCAAAGCGGAGGAGACCTATGCGGACACTTCTTCGTGGGCGCCGGGTGAGAAAGTCAAGTTCGAGGCAATGTCCGATGTTGACGCTGCGCGCGTTGTCGCATCTGTTTCCAGCTACGATGTAAATAAATAAGTTCTGCACGGAAGGGGGCGGGTTAATCGGCAATGAATGGTTGACCTGCCCGTTTTATGCCAATTATTGAACAACAAGTGCCGCGAACGAATGTGTATTATATCGGATTGCAAACAACTGCCCTCGTCTAAAGACATGCTGAAAACGACAATTTAGGCATGAGGTATAACCCACGGCAGTTTCTTAAATAACAGGGATTTTGAAAGGAATAGGGGATGGATGAGATAGAGGAAGGCATGGGGGCGCTGAAAGCGAAACTCGGGAGAATCCTGACAAAGCCCAAGGTATTCTTTGCGGGCCTGGCGCTTGGTGGAGTGATTGTGGCTGTACTTTTCATTACCATCTTTAATGACGGCAAAGCTGCGGGCGCGAAAGAAACGACCCCCAATACGCTTTCCCCGTCGGTCGTGTTTGAACGCATCGCTTCCCAGAACGAGATGGTTTCTGCATCGCAGAACTATGCGATTGTCGATAAGGTGACGGATACCAAGAGGTTCTTCGATTGGTTTGATATCCCGTTTACGGAAAACAGCTTTTGGTACCGCTATGTGGGAACCATTAAGGCGGGTGTGAATCTCGAGACGGCAGAGATACATACAAACAAGAAAAAGCTGACCATTGCGATGGATGAGCCTTATGTAATCTCGAACACGCCGGATATGAATAAGTCGGGTGCTCTCGAGGAACGCAACAACATCCTCAATCCCATTGAGGTCAAAGACGTCACGGCGTTTGAAGCGCAGTGCAAGGAGCGGAGTGAGAGCGAGGCCATCAAGGATGGCAAGCTGCTCGAAGAGGCTCGAGTGAACGCCGAAGCAAATATCCGTGCGATGTTCAACTCGGCATTTGGCGATGAATATACGGTTGATTTCGACTATCGGAAATAGGAGGTCACTATGGAGGATAAAGACGATCTAGCTGTTGTCGAAAGGGAGGAGCTGTCGCGACATAAGCAGAGTTTTGATATCCGTAAGGCCGCTGCCGGGTTGGTTGATGGCGCCGGAAGCGCGATGGCGGGCGCGGTTGCAACCGTACAGAAAGTTGCCGATGGCGCAATGCGTGCTGCAACTCCGATGGTCGATGACGCCTTGGCGGCTATTGCTGATGCGGCCGATGGTGCAGCAGGTGCTGCTGCGGATATTGGTGACGCCGTCAACGATTGGGCATACCAGCAACAGCTCAATAGGTACAGGCCTGTAACCAAAGAGATCTATCAGAGCCCTTCATTCCATTTGCCGAACATGATTCGAATTGTTGACGGAAATGAGCGTCGGGGCATCGATGTCTGTAGGGATGCTATTGGTTGGTTGGATACTGTTAAGGGCACGCAGATTTTCAATTTGTACCGCGAAGCAATTGGGGATAGCGAGCTGTCTTTCTACCCTAAACCATCTCTTTATTCCACATATTACATAGATGCTTTTGATCGGTCTCGCTTTGTTGATCTAGACTCCTATTTCGCAACCATGCAACAAGACAAGATGGCCGAGTTGAGACGGATTGCGTTCATGCTTGGCGCGAAGCGCTGCAAGTTGGAGGTGACGGAGTACGAGGAAACTCGGAGAGGCCACCAGGTTAAGGGAAATGCCAAAGCGGGAAAGAAGGGCTCGGCTCGAATCAACGGCTCTTTGAGCGATCTAACGAGAAATGAGAAGAAAATCCTGTTTACACAGGAATTCGAGGGAGACATGGTTCCACAGCGCCCTGAACTCCATTGGTATGCCCATGACTCTGACATTCTCTTGTTAATCGAAACGAGATGTGGTGGAGAGGATAAAAACAAGGCGAAGAGTTATCGGGTTGAATTGAAAAGCGAGACGACCATGACCATGTCCGTATCGCTTGCTATGGCTATCGATGAGGCATGCAGCAAGCTGAACATAAGGGCGAATTCGAGCCTGACAAGCCAAGCTAAGCGAGAACTTCGGCAGTCGTTTGTATTTGAAGTTGAATTCTGACGTGAATTGTCAGCAGCCAAATGCGGCAAAGGGACTGTCCCTTTGCCGCATTTGATGTCAAAACCATTTTGTCAAGGACTAGAGAGTTTGAAAGTCTACCATTTCTACCCCGTCCCCTAATGGCAGGTTTTACATGCCGGCAAAGCCTGTTTGGCGCAGGGCTTCGTAGAGGACGATGGCGGCGCTGTTGGAGAGGTTGAGGGCGCTGATGCGGTAGTCGTCCGGGTTGACGAAGTTGCCGCAGATGTCCTGTTGAAGGATGGCCTCGTGGCTGTCCTCGGTATGCCCCAGCGATTCCTCGTGGGCTTCCCAAGCCTCGGCGTTATCGAGTGAGTCGCAATCGCGCAGCATGGGGATGCGCTCGCAACGCTCGGGCGCCGCGGCAAGCAGTGGCTCGGGAATGCCCGAGCTCTCGCTGCCAAAGACCAAATAGTCGTCGTCGCGGTAGGTGCTTTGCGCATAGGTTCGGCGTGCCTTTTTGGTCAGCAGATGTAGGCGCTCGTCGGCAGGGGAGAGACCGTTGCGTGCAAGGAAATCCTCCCAGCCGGCATAGGTCGTCACGTCCAAGTTTTGCCAGTAGCCCAGGCCGGCGCGACGTACCGTTTTGTCGTCGAGCGAAAAGCCCAGGGGCTCCACCAGGTGCAGATGGGCGCCGGTAACCACACAGGTGCGGCCGATGTTGCCCGTGTTGGCCGGAATCTCGGGCGCATACAGCACGATATTGAACATGAATCTCCTTGGCTCAGAACGAAAAACCACCACGAAGGGGACAGGCACCTTCGTGGTGGTTGGCGACTACTTTTCGGACAAATGCCCGCTTGGATAAACCTAGGCGCGGTGCCAGTCGGTCAGGCAGGCATCGAGGGAAGCGATGAGCGCATCCTTGTCCATATGACGGCCGATGATGCACAGGCTCGTCATGCGGTCGCCCGTCTCGTCGTCCCAAATCTGCATGATCTCGGGGTTCTCGTCGATGATCTTCTGCTTCTCGCCCTCGGGCGCCGAGTCAACGAACAGGCCGTTCTCCATCAGGCGCATCTGGTGGCCGGCCTGCTCAAACATGTAGCACATGTCCGGATCGCCGGTCTGCCACAGCGGGCCCTTGACGCGAATGATCTCGTCAGGCCACTCCTGCTCAACAAAATCGGTGAACTTCTGCAGGTCAAACGGCTTGCGGCGCGAGTACACAAAGGTCTCGATGTCGTACTCGAGCACCTCGGGGTCGTCGTGCTCCTCGGGATGCTCCATGGCCTCGATCCAGGCGGCGGAGTTGTAGGCGCGCATAAAGTCAAAGCGGTCGGTATCGAGCAGCTCCTCCATGGGGACCTCGCCGTTTTGAGCCTCGACGATCACGGCGTCCTTCTGCAGGCTGCGCACGATGGCCTTGAGCTCGGCGATCTGCTCGGGCGTCACGGTATCGGTCTTGTTGAGGATCAGCGTGGAGCAGAATTCGATCTGCTGGATGAGCAGGCTTTCGATGTCGTCCTCGTCGATATCCTCGGCCAGCAGGTCGCGACCGCCGTTGAACTCGTCGTACATGCGGGCGCAGTCGACCACGGCCACGATGTTGTCGAGCGCGAGCTTGGGCTCGCCGCCCACCTTGGCCTCGTCGCAGAAGCTCGAGATGGTGTAGGCGATGGGGATGGGCTCGCAAATGCCCGAGGCCTCGATGATGATGTAATCGAAGTCGCCCGAATCGGCAATGCCCTGCAGCTGGTTGGCCAGGTCGTCCGAAAGCGTGCAGCAGATGCAGCCGTTGGTGAGCGGGATGAGGTCGTCGGTCTCGGAAAGGCCGCCGTCGGCGATAAGGTTGGCGTCGACGTTGATCTCGCCGATATCGTTGACGATCACGGCGGCGCGGATGCCGCCGTCGTTAGCGAGGATGTGGTTGAGCAGCGTGGTCTTGCCGGCACCGAGGTATCCGGTAAGCATGATGATCTTCACGGGTTTGTTGGGCATGTGCCCTCCTTTGTTAGACATGGCTTACAGTTGAATCTTATGCCAAACGCCTGCTCTTATACCCACGCGCCGGCAAATAACACAGGCTACTCCCAGGCTCCCCATACATCGGGGCAATAACCGACGGTGGCCTTTTTGCCGTTACGCACGATGGGCTCGGCTAGAACCTGCTGGTTCTCGAGCAGCTTGTCGAAGCGCTGGCTGGGGGTAAGGTGCTGGATGAGCGCGAGCGTCTCTTCGTCCTTGGCTTTGGGGTTGAGCAGCTTGTCGATGCCGCCGACCGCCTGCATCACGCTCGTGAGCTCGCCCTTGCTCATCTCCTTTTCCTTAAGGTCAATAAACTGCACCTTAATGCGACGCTCCTTAAAATAGCGCTGGGCCTTCTTAGTGTCGAAGGACTTCTTAGTCCCGAAGATTTGAATATTCATGGCCCCGCCGCTCTATCGAATGAAGTTGGTCGTTGCTCGATCTGCCTCGGGTGCGTTGATACCGGCGGCCTGTCCTGCCTCGATACAGCGCAGGAGCCAGGCCATGTTTTTGCCGATGTTTCGCATAGTGGCAAGGCCCTCGGCGTCTCCATCGGCGTCGCCGGGCACGCGGCCAAATACGTTGTTCCAGTAGGTGGAAGCAACCACGGGCATTTGCTTAATGGTGAAGTACTTGTTGAGCACATCGAAGGTGGTCGACGTGCCGCCGCGACGGGCGACGGCGACCGCGGCGCCGGGCTTGTGCTCAAAGGCGTGCCCGCCTGCATAGAAGGCGCGATCGAGGGCCGAAAGGATGCGCCCGCTGGGGTGCGCATAGTAAACGGGTGAGCCAAAGACAAAGCCATCTGCCTGCTCGGCGGCAGCGATGAGCTCGTTCACCACGTCGTCGTCAAAGGTACAGCGACCGCCAAGTTTACCGCACTGACCGCAGCCGATGCAGTCGCGAATGGGCTTGGCGCCCAGCTGAAACACCTCGGTATCAATGCCTTCGGTATTGAGCTGCTCGTCGACCTCGGCGAGTGCGCGGGCGGTGTTGCCGTTTGCCTTGGGGCTGCCATTGACTAAAAGAACCTTCATCACAAACTCCCTCTGCTTTTGGTGACTTCTGCAGAGGATTATCGCACGATGGGGAGGTGGCGCGGGCGCGGCGCTAATCCAGTTTGGTACCTGGCACCTGCACGGCTTTCCCGAGCAACGCTTTGAGCTCGTTCAAAATTGAAACGGGCTGACGGTCGACGCCGTCCAGATGGAGCGTGGCCACGCGAATGGGTGGCTGATATTCAAATGGGCCAAAGAGCACGGGCGAACCCAGGAACCGCTCAATTTCCTCTGCAATCGCATCGGTTTCTTCGGGATCAAAGTCGTCGAAAAGCGCCGCGAACGTCGGCCCCGTCGAGCGGAACAGGCGACCCTTGCCGCGCGAGCATTCCATGAGGCAGGCGGCGCTTTCTGCCAAAACGCGGTCGCCCGCATCAAAGCCAAAGCGGGCATTGACCTGAGCGATATCGTCGATTTTGATGGCGATCAAACCAGCCTTGCGCGCCACGCGACGCATTTCGCCAATGGCGTTGACCAGGGCGTGAATATCGCCCAAGCCGGTCACGGAATCGGTCGTATCTGCCAAGCTTCGGTTGATGATAATGCCCACATACATGCCGGGCTCGGTATCGGTGCCGTCCAAGCGGTAGCCCGTGCAGTCGCAAAGCGCGTATTTTCCGGTGGCATCCATTACGCGATACTGCATGTAGTGGAAGTGCCACGTGCCGTTTATCACCATGTCGAGCTCGGCACGTACGTTGTCGCGGTCCTCGGGATGAACGCGGGCGAGCCACATGTCGAGTGAGTTAAAAGGGTGCTGGGAGGGCAGGTCAAAATCGCGCACGGCGTTAACCGACCATTGCGATTCTCCCGTATCGAGATTGAGGATAAACGGATAGCGCGTCTCGGAGCTCATGGAGATCGCTTGGAACACCCGGTCGTTGCAGGGAAGCTGATCGACGATTGGGCGTTGCGGCGCGTCATCGTCTTTCGGTTGCTGCACACGATGCATAAGCTTATAGCGATACATCTTGCGATCGGCATCCATCGTCATCTGGCGACGCGTGTCGCCAGCAAGTGGATCGACGCGCGAGCAGCCAAAGCTAAAGCTGCCGATCATGGGCGCCTTGCCACTTGAGCTCGCCTCGATCAGCCCGGCACGTACCTGCTCCAAGCGCTGCTCGAGTTCAATCTCGTTTGCGGAGAGCGAGATGAGCACAAACTCGTCTCCACCGATACGGAATAGCATCTCATCGTGCTCCATGGTTTCGGAGAGCGTGCGGCAGATGCTCAGAATATAGCGATTGCCTTCGGCGTGGCCAAACCTATCATTGCAATGCTTGAGATGGTCGATGTCAATATAGGCGCAGGTGAAGGGGTCGCCTTTGCGCCAGAGTTGCTCGACGTGACGGTCGAATCCGTTGCGGTTGCCCAAGTTGGTGAGCGGATCGATATAGGCGTTGCGCTCAAGCAGCTGGCGCTCTTGTTGCAGGATGGCATGCGTCTTTTGCAGTTGCTCACCAACGGCGCGTAGCTCAGCAGGCAGCGCGGCAACATCGAGTTCAGCGGTCGAGACGCCGTTTGCAAGTCGCTGAAGATAGGCAATAATCGATTGCTCGCCCAGGCGATACGACTCGTTCATGATGGACAACCTCCTTGGGCGGAACAACGGTTTGTATCATATCCCCAATTCGGTTTGAATTGGGGATATAAGTTAGCTAATGGAGACAAATGTCCCCTTCGACGGTGGCGTTTTGCGCGCGAGCGTATCAGTTGTTATTGCCGCCATCGAGCAATGCCTCAAAATCCTTCGCCGGCATGGGGCGGTAGTAGAGGAAGCCCTGAGCGTAGCGGGCGCCCATTTGTCGTAGCATGTTCGCCTGCTCATTTGTCTCGACGCCTTCGACCACGACGGGCAGATGGAGCGACTGCGCCATTTCGAGCATCGATGAAATGATTTGCGTGCTGCGGCCTTGATCGCGGTCGGTGGGCACAAAGGTGCGGTCGAGCTTGATGACGTCGACGTTGACGTTCTTGAGCATCGCGAGCGTGGACTGACCGGTGCCAAAATCGTCCATATAGGTCGAGAAGCCGCGGGTGTGCAGATCTGCGGTCAGCTTATCCACGGCCTCGGATTCTCCCGTATAAGCCGTCTCGGTGATCTCGATACGCATGAGCTCGGGCGGTAGGTTGTATTGGGCGGCGAGCGCCCCCATATGTTCGGCAACGTCGCAGGCAAGGATATCCACGCGCGACACATTAAGCGAGACCGGAACCACGCGAAGACGGCGATCGAGACGCTCGCGAAGCCATATGGCGACACCCTGCCAAATGTACTTGTCGAGCGTCACTACAAAGCCGCTTTCCTCGAGTGCGGGGATAAACGTTGCGGGCGAAATGAGAGAGCCGTCCTTGTCAATCCAGCGGGTGAGTGCTTCGGCGCCAATAATCTCGCCGGTTTCCATATCGACCTGGGGCTGAAGATAGTACGTGATACGACCATTTGACAGCGCGTACTGGAATTCGGTCAGCGTGCGGTGGAACGCGACTTCGCGCTCGTACTCCGCGGGGCGGAAAATGGCAACGCGCTCCTTAAAGTCGTTTTTTGCGCGCCGATTGGTAAACATGGCCTTGGCCTGCGCGTCGATGGTGATTTCCTCGTTGGGGTCGATGGGGCAAACGCCCATGGACGGCCAGAAACCCACGCCGTCATCATGCTTGGCCACGGCGGCGCGAACGCGGTTATAGATTTGATGGACGGTGTCGTGCTCAAAGGGGATGAGAATGCAAAAGTCGTCTTGGCCCCAGTATCCTGCGACGCCCATCTCGGCATTCTCGATGTCTTTGAGGACCGTGCCCACATCGGCGAGCACGCGGTCGCCCTCGGCCTGTCCGTGCCATTCGTTAAACAGTCGCATATGACCCATGTCGACGGTGGCGATACACCAAGCGTCGTCGCGCCCTGTCCTCAGAAATGCGTTGGCACGCCGCATAAACTCGCTGGGTCGATAGAGGCCCGTGAGCGTATCGATGCGTTCGGCGACGGCGCTTTTACGCTCAATCTCGGGTATGGGGAGGCTGTCGTTGGGGGCAAGCCCGCCGGCGGCGCGAAGACGACGGTCGAGTTCGCCTAAAACAGCGGTCGCTTGATTGATTAAGCGCTCGTAAAAGGCCGGGACGACAAGACAGACGGGGGTAATGGTGTCGTTCGCGATTCGAACAGGAGCGAAAACGGCCTCTTTAAGATGATGGGTCAGTTGCTCGAATGCCTCGTGGTCCAGATCGTTGCTGAGCACGACGAACTGGGCGTTTCGCGAGCGGAAGACGCGACTTCTGCCGCGGGTGATCGATAACATGCGGCCTGCGTATTCGGCGAGCATGTTGTCGACAGCCTCGGCCCCGTAGAGCTCGTTGAACTTTGCCGTGCCACAAACGCGGACCGCTATAAGCCCCGTCTCGCAACGGTCGCGACGGCAGGCATCGATAGCGTTGATCAGCATACGCTGCGTTCCGAGGCCCGTGGCGGCGTCGACGGTCTCGGCGAGTGAGTGGTTAACAAGTTCGCCGACATAGAGCGAGGGGGTATTTCCGTCGCCGTCGATGCGAAACCCGCGAGCGCGGCAGAGGACGTAGTCGCCCGCGGCATTGCGCATGCGGTACTGCATGACGCGGCGGTGTTTGGAGCCATTATAGATTTGGTCGATGTCGTTGATGTAGGCCTCAAGGTCATCGGGGTGGACGCGCGTTTTCCAGTAATCGTGGCAGTTGTCTACATGCTCAGAAGGAAGACCGAGATCGCGCAGGGCACCTTGTGACCAAAGGGTGCGATGTTTGTCCAAGTTCTCGATAAAGCAATAACGGCCTTCGTTGAGCATCGAAAAGGCGTCAAAAACGCGATCGCTTATTTCGAAGTCGTCGGTGTGGACTTGCGCGATATTGCGTCGATCAAGATGCATGGCATGGCGTAGCTTGTAGTCGTACATGCGGTGGTCGGCATCGAGTGTCATGCGATTGGAGACTTCACCCAGGGCGGGGTCGGCGTGCGACACTCCGTAGCTAAACGAGTGAGGCATTTCGGAATCGTTGTTTTTGAGTAGGACCGTTCGGCAGTGTTCCAGGCGCTCGGCGAGGTCGTCCTCGGTCGCAATCGTAGACAGGATGGCAAACTCGTCGCCGCCTATTCGAAACGCCGCCTCGTCCACCTTCATATACAGCTTGAGATAGAGGCTTACCTGCAAGATATAGCGGTTGCCCTCGTCATGCCCGAAGACGTCGTTGCAGTGCTTAAGGTTATCGATGTCGATAAACGCCATGGTCACGGGCAGTTCCTGCTCCCAGATTTCCTCTAGGGAACGGGCAAAGCCGCCGCGGTTGCCAAGTCCGGTGAGCTGGTCGGTAAAGGCCGTCCTAATCAGATCATCCTGACGCTCGAGAAGGTCACGGACGGTCTTTTCGAGCGTTTCGGTGTAATTGCTGACGGTGTCCATGTTGTAAGCGGCTTTCTGAGGTCGGGGCGGATGGCGTCGGGCGAGCTCGTAGTGTACACGCGTCGTTGCTCGGCGCCTTGCGTGTATCCAGGCCCCCGCCTTGCTGCGTTGTTGAGTTACTTTGCCGGCTAATGTTCGCTGTTGATAACAGCTGAGTAGTATAGACAACAGTGCACAATTATATATGGGCGCACATGCTGTGGGCGGCTATTATTCGCCAAACGGCAACGCCTGGGTGCGCATGAAAAATGCGACTGAGTCGATATATGTTGACGGGTATACTTGTCCCGTTTTAAAACGCAGGAACGGAGATGGTCACATGGCACAGCCGGATACGACGCGCACGGTGGGGCTTGCGCTCGAGGGAGGCGGCTACCGCGGTATGTATACGGCGGGCGTGCTCGACGTTTGGATGGAGCGCGGTTTGACCTGCGACCATATGGTGGGTGTCTCGGCGGGCGCGGCGTTTGGCTACAACTTTAAATCGCGCCAGATCGGCCGTGCCATTCGTTACAACAAGGCTTATTGCGCCGACAAGCGCTATGCGAGCGTGACCAGCTGGCTGCGAACCGGCGATATGTTCAATGCCGATTTTGCCTATCACGAGGTGCCTATCGAGCGCGATCCCATCGACTTGGAGGCGTATCGCGCCTGCCCCATGCGATTTACGTGCGTGTGTACCGATATCGAGACGGGCAAGGCCGTCTACCACGATCTACCGTATGGCGACGAGCGCGATATCGAGTGGATCCGGGCGTCGTCTGCCATTCCTGTGGCGACGCGTCCCGTTGCTATTGACGGGCATAAGTATCTGGATGGTGGCGTGGCTGATTCTATTCCCAGCGCATGGCTGTTTGCGCAGGGGTATGACCGCAATATCGTGGTACTCACGCAGCCGGCGGGCTTTGTGAAGCAGCCCAACAGCGTGATGCCCATGCTGCGGCGCGTGTTCCGTCACTATCCGGAGTTTGTTGCAGCGCTTGAGCATCGGCATGAGGTCTACAATGCCACGCTCGATGACCTGGCACGTCGAGAGGCTGCCGGCGAAATCTTTGTGGTGCGGCCGAGCGAATCGGTGAAGGTGCCGTCGCTGTGCCGCGAACCGGATGAGCTCGAGCGCATCTACCAGGTCGGCCGCCACGATGCAGAGGCGACTTTGCCGGCGTTGGAAGCGTATCTGGCGGGGTAAGGGTCGCATACGGAAAGCGCATCCCGGAATGGAGGCCCAAACTGGGATGCGCTTTCCATTGCTGAAGATATGAGGCTGCGAATCAGCTGTTCGGCCTATGCCTATGCCTGCTGCCAGGTGTCGACAAGCTCCTTGGCTGCGGCATGGGGGTCGCCGGCGCTGCAGACGGCGCTTACCACAAAGAAGCCGTCGACGCCGGTGGCCTTAAGCTGCGGCAAGTCGGCCGTCTTAACGCCGCCGCCCACCACGATGGGCACGGGGCTTGCCGCGTGGAGTGCGGCAAGGTCCTCAAAGCTCTTGGTGATGATAGAGCCGTCGGCCGCGCGTCCGCAGTCGCGCTTGGTCTCGGTCTCGTGGAGCGGGCCGATGCCCAGGTAGTCGACCAGGCTCATGTCGGCGGTCTTGACGTACTCGAGCATCTCCTCGCAACGGGCCGAAAGGCCCACGATGGCGTCGGGGCCCAGCAGCTTGCGGCAGACCTCGACGGGAATGTCGCTCTGGCCTACGTGCACGCCATCGACGGCAATGCCCTGCTCGCGCGCGGCAAGCACACAGTCCAGACGGTCATCGATTAACAGGGCGACCTGACCGGTCTTGCCGGCCTGTGCGATTGCCTGCGCGGCGTCGCCGGTCAGCGCGATGATCTCGCGGGCACTTGCCACCTTGGAGCGCACCTGGATGCAGGTAAAGCCGGCGTCGAGTGCCTGGGCCACCACATCGCCCACGGGGCGTCCGAGGGTGTTTTCGGGGCCGAGTACCAGATAGGCCGAGATATCAAGGTTGTCGCGGATGCTCATCGTGCTTCCTCCTGCTTTTTGATCTGCGCTTCCATGCGCTTGAGTTTGCCGGTCATGGTGTCGGTAAATCCGGGTCGAATATCGGCTTTGAGCACGACTTCGGTGCGGATGCCCTTGCTCGCCAACACAAAGGTCGCGTCGCGCACGACCTGCATGACCTCGTCCCAGTCGCCCTCGATCTCGGTGAACATCGAGGTGGTGCGGTTGGGAAGGCCGCTCTCGCGAATGACGCGCACGACCTCGGCGACCTCGGCGGACAGCTCGTCGCCGGTGCCGCATGGGGCGATGGCCACGGCGACGAGCGTGTTCATGCCGGCATTGGTTGCGGGTTCGGACATGGCTTATGCCTCCTCGAGCTCGAGTCGGTTGTCGGCAATATCCTGGGCGGTTGCGCGGTAGAGCTCGTCGATAAAGGCGACCTTAAAGCTTGCCGGGGCATCGGCGACGGCGGCGGCACGCGTGCCGGCAACGTTGTAGACGGCGGTGCCGCAGACTGCTGCCGTAAACGGATCGGTAGCACAGGCGTACACGGCCAGCACGCCGCCCTGCGAGCAACCGCAGCCGGTGATCTTGGACATGAGCGGGCTGCCGCCGTGGGATTTGGCCACGGTCGTGCCGTCGGTAATCAGGTCGACTTCGCCCGAGACCACAACGGCGCCGCCGGTGTAGCGAGCGAGCGCCACGGCGGCATCGCGGGCGGCGTCGACCGTGTCGGTGGTATCGACACCACGTACGCGGCTCAGATCGGCCGCCTCGCCCTCAAGGCCCCACAGGCCGGCGAGCGCGATGATCTCGGAGGCGTTGCCGCGCACGATGGTGGGCTTGTACTGCTTGAGCACGCTTACCAGTTTGGTGCGCAGGCTACCGATGCCCAGACCCACCGGATCGAGCACCCAGGGCTTGCCGGCGTCGTGTGCCGCCTTGGCCGCGCGGGGAATCGTCTGCTCGTAGATGGGGAAGAGCGTGCCCATGTTGAGATAGATGGCGGCGCCGCCGGCAACGAGCGCCTCGCCCTCGTCGGGCAGATAGACCATGGCGGCCGAACCGCCCACGGCGAGCTGCGCGTTGGCGACAAAGTCGATCGTCACCGTGTTGGTGATGGAGCCGGCCATCGGATTGGTGGCTCGAATCTCCTCTACGGCCTTGACCATATGTTGCTTAAGCTGTTCCGAATCAATCACTGCACATGCCTCCTTGGCATAGAAAAGGGGCGCTGTGCATAGACAGCGCCCCTGTAAAGGCGGCATGCTCCCTACGCCAGCATTAACTGACAGGTTCAAAGGATTGGGCCCTATGCCCTCTCAGCCTTGTGGTTTGCACCGCCGGCACTCCCGCATCGAATCTGTTGTTCCCTATACTAGCGCACCTGCCAATATGGGACAGGTTTATTTTGGCAGGTGGCAACAGGGGCGCTGCATTTTCCCAGATAAAACCTGCCAAGATAAACCTGTCCCTTATTGGCAGGGGGGTACAATAGACGGGAGAAAAAAAACACCTGGCCG
>UQHO01000004.1 GCA_900540995.1 uncultured Collinsella sp. | reverse complement strand
CGGCAGGTCGGAGATGCCGCCGATCTGCGCGACGTGCGCCATGACCTGAATGCCGCGGGCCTCGAGCGCCTGCAGCGCGATCCCGCCGGCGATGCATAGAGGGGCCGTCAGACGGCCGGAGAAGTGCCCGCCGCCGGCGACGTCGTGCATGTTGTGGTACTTCACACGCGCCGGAAAGTCTGCGTGCCCGGGGCGGGGCTTGCGGCGCAGCTCGGAGTAATCCTTGGAGCGCGTGTTGGTGTTCTCGATAATCGCTGCAATGGGCGCTCCGGTGGTATGTCCATCGACAATACCGGCGATGATGTGGGCGGCGTCGGCCTCGCGGCGTTTGGTCGCGGTCTCGTCGCGACCGGGGGCGCGACGGTTGAGGAAGGCCTGCAGCTTCTCCTGGTCCACGGCGATGCCCGCCGGGATGCCATCGAGCGAGCAGCCGATGGCGGGAGAGTGCGACTGGCCGAAGATGCTTAAGTGCAAGACGTTGCCAAAGGTCGAGGACATGCTATTCCTCCTCGAGTGTGACCTTGCCGCCCAGCAGGCGGTAGTGGTCGAAGAAATCGGGATAGGACTTGTTGACGGCCTCGGCGCCGTGGATCACGACCTCGCCGGTGGCACGGCTCGCGGCGATGGCGGCCATCATGGCGATGCGGTGGTCGTTGTGCGAATCGACCTCGCCGCCGCTGAAGGCATCGACACCCTTGATGATGAGGTCGTCACCGGCGATGCGCACCTGCGCGCCCAGCGCGGTGAGCTCGCGGGTGGTGGTGGCCAGACGGTCAGATTCCTTGATGCGTAGGCGTGCACAGTCACGGATGAACGTGCGGCCCTGAGCCAGCGATGCCACGGCCGAGATGACGGGCACCAGGTCCGGAATGTCGTGCGCGCTCATCTCAAAGCCGGCGAGCTTGTCGGACTGGACGGTGACGGCGTTGGTGGAGCGCACGATGCGGGCGCCAAAGCGCGAGAGCGCGGCGAGCACGTTGCGGTCGCCCTGTGCGGAACTCAGCGACACGCCCTCGACGGTGATGGGGTCGCTGCCGATGGCGCCGGCGCACAGCCAAAAGGCGGCGTTGGACCAGTCGCCCTCGACGGCTACGCTGCCGGGCGTGCGGTACGAGCCGCTGTTCACGCGGAAGTTCGTGACCTCGGGCTGGCCGTCCTTGGCCGGAATACGCTCGACGTTGACCTCGACGCCAAAGGCCTTCATGGCCTGGATCGTCAGGTTGATGTAGGGGCGGCTCTCAATGAGGCCGGTCACCTGCACGCAGGAGGGCTGGGCGAGCAGCGGGGCTGCCAACAGCAGGCCCGAGATGTACTGCGAGCTCACGTTGCCCGGCAGCACAAAGGTGCCCGGGCGCATGCGTCCGCTCGTCTTGAGCGGAAAACCGCCCAGACCCTGCAGGTCGCAGCCGGCGGCAATGATCTCATCGGAGAGCGGGGAGAGCGGGCGGGCGCCCAGACGGCCCTGGCCCACAAAGGTTGCCTCTGCCCCCAGCGCGCAGGCGACGGGCAGCATAAAGCGGAGCGTTGAGCCGCTCTCGCCGCAGTCGAGCGTGCCGCCGGCAAGGGCTTTGAGCAGGCCAAACTCAATGCTCTTCATGGTGGGGTGGACCCGGAAGCCGTCCTCTGCGGTCTCGATGCGGGCGCCGAGCGCCGTGAGGCAACGCACCGTGGCCTCGATGTCGGCGCAGGTGGTGTTGCAGGTAACGTGCGTCTCGCCGTTGGCAAGCGCAGCGCAGATGATCAGGCGATGCGCCATCGACTTGGACGCGATGGCGGGAACGGTGCCCTTGAGCGGGGACGGGGTAATGCGGGCTAACATGCGGAAGCGTCTCCCTTCTGGCCGAGGCCCTCGGCAATCAAATCGTGGAAGGTGGAAAGCGGCGTGCGGTCGATGCTGCAGCGGCCAATTCCGTGCGGAATTACCAGGTCGATGGTGTCGCCCGCGCGCTTTTTGTCGTGGAGCGCCTCGGCAAAGACGGCATCGGCATCTAGGTCGCAGCGGGTCTTGAGGCCGTGGCGGGCGCAGAGCTCCTCAATACGATCGGGCAGCTCTGCGTCGCAAATGCCGTGCAGGGCTGCGGCGCGCGTGATGATACCCATGCCGATTGACACGCAGTTGCCGTGTCCGAGCTCAAAGTGCTCGCAGGCCTCGACGGCGTGTCCGGCGCTGTGTCCAAAGTTGAGGAGCTTGCGCTGATTGGTTTCGCGCTCGTCGGCAACGACCACGGCGCGCTTGATGTCGATATTGCGGGCGATGATGAGCGCCACACGGGCCACGTCGCGGTTCAGCAGCTCAAGCGTGAGCGGGGTCTTCTCCAGCTCGGCGAAGAGCTCGGGGTCGGCGATGACGGCGTGCTTGACGACCTCTCCGCAGCCGTCGGCGAACTGCTCGGGCGTGAGGGTTGCCAGGCACCCCACATCGGCGATGACCACGCTCGGCTGCCAAAAGGCACCGGCCAGGTTCTTGCCAGCTGCCAGGTCGATGGCCGTCTTGCCGCCGACCGACGAATCCACCATGGCGAGCAGGCTTGTGGGAATCTGCACAAACTTGCAGCCGCGCATGTAGGTGGCGGCCACAAAGCCCGCCACGTCGCCCACGACGCCGCCGCCGAGCGCCACGATCACGTCGGAGCGCGAAAGCTCGTGCTCGGCCACAAACTCCAAAATGGCAATGTAGGTCTCGGCGCGCTTATGGGCCTCACCGGCCTCGAAGGTGCAGATGCTCACCTCGTAGCCTGCGGATTCGAGGCTCTGCTTAACGGGCATCTGGTAGAGGGGGCCTACGTTGGTGTCCGTCACGATGACGGCGCGGGTGCCGCCGGCGGTGGCGCGGACGAGCGGGCCTGCCTGCTCCAGCAAAAACGTGCCCACATGCACCTGGTAGGGGCGTGCGGTGTCGATATCGATGGTAATCGCCATAAGCTTCGGTCCTTTCGACCTGGCGTGATAGGTGGTCTAGTGGGAGGCCTCGTCGTCGAGCGCACGCTTGATGCGGTCGCCCTCGGCAAGGAGATTCTCCAGGTAGCGCTGGTCGCGGTCTTTAAGGGCGCGGCTGTAGGCGCCGAGCGATTCGATCAGATGGTCAATCTCGAAGGCGAGCGCATCGGCGTCGTCGATCATGAGCTCGGACCACATCTGCGGATTGAGATGCGCCACGCGGGTGAGGTCGCGGTAGCTGCCGGCCGAAAAGCCGTGGTGGACCTGAGCGGTCGGGCTCTTAACATAGGCGTTGGAGACGACGTGCGCGAGCTGGCTCGTAAAGGCGATGACGCGGTCGTGCTCGGCAGCGCTCGTTACGCTGAACTTGCCAAAGCCCAAGGGGCGTACCATCTCGCGCACCTGGCCCAAAAGCTCCAGCTTAAGTGCGTCGTCCACTGCGGGCGGTACGAGCACGAGCGGTGCGCCCTGGAACAGGTCGGCGCGGGAGTGCGCGTAGCCCGAGAACTGCGTGCCCGCCATGGGATGCGCGCCCACAAAGTAAAAACCGTGCTCGCGGGCAAGCTTAAAGGCGCGCTCGCACACGATGCCCTTGACGCCCACGGTGTCGATCACCACGGGGCCCATGATGGCCTCGGTGTCGGTGGCGTCGGCGAGTGCCTGGGCGTGCGCCTCGAGCCACTCGATGCAGGCCTCGGGGTAGCATGCCAGGACGATGATGTCGCATTCGCCGAGCGTCTCGTCGTTGAGCTCGCCGGCAACGGTGCCCATGCTGGCGGCCGTCATGACGTCGTCGTCGGGGTCCCAGGCCAGCACGCGGACGCCCGCCTGCGCATAACCGCGGGCAAAGCTGCCGCCGATGAGGCCCAGGCCCACGATGCCGGCGCACTTGGGGCCACCCTGGTTAACGCGGGCGTTTCTCACCGTACCCATGGGCTACTCCTGAACGGTCTCTTGGCAGACAACCTCGCGGATGGCGCGGATGCGGCGCATGGTGTCGTCGAACTGGTCGGGGGTGAGGGCCTGAGCACCGTCGGACCAAGCGTGGCTCGGGTCGTCGTGGACCTCGATCTCCAGACCGTTGGCGCCGCAGGCGGTCGCGGCGAGCGCCATGGGCTCAACATAGCGGGTGTAACCGGTGGCGTGGCTGGGGTCGGCGACGACGGGCAGGTGCGACAGGTGGTGCAGCACCGGCACGGCGTTGAGGTCGAAGGTGTTGCGGGTGCGGGTCTCGAAGGTGCGGATGCCGCGCTCGCACAGGATGACGTTGTCGTTGCCCTCGCTCATGATGTACTCGGCTGCCATGAGCAGCTCGTCGACGGTGCCGGACATACCGCGCTTGAGCAGGATCGGGGTCTTGGTCTTGCCGACCTCCTTGAGCAGGGGGAAGTTCTGGGCGTTGCGGGCGCCGATCTGCATGACATCGATCTTCTTGTCCAGGAAGACCTGCACGTCGCGCGGGTCCATGATCTCGGTGACAATCGGCATGTCGAGCTCGGCCGATGCCTCGCACAGCAGGTCCAGGCCGGCGGGGCCCATGCCCTGGTAGGCGTACGGGGAGGTGCGGGGCTTGTAGGCGCCACCGCGCAGCATCGTGGCGCCGGCGGCCTTTACGCGGCGGGCGATGCGGATGAGGTTCTCGCCCTCGACGGAGCACGGGCCGGCGATGACCTGGAACTGGTCGCCGCCGATCTTGACGCCGTGGCCGCAGTCGATGACGGAGTCCTCGGGGTGGAACTTGCGGTTGGCGCGCTTGAACGGCTCGGAGACGCGCTGCACGCGCTCGACGACGTCCATGGACTCGAGCAGGAACGGGTCGATCTTGGTCGTATCGCCCACCAGGCCGATGATCGTCTCGTTCTCGCCGCGCGAGACGTCGGTCTTCAGGCCCTTTTTCTCAATCCAGCTGACGATATGGCTGACGGCCTCGTCGCTGGCGCTCTGCTTTAAAATAGCAATCATGGTGTGCCTCTCACCTCGATGGATAACCCTTGCAAAAACGGCCCGCATCGCGAGCCGTGTATATATGGTGCATGAGAGTTTATACTATCTGACTCGCTTTTGCCTTCTAAAGTGGGCCGTTGCGCCGCGTCTCCCACGTAATTGCAAAGCTTTTTCTTTTATTTTGATAGCCCGTGGTGCACTTGGGTATAATGCCAAACGTTGGCCCTATTAGCTCAGGGGATTAGAGCGTCTGCCTCCGGAGCAGAAGGCCGTTGGTTCGAATCCAACATGGGGCACCATCGAACGTAAGACCGTCCGAACCTCGCATGGTCCGGGCGGTTTTTCTTATACCGACGCGACGTGATGGGACGTGGTATGGCAGCAACGGATATCGAGCGCGGACTCTCAACCGCCGAGGTCGAGGAGCGCATCGCCGCCGGTAAGATCAACCGCAACATGGAGCTCAAGACCAAGTCGGTCAAAGAGCTCATCATCGAGAACCTCTGCACGCTGTTCAATTTGATCAACGTGATCTTGGCGTTCCTGGTCATTTTGACCGGTTCGTTTAAGAATCTGACGTTCCTGTTCGTGGTGTTTCTCAATACCGCTATTGGCGTCATCCAGTCCATGCGTTCCAAGAAGATGGTCGATAAGCTCACGCTGCTGACCTCCAAGAAGGCCATCGCGGTGCGCGACGGCGCCGAGGTGGAGCTCGACCTGGACCAGATCGTGCTCGATGACATCATTCGCCTGGGGCGCGGCGACCAGATTCCCGCCGACGCCGTGGTGGTTTCGGGCGAGGCGCTCGTGAACGAGAGCCTGCTGACGGGCGAGAGCGACCTTATCAAGAAACAGCCAGGTTCCGAGCTCATGAGCGGCAGCTTTATCGACTCGGGCCTGCTGCGCGCCCGCGTGATCCATGTCGGCGCCGACAACTACGTGGCCAAAATTAATAACGAGGCCAAGTACGTCAAAAAGGTCAATTCCGAGATCATGAACGCGCTCAACGCCATCGTGCGCTTTGCGAGCATCATCATGATCCCGCTCGGTTTGGCGTTGTTTGCCTCGAGTGTGAGCGAGCTGTGGGATGGCGCGGGAACCCCGGGCGATAGCGCGCTTTCGTGGTGCTTCTCCGAGCTGTTGGCTGGTCATGTGCCTTCGTCGGCGCTGCTGTCCACGGTGGGCGCCCTGCTGGGCATGATCCCGCAAGGCCTGGTGCTGCTGACCTCGTCGGTGCTCGCCATCGCCACGGTGCGCCTGGCCCGCCGCAAGGTGCTGGCGCAGCAGCTTTACTGCATCGAGACGCTCGCTCGCGTCGACGTGCTGTGCCTGGACAAGACGGGCACCATCACGTCGGGTCGCATGGAGGTCGAGGGTACCTATCCGCTACCGGTCGAGGGTATGGGTGTGGGGGAGAGCGACGCCGCCGTTCCCGTCGATACCACGGTGCTCGATTTTGCGCTGGCTAACGTGGCGCGTGCGACCTCGGCCGATGCCAACGAGACCTGCCAGGCGCTGCTCAACTATTACGCCGATCGCCCGGTCGAGGTGTCTGAGCCGCTGTCGGTCATTCCGTTCTCGTCCTCCAAAAAGTGGAGTGGTGCCTCGTTTGCGCAGGGCTCCTATGTGATGGGTGCGGCGCAGTTTGTGCTCTCTGATCGTGCGTTTGCCCAGGTCGAGAACCGTGTCGCCGAGCTTGCCGATACCTGCCGCGTGCTCGTGGTGGCGCGCGTGGACGGCTTTACGCCCGATGGCGATATGGTGGGCGAGGCCGAGCCCGTGGGCTTTGTGACCATCCGCGACGAGATTCGTACCTCGGCGGCCGAGACCATCGGCTACTTTAACGAGCAGGGCGTGACCCTTAACGTGATCAGTGGCGACGACCCGCGTACGGTGTCGTCGATCGCGCGCGTGGTGGGCGTGCCGGGGGCGGACGCTTATGTGGACGCCACGACGCTCGATACGCCGGCCAAGCTCGATGCCGCAGTGGACCGCTACCATGTTTTTGGTCGTGTGACCCCGCAGCAGAAGCGCGAGCTCGTGCAGGCACTCAAGCGCCGCGAGCACACCGTGGCCATGACGGGCGACGGCGTCAACGACGTGCTGGCGCTCAAGGAGGCCGACTGCTCCGTCGCCATGGCGGCCGGCTCCGATGCCGCGCGCAACGTGGCCGAGATCGTGCTCGTCGACAACGACTTTGCCTCGATGCCCGCCGTGGTGGCCGAGGGCCGTCGCTCCATCAACAACCTGCAGCGTTCGGCTTCGCTGTTCTTGACCAAGACGCTGTTCTCGATGGGCCTGGCGGCGCTGTGCATCGCACTGCCGCCGTACCCTTTCGAGCCGATTCAGATGACGCTCATCAACTTCTTCTGCATTGGCGCGCCGGGCTTTGTGTTGGGCCTGGAGCCCAACAATGCTCGCGTGAAGGGGTCGTTCCTGACGAACGTGCTCAAGCGGGCACTGCCGGCGTCGCTTGCGGTCATTTTGGCCGCGGCGCTCGATATCTTTGTGGCGCGCGTGTTCGGCTTTAACCAGCTCACGCTGTCTACGATGTGCCTACTTACGTCGTGCGCGGCGAGTGTCAGCCTGATCTGGCGTATCTCGCAGCCCCTCACGCCCTTACGTGTGGCGCTCTTTGTGTTTGTAGTTGCCGGCATCCTGACGGGCGTTATCGGATTCCCGAAGCTGCTGTCTATTGCCAACCTGTCGATGGGCCAGATGGTTATCTTGGCTGTCATCGTGGTCATCACTTGCTCGGTGTTCTTTAAGCTCGCCACGATGATGGATTCGCTCAAGCCGCGTCGTCGTCATGCCGCAACTGGTTTTGGCCGCGGTGTGCGCGTCCGCTTGGGTCGCGGTGGCGGCAAGGTGAGCTCGACGGGTTCGACGGCCGAGCGTTTTGCCAAGCGCGTCGCCGCCGACATGGCGCAGCGCCGCGAAGCTCGCACCGTTCGTGAGGCCGAGGCCCGCGCACTCGAGGGCGTGGCCCAGGCCCAGCCCAAGAAAAAGAAGAGTACCGGAGTCAAGCGCTCCCGCGTGACCAAGTCCGCCCAAGGCATCAAAGTCTCGATGCCAAGCAAAAAGAAGAAATAACTACGCGCCCTGGCGATGTTGAATTGGTGCCTTGCTCCTGTGGGGCCGTGGCGATGTTATGCTCTAACCTCGATTGTTTGAATTGCTTCGAAAAGAGGATGCCGTGATCTGCCCGCATTGCCTTAAGACTATCGAGGACGGCGCCTCGTTCTGCCCCTACTGCAACGCCTATGTGGGTCCGGGCGATGGTCCGGAGCACACCGAGTTCGTGTTCTGTGAGGGCTGCGGTGCCCGTCTTTCTCCGCATGATCGCACGTGCCCCAAATGCGGACGCCCCGCTCCGGGTATCCTCTCCGAGGACGCGGCCGCATCCGACCTGGCAGCGGGCCGCACGGCGGGCTTTCCGCGCCTAACGCAAGAGCAGATCGATACCGAGGTGCCGCATGCGCCGGCCTCTGCCGCTGCGGTGCTTTCGGATGCCGCTGATCCTAACGAGACCTGCGTGCTGCCGGCTTTCGATAAGGATTTCGGTATCCCCAAGGTCGATATTCCCACGCCCGTTTCCCTGCATGACGATCCTCAAAAACCCAAGCGCAAGGTGCATCCCGACGAGGACGCTTATCACAAGCACAAGCGTCATATCCCTAAGCCGCTCATCGTCATCGCGATCCTTGCCTTTGTGTGCGGTGGTGCCTATTGGTTCGTGACGACCGATCCCATGGGTGTCATGCCTGGCCTCTATGACCAGTTTGGCCAAGCCGCGCAGACGACCTTCCCCACGCGCCAAAAGGGCGAGGCGACTGAGGACGATACCAAGCAGGACGATTCTGCCGAGGTGGTCCAGGAAGAAACCGTGCTGACCGATGATCAGCTCTATACCAGGCTCGACGGTCTGTATCAGACCATCGTGTCCTACGGCGACGAGGACCAGATCGGCGAGGTCATCGATTCCTTTAACAACGGTTATCTCCGAACGCCGCTGTCCACCCGTCAGGAGCTGTCGCAGAGTGCCTACGCCCTGCGCGACCAGATCAAAAAGACGCAAGATGAGCTCAACAACCTTAAGTACCAGGACGATACGGTCTATGCGGATGACATCGCCCACTTAAAGCAGCTTGCCGAGTGGATGTACGAGCGTGTCGACGTGATCTGCCAGAGTTGGGACATCTCGCTGGCCATTCCCGATGGCGAGTCGATGAGTTCCCACCAAAGCGAGATCCTGGCTCCCATCGCGCAGGGCGGCAACAGCGCGCTGAACCAGTACGACGCCAATGTGGGTTCCTGGAAGCCGCAGCAGCGTTCCTAAAATTAGTTCGCCATAGTCGGCATAACCTACGTGCGCAATTGATGTAAGCCTGTGCTTATTGCTACAATTCGTACAAATATGCTTTAAACGCACGAGGAAGGAACCACATGTTTGGTTTTAAGAAAGAGCTCTACACGCCCGAGTATCAGCTTGCCGGCGACGAGTGCGCCGTAATCGAGACGTCGAAGGGTACCATCAAGGTCAAGTTTGACGGCGAGGGCGCTCCCATTCATGTCGCGAACTTCTGCGAGCTTTCCACGATGGGTTTCTACGATGGACTTAAGTTCCATCGCTATGTGCCCGGTTTTGTCATCCAGGGCGGCGACCCCAATACCCGCGACATGTCCGGCGCCGACGTCGCTGCCGGTCTTGAGGGCCCCGACGGCATGCCCGGTACCGGTGGCCCCGGCTACTGCATCAAGGGCGAGTTTGCCACCAATCCGCGCAACAGCCATGTCGATGGCGCCCTTGCCATGGCACGCTCCATGGACCCCGATTCCGCAGGTTCGCAGTTCTACTTCTGCCTGGGTGCCCAGCATAACCTCGATTCCGGTTACACCGTCTTTGGTACCACGGTTGAGGGTCTCGATGTGATTTCGCAGCTGCGTGCCGGCGACGAGATCGTCCATGTCGAGATCGTTCACGAGTAAAGGGGATTTCCTTGAATAGCCAGCTGATCCAACAGGGCCGCGCCGCTTACCGCGCGGGTGATTTTTCCGCTGCAGCCCAGATGCTTGGGGCGGCAAAGACTCCCGATGAGATTATGGGCGAGGCCGATCACCTTCGTGGCAACGCCTTGATGCACCTGGGCATGTATGCCGAGGCCGCCGAGGCCTATGCTGCCGCCCTCAACGACGGCACCTACGGCAAGCGCGGCGCGCTGCTCACCAACCGCGGCAAGGCGCTCGCCGCCGTGGGCGACTACACGACGGCCGCTCAGGCGTTCTCTGCTGCTACGCAGGATGCTTCCTATGCCACGCCATTCAAGGCCTATCTGGGCCTGGGCAATGCGCTGTTCCAGTCGGGCGACTATGCCAACGCGGGTACTGCCTTCCGTCAGGCCGCCATCGACGGCGCCAATCCGGCTCCTGCCGCCGCACTCGGCGAGCTCGGTCGTTGCTTCATTAAGCTCGGCCGTCCGGCGGATGCCGTGGAGACCTACCGCACGGCTATCGACTTTGCCGGCCCCCGTGACGACACGCGTGCGCTTAACGCCGGCATGGGTCAGGCGCTTTCTGCCGCCGGCCGTCCCTCCGACGCACTCGACGCCTTTAACGCCGCTACTGCCGATGGCATCTACCAGCTCACCTCTGAGCAGGCCGATGAGCTTGCCCGCGTGCACGATTCGCTTGCCGCGCTGTCTGCCCAGACGGCTATGGCCACGGCTCCGGCGCCCGCGATGGACGCTCCTGCCGTCGATCCTCTCGATCCTACGGGCGCGACCGGTCAGTTTATGCCCGATCCCTCGGACACCGGCTTCTTTACGCTGTCCGAGTCCGAGATGGTCCAGCAGGACCGTCAGGATCGTAAGCAGGCCAAGGTCCGTCGTCGCCATCGCCACACGGGTCTCAAAGTCTTCATCGTGCTGCTTCTGCTCATTTTGATCGCCGCGGGCGGTCTGGGCTTTGCCTACACGCGCGGCTTTGGCTTCCCGTCTCAGGAGTCTGTCGTTACCGATCTGTTCCAGGCTGCCGGCGACGGTGACACCGCAAAGGCCGAGTCTTGCCTGGCCTCGAGCCTGTCCGAGGACGCTAAGTCGATGATCATCTCCTCGATTCCGCAGGGTGCCACCGTGTCCGTCGAGGGCATGGATCAGTCCATGACCGAGACGACCGCCAAGGTGAAGGCATCGCTGTCCAAGGGCGGCGAGCAGGAGTACACCGTCAAATTCGTGCGCTCCGACAACCATATCGGCTGGGCCGTTTCTTCGCTCGATATGGATTTCTCGGCTGCTGACAACCAGTAGTGACCTTATGGGATTTAGCTTTGCCCGGCGCTTCACCGCAAGTGAGGTGCCGGGCTTGCGCTAGTATGATGAGCTAGTAGTTTTCCAGCAATCATCCAACACATCAGGAGTTGCGTTGTTTTCTTTGATGGATATGTTCTTCGGTAGCTATGCGGGCGATCTTGCCATCGACCTCGGCACCGCAAATACGCTTGTCTCCGTGCGCGGCAAGGGCATCGTTATTCGCGAGCCCTCTGTTGTTGCCATCGACAAGAACGACGAGCGCATCCTGGCGGTCGGTATCGAGGCAAAGCGCATGCTCGGCCGTACGCCCGGCAACATCGTGGCCGTTCGTCCCCTGAAGGACGGCGTCATCGCCGACTTCGATGTTACCGAGGCCATGCTTCGCTACTTTATCGACAAGGCGTCCGAGAAGCGCTATCCGTGGACTCCGCGTCCGCGTGTTGTCGTCTGCGTTCCCTCCGGTGTCACGTCGGTCGAGAAGCGCGCTGTCTTTGAGGCCACGATCCAGGCCGGTGCCCGCCAGGCCTATCTGATCGAAGAGCCTATGGCAGCTGCTATCGGCGCCGACCTGCCCGTCGAGGAACCCACCGGCTCCATGGTCATCGACATCGGCGGCGGTACCACCGAGGTTGCCGTTATCGCTATGGGCGGCATCGTCGTCTCGCAGTCCATCCGTATTGCCGGCGACGAGTTCGATCAGGCCATCCTCACGCACGTTCGCGATGCCTACAACCTGGCCATCGGCGAGCGTACGGCAGAGGACATCAAGATCAAGGTCGGCTCCGCCGTGCCGCTTAAGGACGAACTCGACGTCGAGGTCAACGGCCGCGACGTGATCACCGGTCTGCCCAAGACCGTGCGCATCGAGAGCGAGGAGATTCGTCGCGCGCTCAACAAGCCGCTCGACGAGATGGCCAAGGCCGTCAAGGACGCACTCGACGCTACGCCTCCCGATCTTGCCTCGGACCTTATGTACTACGGCATTTTGCTGACCGGTGGCGGCGCGCTGCTGCGTGGTCTCGACGTGCGCCTGCGCGATGAGACCGGCGTTTCGGTCAACGTCAGCCCCACGGCGCTCGATAACGTTGTTAACGGCTGTGCCCGCGTGCTCGAGGCCAATGCGTTTGATGGCGGCTTCGTCCAGACCAATGCTTAATTTCCAAAAGGTGGATTCCATTTGGCACGATCTTCGGGTTTCTCCACAAATCTGAATACCAAGCGACAATCAACGGGTATGCGCCCGTTGATTGTTTTCAGCCTGATTTCGGTGTTGCTGCTCACGTTTTATATTCGTGAGGGCGAGACGGGGCCGATTCATGCCGTGCGTTCGGGCGTGACGACGATTACCTCGCCGGTGCGTTTTGTGGGCTCGGCTGTGGCGGCTCCCTTCAATGCGATCGGCAACGTGTTCTCTAACCTTACGGCGTCGCAGGACACGCTTGACGAGCTTAAGAAGCAAAACGAGGAACTGACCTCTAAGGTCGCCGAGCTATCCGAGGCTCAAAAGACCGCCGAGCGACTGGAGGGTCTGGTCGGCCTGCAGTCGACCTATAACCTCAAATCGACCGCTGCTCGTATCGTTGGTGCCTCCGGCGATGCCTGGACCTCGACCGTCACCATCGATAAGGGTTCTGCCGACGGTCTTACCATCAACATGCCTGTGACGAGTTCTGCCGGTGTCATAGGCCAGATTATTGAGGTCTCGGCCAAGACGTCCACCGTGCGCCTGATTGGCGACGAGAACTCGGGCGTGTCCGCTATGGTGCAGGACACGCGCGCCCAGGGCATGCTGCAGGGTCAGGCTGACGGCACGCTGCGTCTTGAGTACGTGAGCGTCGACTCCGACGTTAAGGTTGGCGACATCATCGTGACCTCGGGCATTGGCGGTGTGTTCCCCAAGGGCCTTCCGCTCGGCACCGTCTCGTCGGTTGAGAAATCGGCAAACGACGTGTACTACACCATTGTGGTGCGCGCTCAGACCACGGCCGAGAACAACGAGGAAGTGCTGGTCATTACCTCGCTGACCGACGAACAGTCGGCCTCGGATGAGGACGTGAACACGGCCAACAGCACGCCGCAGGGAACGTCGCGCGATGCTGCGACCAAGACGAAGGACGAGAGCCCGGATGACAGTTCCGACACGTCCGAGACGACCGATTCCGGCTCGAGCGAATAGGGGGCATGTCCATGGATCTACACGAGCAGGGGATGAGCTCCCGCACGTTTGTAATCGCCGCCATTGTGTGCGTGCTGCTGCAGGCAGGCCTGGCACCGCAGATCTCCATTGCGGGCGGTCGCGTCAACTTTATGATTATCCTGGTGTGCCTAAGCGTGTTCTCGGGCGACCCGACCCGTGCCGTCGTGTGCGGTTTTTGCAGCGGCTTGTTCTATGACCTTTCCGCTGCCGTGCCGGTGGGCGTTATGTCGCTCCTGCTGACCGTGGGTTCTTTTGCCCTGGTGCATAGCGCTGCCGGTCAGACGGGCGGTACCCCGAGTGCGCGCGGCATCACTGTGGGCGCCTTCGCGTTCGTCATTAATGTGATCTACAGCATCATCTTGCTGTTTATGGGTTTGGAGACGAGCTTTGTCGTGGCGATCTTCGGCCATGCGCTGCCGTCTTCGATCCTGACGGGTCTGGTTGCCATTCCGTTTTTGATGTCCGGCGTCGTGCCGCAGTCCGGTTATGGATTCTCCGCACGTGGCGGACGCCAGACGGGCATGCGCTTTAAGCCCAAGACCCGTAAGCTCAAATAGGGGAGGCTCGTAGATGTCTTCCCAGATGACGGTTATTATCGCCGGTATCGTGCTGGTTGTGGCCATCGTGGTCGCACTGGTCATCATGCGTCGCGGCGATTCTCGTTTTACCTACGATACGCAGCATGGAACGGCCCCGCGCGCCACCGAGGGCGAGGGCAATACCGCGGCGACCGCCTTTAAGGGCCGCTTCTCCATCCTCACCACGGGTGTGGGCGCGATGTTCGCGGCGCTTGCCGTCAAGCTGTGGGGCATGCAGATGGTCTCGTCGGACTATTACGAAAAGCAGGCTAATAGCAATCAGACGCGCACCGTTACCACACCCGCTGTGCGCGGTCGCATCCTCGACCGCAATGGCGTGGCGCTTGTCCAGAACCGTCCCTCACTTGCTGTCGTGGCCTACCGCGACCTTGCCGAGGATGAGGTTTTGGTTCGTCATCTTGCCAACGTGCTCGGTATGCCCTACGTGGCGGTTCTGCGCAATATTCAGGACAATTCCGAGGGCGCCCAGAGCCTGCATACCATCGCGACGGACGTCCGTCGCTCCACGGTTGCCTATATTCAGGAGCACGCCGGTGAGTTCCCGGGCGTCAAGATTGCCGAGCGTACCGAGCGCCAGTATCCATATGGCGAGACGGCATGCCATATCTTGGGATATACCGGCACCATTACCTCCGAGCAGCTCGATGCCCAGAATAAGAAAACCTCTGGCGATGATGATGCTTCTGCTGGCAAGATTACGTACCAGTCGGGCGATATCGTGGGCCAGGCGGGTGTTGAGAGCTACTACGAAAACCTGCTGCAGGGTATTCGTGGCGAGCAGACCGTCAAGGTCGATGCTTCGGGCAATGTGACCGGTCAGGCCGGCGCCGTGCCCGCCAAGGCCGGCTCCGACATTAAGCTCACGCTCGACCTTAAGATCCAACAGGCCTGTGAGACGGCGCTGGCGAGCGCCATCGAGCTTGCCAAGACCACTGGCTACAGCAATGCCGGCAACGGCGCTGTGGTGTGTCTCGATCCCAACAATGGCGAGATCCTGGGCATGGCGAGCGAGCCCAAGTTCGATCCGTCCGTCTTTATCGGCGGCGTCTCAAATGACGTGTGGACCGAGCTCAATGATGACAAGGGTTCGCACCCGCTGCTCAACCGCGCCATTAGCGGACAGTACATGTCGGCCTCGACCATCAAGCCGCTCTCGGCACTGGCCGGTCTTGAGTTTGGAACCTACACTTCAACGCAGACAACCAACTGCACGGGCTATTGGACGGGCCTGGGCAAGGCTTGGGGCAAGCGCTGCTGGCTGACGTCTGGACACGGCACCATGACGCTGCAGTCGGGTATCGCCAACTCGTGCGACCCCGTCTTCTACGACATGGGCAAGGCCTTCTTTTATGACGAGCAACATTCCGAGGGCCTGCAGGAGGTCTTTCGTCGCTGGGGCCTAGGCAAGACCTGCGGTATCGATCTGCCGAGTGAGGGCGCGGGCCGTATTCCCGATGCCGAGTGGAAAGAGTCGTACTTTACCGACGCCTCTGCCGAGGACCGCAAGTGGAATGCCGGCGATATGACCAACATTGCCATCGGCCAGGGCGACATCCTGGTGACGCCTCTGCAGATGGCATGCGCCTACATGGGCCTCGCCAACGGCGGTAAGCAGTACGTGCCTCACGTGTTTTTGTCTGCCGTGTCGCGCGATGGCGACGGCGATGCCTATAAGTACAACGGCAAAGGCAAGAAGAAGCGCCTGGAGGCCAAGATCAACAGCGATTCGGATTTGGCTCTTGTTCGCAACGGCATGCACGACGTGATTTACACGGCATCGACGTCCCTGGCGGCTCACTTTGGCACCCTGACGCCGCAGGTATACGGCAAGTCGGGCACGGGCGAGAAAAGCGGCGAGGACGAATACGCGTGGTTTTGCGCCTATGCGCCGGCCGATGATCCCAAGTATGTCATCGCTACTGTTCTGGAGCAGGGCGGCGGTGGCTCAGATACCGCGATGCATGTCGTGCGCGATGTGCTCGGCGTGATTTATGACGAGCCCGATACCTCTTCGGCCTCGGGCGATTCTTCGGTTCGATAGGAGGTTGCGATGGATTTTTCTCCGGCGGATCTGTTCCGTTCAACCAAGACCGGCTCTCGCAGCAGCCTGGACCGCGTCAACAAGCAACTTTCGGCCTCGCGCGGCACGTTTCGCCAAAAGGTGCATATCGGTGTGCTCGTGGCTACAGTGGCGCTCGTCGCCTACGGTGCCATCATTATCTGGTCGGCTTCGCAGTTTAAGGCCGATGCTTCGTTCTCACGTCATCTTCTGGGAATTGGCATCGGGGCGGTGCTGGCGGTGCTGGTCTGGCGTACCGACCTGCGCGGTATTTCCAATTTCTCGACAGCGTTGCTCGTCATCGACCTGATCGTTATCTTCTCACCCAAGATTCCGGGTCTGTCCTATACAGGCGGTCTGGGCATGACGGGCTGGATCAAGATTCCCGGTATCGGCTTGACATTCCAGCCGGTTGAGCTTGCCAAGCTCATCACCATCTTCTTTATCGCCACGCTTGGCTCGCAGTATAACGGCCGCATCGATACCGTTCGCGACTACGTTAAGCTCTGCGGCATGCTGTCCATCCCGTTTTTGGCCGTCGTCGCCATGGGCGACCTGGGCTCGGGCCTGGTCGTGCTGGTCTCGGGCGCCATCGTCATCTGCATGAGCGGTGCGCGCCGCGAATGGGTGCTGTCGACCCTGGCCCTGCTCGTGGGCCTGGTGGCCCTCGTCCTGGCGCTCGATTCGGTCTTTGATTCGTTGCTCGGTCACGATGTGCTCATCAAGCAGTATCAGATGAACCGCCTGACGGTCTTTATCGACCCCGATAATGCCGATTCGGACGATGCCTACAACCTGCAGCAGTCGCTTATCGCCGTTGGCTCGGGTGGCTTCTTTGGTAAGGGTTTGGGCCATGCGACGCAGTCGGCCGGCGGCTTTCTGCCTGAGTTCCACACCGACTTCGTCTTCGCCTTCCTGTCCGAGACCTTTGGCTTTTGCGGTTCCTTTTTGCTCCTATGCCTCTACGTGCTGCTGATCTTTTCGACGATTCGCGTCGCCTTTAAGTGTGAGTCGCTGTTCTTGCGCCTATCGTGTGTGGGCATCGTTGGCATGTGGGCGTTCCAGACCTTCGAAAACATCGGCATGTGCATTGGCATGATGCCGATTACCGGTATTCCGCTACCGTTTATTAGCTTCGGTTCGTCTTCGATGATGATTCAGCTGCTGACGGTGGGTATCGTACAATCCATATGGCGGCATCGTTCGGGCGCCGCGTAACCGCTGGAGGGGTTTGCTATGAAAATTCCCGTAGATAAGCTGACCCGCGCTTTTAAGATGGGCGCGTCCGTTAAGAAGGATTCCGATACGCCGGTGCGCGTCTCGGTCTATCTGGATTCGTCCGCCTCGCGCTTTCTGGCCGAGACGGTGCGTGACGCCTTTGTGCCGCAGACGACCTCGGGCATTGTGCGCGTCGAGCGTCTGGGGGAGGAGCGAATTGCTCCAAAGACCGATACCGATGTGGTACTGGTGCTCTCGTGCGGTTCCGACCGCTTGGAGAGTGCCGTGCAGGAGCTCGTGATCGCCGGCGCGCCCGTGTGCGTGCTTGCCGAGTCTGCTGTGGAGGTGCCGTTTATCGAGGAGTCCACGCCCATGCTCGGCGTGGTGGCGGCAACCGATAAGACGTATCTGCTCGAGACGCTTGCCCGCTGGATTCTCGATCGCACCGAAAAGGAAACGGCTTTTGCGGCGAACTTTGCCTTCATGCGCATCGCGGCGGCCAATCGTATCATCACCTCGTGCGCGCTCACCAATATGGCGACCGGTGCGCTGGTGTTTTTGCCGGGCGCCGATTATCCCGTTATGGCGCTGGCGCAGGTGGGCATGCTCTTTGAGCTCGCTGCCGTCTTTGGACGCGGCATTAAGCCTGAGCGCGGCTACGAGGTCGCGGGCGTGCTTGCCGGCGGTCTTGTGATCCGCGCGGTCACCCGCGCGCTCGTCAAGCAGACGCCGCATATTGGGTTTGCCGTTAAGGCGCTCACTGCTGCCGCGGGCACCTATGGCATGGGCCGTGCGCTTGTTTCGCTCTACGAGCGCGATGTCGACTACAGCCGTGCCAACGAGGTGGTCACTGCCACGTTCTCCCGCGTTCGCGATCTGGTGACCACGGTCGCGGGCGCTACCCGTCCTATGGCGTCCTATCAAGACGCATCCGATCTCGCTGCTTAGGGGTTTTCCGTTGCGCGTTCCGTATCAAGACTGCTTTCATTTAATTGAGCCGCTGCTCGCCAAGGTCGAAAAGCCGAGCCGCTATATCGATCACGAGTGGGGCACGCTTTCCAAGCCCGATGCCGACTACCGTTGCTGCCTGATCTACCCGGATGTGTACGAGGTTGGTTTGCCCAACCAGGGCATCGCCATCCTCTACAACATCCTTAACCAGGCCGAGGGCATCTCCTGCGAGCGTGGCTATGTGCCGTGGCCCGATATGGGTGACGCCATGCGCGAGGCGGGCATTCCGCTGCTCTCGCTCGAGGGTGCAGCGCCGGTCGCTTCGTTTGATATCGTCGGTCTGCATGTGCCGCACGAGATGGCGGTGACGAACTTCCTCGAGGCACTCGATCTCGCTGGCATTCCGCTGTTAGCGGCCGACCGAGGCGAAGACGACCCCATCATCATCGCCGGCGGTCCCTCGGTGTACAACCCTGAGCCGTACGCGGCCTTCTTCGATGCCATCCTCATCGGCGAGGGCGAGGAATCGCTGCTCGAGACCTGCCAGCAGCATCGCCGCCTGCGCGACGAAGGAGTCCCGCGCGCGCAGATTGTTGAGCAGCTTGCATCCATTGCCGGCAACTACGTGCCGTCGCTCTATGAGGTTCGTCACGACGAGCCCTGCTCGCCGCATGGCTACACCGTGCCGCGTGAGGGCAAGGATGCGCCGACCGTGGTCTACAAACGCGTCGTCGAGGATTTCGGCGCCACGAATCCGCTGTCGCAGTCGTGCGTACCCTATGCGCAGCTGGTCCACGACCGCCTGTCTATCGAGATCCTGCGCGGCTGCGCCCGCGGCTGTCGTTTTTGCCAGGCCGGCATGACGTATCGCCCGGTGCGCGAGCGCTCGGCCGACCAGATCGTCTCGTCGGTGATTCAGGGTCTGGAAAAGACCGGCTATGACGAGGTGTCGCTGACCTCGCTCTCCACGACCGACCACTCCTGCATTCGTGACGTGCTCGGCAGGCTCAACCGTCGCCTGGAGGATACGGGTATTCGCGTGTCTATTCCGTCGCAGCGCTTGGATTCGTTTGGCGTGGATATGGCCGAGTCGGTCGCCGGCGAAAAGAAGGGCGGCCTGACGTTCGCGCCCGAGGCCGGCAGCCAGCGCATGCGCGACATCATTAACAAGAACGTGACCGAGGAGGACCTGGACCGTGCGGCCAAGGCGGCCTTCGAGGCCGGCTGGAACCGCATGAAGCTCTACTTTATGATGGGCCTTCCCGGCGAGCGCGACGAGGACATCGTGGCCATCGCCAATCTGGCCGATCACGTGCTGGAGCTCGGTCGTTCCGTGGTGCCCAAGGCTCGTCGCGGCTCGATCTCGGTGTCGATCTCGGTTTCGGTCTTTATCCCTAAGGCTGCCACGCCGTTCCAGTGGTGCCCGCAGCTCGACTACGACGACGTCAAGCGTCGCCAGAAGCTGCTCATCACGAGCGTTCGCAACCGTGCCGTCCGCGTTCATTACCACGATGCCGAGACCTCGCTCATCGAGGCCGCACTGTCCCGCGCCGGTCGTGACATGACGCCCGTCATCATCGACGCTTGGCGCTCGGGCTCTCGCTTTGACGCCTGGGTAGAGCATTTCTCGCTCGATAACTGGAAGGAAGCTGCTGCCAAAAACGGCATCGACCTCAATGAGCTCGTGCACCTGCCCTACGAGTTGGATTGGCGCCTGCCGTGGGAGCATGTGAGCCCTGGCTGTACGCGCGGCTTCCTCGAGCGCGAGTACCGTCGCTCGCTCGAGGGCGTCACGACTCCCGACTGCACCCGCACGTCGTGCACCGGCTGCGGGATCTGCCCCACGCTCCACGCCAAGAATGTATTGATGGGTGATCGCGCATGAGTGAGCGCCTGACCGACAACCCCTCGCTCTTTAGACTTCGTGTTCGCTATGGCAAGCGCGATCGCCTTAAGTACCTGGGCCATCTCGAAGTGATCCATACCATTGAGCGCATCGTGCGCCGTGCGGGACTTCCCTATGCCGTCACGCAGGGCTTTTCTCCGCACATGCGCGTGGGCTTCTCTTCGGCGCTACCGGTGGGTACGTCGTCGACCTGCGAGTGGTATGACCTGTTTATGACCGAGTTCGTGGCGCTCGACGAGGCGTTTGGGCGCCTGGCTGCGGCGTCTCCGGCCGATCTGGCGCCCATCGAGGCGGCGTACATCGACGTGCGCACGCCGGCGTTGACGGCGCAGCTCACGCGCCTGTCGTATCGCATCGACCTGCACTTGGATCCCGAGGCGCCCGTAAGCGCCGACGAGGTGCGTCGTGCGCTCGACACGCTGCGCGCGGGCAATGGCATCGACTACGCGCGCGGAAAAAAGAGCAAGCGCTTGGATTTGGATCACACGCTCGTGGGCTATGAACTCACGGCGGGGGAGCGCCCGGACCATTTGGTGCTCATGCTCGACACCCATGCCGACAACGAGGGCTCCATGCGTCCGGAAATTTTGCTTTCCGCTGCTGATGTTTTGTTGCAGGGCTTGACCCCGGGCGTGGATGCACCTATTGTTTCCACCGGTATGCAAGACCTCGTGACCATCTGCTCCTACGATGTCGAGCGTCAGAATCAAGCATGCGAGGACGACGAGGGCCGACTCGTCAGCCCCATACCTGTGCGAACTTGTGGATTTGCTCCACATACTCGTTGACGGGGGTATTTTCGCCTGCTACTATATTCGGCTGTTGCACTAACTGATGCATGAAGGGCAAGTAAACATGTACGCAATCGTTAACACGGGCGGCAAGCAGTACAAGGTCGCCACCGACGATGTCATCACCGTCGAGAAGATCGAGGGCAATGAGGGCGACAAGGTCACCCTGCCGGTTATCTTCCTCAACGATGGTAAGAAGATCGTCACCGATCCCGACAAGCTGGCCAAGGCCAAGGTTACCGCTCAGATCGTTGAGCAGTTCAAGGGCGAGAAGCAGCTGGTCTTCAAGTTCCACAAGCGCAAGCGCTATCGTCGTCTGAAGGGTCACCGTCAGCAGCTCACCAAGCTGAAGATCGTGAAGGTTCAGGCTACCTCCCGCGCCAAGAAGGCTGTCAAGGCAGAGGCTGAGGCTGTTGCCGAGGCTCCCGTCGCCGAGTAGATTACACTCGTAACGAAAGAGTAGGTATACACAATGGCACACAAAAAAGGACTCGGTTCCTCCCGTAATGGCCGTGACTCCCGCGGTCAGCGCCTTGGCACGAAGCGCTATGCCGGCCAGACGGTAACCACGGGCACGATTCTCGTCCGTCAGCACGGCACGCACATCCACCCGGGTGAGAACGTTGGCCGTGGCAAGGACGACACGCTGTTCGCGCTGGTCGACGGTACCGTTGAGTTCCACAAGGGTATCAAGCACAGGGTCAGCGTACGCCCGCTCGCGAACGCGTAATTCACCCTTCATAGAGCACATATGTGGGAGGCACTTGAGTTTTAGGATTCAAGGGTCTCCCTCTTTTTTGTAGGAGGCGATTCTGTTGTCACAGTTCACCGATATCAGCCGCATTAACGTGTGCGGCGGCGACGGCGGAGCCGGATGCATGTCGTTTAGGCGCGAGGCATTTGTCCCCAAGGGCGGCCCCGATGGCGGCGACGGCGGTCGTGGCGGCAATGTCGTCATCCAGGCCGATGCTCAGCTGTCTTCGCTGATCGATTACCGCTTTAAGCATCACTTTCGCGCCGAGCGCGGCACGCACGGGCAGGGTGCCCGTCGTAACGGCAAGAGCGGCGAGGACCTGATTCTCAAGGTCCCTATGGGTACCGTGGTGCGCGAGCTCGACCCCGAGACGCAGACCCCGATGTTCGAGATTGCCGATCTGGTGCATGATGGCGAGCGCGTTGTCGTGGCCCCTGGTGGCGCCGGTGGTCTCGGCAATACGCACTTTGTGACGTCGGTGCGCCGCGCGCCCGCGTTCGCCCAGCTGGGCGAGCCGGCCGAGGAGCACTGGATTGAGCTCGAGATGAAGCTCATGGCCGATGCCGCGCTCGTGGGCTTCCCCTCGGTGGGTAAGTCATCTCTCATCGCGCGCATGAGTGCCGCCCGCCCCAAGATCGCCGACTACCCGTTTACCACGCTCGTGCCGAATCTCGGCATGGTGCGTGCCGGCGAATATTCTTACGTCGTTGCCGACGTTCCCGGTTTGATCGAGGGCGCGAGCGAGGGCAAGGGCCTGGGTCACCAGTTCCTGCGCCACATTGAGCGTACGGCTCTGATCATGCATGTCGTCGACATGACGGGTGGTTTTGAGGATCGCGATCCGGTCGAGGATTATCGCATCATCAACCGCGAGCTCGAGCAGTATGGCGCCGAGCTTTCGGAGCGTCCGCAGATCGTTGTTGCCAACAAGTGCGACGCGCCGGGCACGGCCGATAAGATTGCCGACCTCAAGCGCGCAGCGCTCGACGATGGACATATGTTCTTTGCCGTGTCTGCCGTGACGGGCGCCGGCCTCAACACGCTGATGCTTGCCGTGGGCGAGCAGGTGGCTAAGCTGCGCGCCGAGTTGGCTGTCTCGGATGAGCCGGTCGTTCTGCGCGACGATGAATGGGAGCGCCGCCGCCTGCAGCGCGAGAAGCGTTTCCGCATTGTCCAGGAAGAGCCCGGTGCCTTCCGCGTGGTCGGTCGTGCCATTGAGCGTATGGTCATCCAGACCGACTGGGAAAACGAGGAAGCCGTCATTTACCTGCAGCATAAGTTTGCGCGTATGGGTGTTGACGACGCGCTCGAGAAGGCCGGTTGCCGTGCGGGCGACGAGGTCCGCATTTGCCAGCGCGCCTTTGACTTTGAGGGCGCCGAGGACTTCTCGGAGTACGAGGAGCTCGAGGATGCTGGCGAGGACGTTGCCGTTGAAGCCATTGACGTGGCCGATGCTGCGGATGAGGGAGTCGAGGTTGTCGATGCGGCGGATGCCGCGGACGATACCGAGACACCGGAGGGCGAGTAAGCCATGTCGCTGCGCGGTGGAATCGGTTTGCCCGAGCTTCCTCTAGAGGACGGGCAGGAGTTTAGGCTCGGTATTATGGGTGGCACCTTTGATCCCATCCATTACGGGCACCTGGTGACCGCCGAGCAGGCGCGCGAGTCGCTCGACTTGGACGCTGTGCTCTTTATGCCGGCGGGCTCTCCTGCCTTTAAGCTTGACAAGCCGGTGACGCCTGCCGAGGACCGTTATGCCATGACGGTCCTCGCTACCGCTGCGAACCCGGCCTTTTTGGCGAGCCGGTTCGAGATCGACCGCCCGGGCGTAACCTATACGGCCGATACGCTTCATGCCCTTCGCGACTTTTACCCGCCGCAGGTAAAGCTCTACTTTATTACGGGCGCCGACGCGATTATCGATATTGTGACCTGGCATGATGCCGAACGAATCGCTGAGCTTGCTACCTTTATTGCGGCGACACGACCGGGCTTTGATATCGATACGGCGCGTGCCCGAATCAAAGAGTCGGGGCTGTCGTTCGACGTGCGCTATATTCAGATTCCGGCGCTGGCGATCAGCTCGACGAACATTCGTAAGCGAGTTGCCCGCGGCATGAGCGTGCGCTATCTTACGAGCGAGTCCGTGCTCGGCTACATTCGCAAACGCAGGCTATATGCCGATTTGGGCCAAGAAGATTTTGAGTGATGGGGGTCTACGTTGTCGGTAGAGGATCAGTTTGAGGGCGATGAGCGCGCGCTGCTCAAGCGCATTCAAGAGCTGCTCGATGTTCGCATGAAGGATAAGCGCAAGCGCTATGTGCATTCGCTGGGTGTTGCCGAGACCGCACTTCATCTGGCCGAGGTCTACGGCGTTGACCGCTTTGATGCCGCTGCCGCCGGACTGATCCATGACTGGGACAAAGTGCTCTCCGACGACGAGCTGGTCACGCGCGCTCTGCATTACGGCATTAAGATTGCCGGCTCTCCTTCCGCCGCGACGCCGCTTTTGCATGGCCCTGTTGCCGCCTATGAACTTCCGCAGCTTTTTCCCGAGCTGTCGCCGGCGGTCTTTCAGGCTGTCGACCGTCACACCGTGGGCGCTTGCGACATGACGCCGCTCGATATGGTGGTCTTTGTGGCTGATGCCATCGAACCCAACCGCCACGGCGATTATGCCCATGCGCTGCGCAAGATGGTGGGGGAGTCGACGCTCGACGAGTTGTTCTTCTCCTGTTTTGCGCAGGGTTTGGTCTATGTGATTCAGTCCGGGCGCTATCTTTATCCCACGGCTATTTCGATTTACAACCATTACGCCCAGCTGCGCTAGCTCGGGCTGTCTAGAAAGAGGTATTCCATGGCCGACGAGACCATGACCGACGAGCAGATTCTTGAAGGTGTGGAGCACAAGAGCTTCGTCGCCACGTCCGACCGCACTGCCGCCTCGCTGTCTGCGAGCGGTGTCGCCGCCGAGGATGTCGCCCGCGCCGCCGCGCAGGCCGCCTACGACAAGAAGGGCGAGGACGTTCAGGTGCTCGACCTGACCGAGCTTTCCGACGTATGCGACTACTTTGTGCTTGCCACCGGTACCAACAACCGCCAGGTCGATTCTATCGTCGACGAGATCGAGGAGAAGGTCGCCGAGGCTTGCGGCGAGCACCCGTTCTCCATCGAGGGTCGCGAGCAGAAGACCTGGATGCTCATGGACTATGGTTCGGTTGTCGTCCACGTCTTCACTCCCGAAGCCCGCGACTTCTACCGCCTCGAGAAACTCTGGGGAGACGCCCCCCAGCTCCCCCTCAACCTCCTCTAGTAGCTCATTTGAGACGGGGTTAGCTACCCTCACGCATATCGCCGGGCAGTTGCGGTTTTCCGCACCTGCCCCGCTTTCTTTTTGCCCAAAGGCGGTTAATCGTTGAAACGGGATTGGCGGCCGAAGGAAAGGGCGGTGTCGCCGAATTTGTCTCGGACGGCGTCGATGGCGACGGAGAGGTCGCGGCGGTCGCTGGATTGGGCTCCGCGGTCATCGATCTCGCAGAACAGGTCAGTCTGGATGCCGCCTTGGTGGTCGAAGTCGCTCATGCCGATGCCGGCTAAGCGAACATGCATGCCTTCTTGCCAGATGTTGTCGAGCAGTTCGAGTGCAACCGCCACGAAGATGTTCTCATCGTCGGTCGGATGAGGCAGCCGGCGCTGTGCCGTACGCCCGCTTCCATACGAATACTTGAGCTTGAGCGTTACCGTGGCGCCCGTTAGTCCCTGACGGCGCAGACGGCGTCCCACCGACTCACCCAGCAGCGCAATCGCCGCCTCAATATCCCCACGCTCAGTCAAATCTTTCGCAAAGGTGCGTTCATTACTGACCGACTTGACCTCACGCTCCTCATCGAGACTCGTGACTTCGGAGATTTCGAGTCCCAGCGCACGCTGGCGCATGCGTTCGCCGTTGACGCCAAAAATAGAGGCCAAGGTGGATTCCGGTGCACGTGATAGCTCGCCGAGGGTGTAGATGCGCATGCGGCGCAGTCGCTCCTCGGCCGAGCGCCCGATGCCGCTCATGGCAGATACCGGCAGCGCGGCCAAAAAGCGCTGCTCGGTTCCGGGGCGCACGATGGTCAGCCCAAACGGCTTATCCCGCTCGCTTGCGATCTTTGCGACCGTCTTGTTGCAGCCCACGCCAATGGAGCACGTCACTCCCAGCGCTGCCACGCGGTCGCTTATACGCCGCGCAACCAGCAGCGGGTCTTCGGGCGCAAAGCGACCCGGTGTGATATCGATAAAGGCTTCGTCGATGGATACGCGCTCAACGCGCGGGGTCTCGTCGGCGAGAATCGCCATGACCTGCGCGCTCACCTCGCGGTAGCGATCAAAGTGCCCGTGCGTCCAAATGGCTTGCGGACACAAGCGCCGCGCCTCGGCCGAGGCCATGGCAGAGTGCACGCCAAAGCGACGTGCCTCATACGAACATGTGGACACGACGCCACGAGAATTGGCGTCTCCACCCACGATGAGCGGCTTGCCGCGCCACTCGGGATGGTCGAGCATCTCCACGCTCGCAAAAAACGCATCGAGGTCCATGAGGCCCACCGCCGGACCCGTCCAGGGAGGCGGCGTGACGCCCATGGCATCCTCATAACCGTATGTATGTTCGCGTCTTTTCATGGCATGAGTATACCGCGCAGCTCATGTGGGGTGCGTGTATGCGCTTGCAAATCGCGAATTCTTGTCTAAGATATGGATTTGCCCTCGACTACACCGAAGAAGTTGGTCTCACGGACTTCACCTGCCCGCGTCGATGGCGTATTATGTTCAACTGTTTGTTTGTAGTTGCAGCCTAAAGCTGCTTGGTTGGAGGAGTTTCCTTTGGCAGTCAAGATTCGCCTTGCTCGTCACGGCGCTAAGAAGCGTCCGTACTACCGTGTCGTCGTCGCCGATTCCCGCGCCCCGCGTGACGGTCGTATCATCGAGGAGGTTGGCCGCTACAACCCGATGACCGCCCCCAAGACCATCAACCTTGACCTCGAGAAGATCGCCGACTGGCAGTCCAAGGGCGCTCAGCTCACCGACGCCGTCGCCGCTCTGGTCAAGGCCGCCAACGAGGGCGAGAAGACCGAGACCGTCGTCAAGAAGTCCAAGAAGCAGCTCGCCAAAGAGGCCGAGGCCGCTAAGGCTGCCGCTGAGGCCGCTGAGGGTGCCGAGGAGTAAATCGTGCCTGAGGTTGACGCTGCACAGCTCGAGGGTGAGGCAATGCTCTCAGATCGCATCGCCGATCTCGTCGAATATCTCGTTGTTCAGATCGTCGACGACCCGGATTCCGTGAGCCTTGAGGTCATCGATGGTGACGACGCCTCTACGATTGAGGTTTCGGTCGCCGAGGATGATGTCGCTAAGGTCATCGGCCGTCGTGGCCGTACCATCAAGGCCATTCGCACGCTCGCCCGTGCACTGGCCGCTCGCCTCGACACTGCTGTCGAGGTAGAGGTTCTGGGCTAGGACCTTGAGGTCCCAGTACAAAAACATCGCCCGTGTGGTCAAGCCGCACGGAAGGAAGGGGGAGGTCCTCGCGCAGCCGCTGCGGGGGCTTCCTTCTGTATTAGAGCCGGGTATGCGCGTCGCCCTGACGCCGCCGGCGCTCAAGCGTGACCGTTTTTGCACGGTCATGTCCGTTACCGATACGGGCGATGGCGATCTGGTCTCGTTTGAGGGCATTGACGACTTGACAGCTGCCGAGGACATTACCGGCTGCTACGTGCTGGCTAACCGTGATGACTTTGAACTTGATTCACTCGACGCTGCCTATACCGACCTTATGGGTCGCGAGGTGGTCGATGAGCGCTTCGGTTCGCTCGGAACGATTGTCGAGATCATGTCGACGCCCGCCAACGATGTTTGGGTTGTCGAGGGCGATCGGTACGGCGAGGTGCTGATTCCCGTGATCGAGCAGGTTGTGCTCGATCTTCCCGACACGGGAACAATTTCCGTCCACGTTATGGACGGCCTGATCGATATGGACAAGTAGGGAGGACAACATGCTTATCGAGACCCTTTCGGTCTTTCCCGAGATGTTTGAGCCCGTCATGTCCACGTCGATTTTGGGCCGCGCCCGCAAGGCCGGCCTTTTTGATTTTAAGGCGTATAACCTGCGCGACTGGACGCACGACCGCCATCGCACCGTCGATGACGAGCCGTACGGCGGCGGGCAGGGCATGCTTATGAAGGTCGAGCCTATCGCAGAGGCCATCGAGGCTATTAGCTCCGAGGGTCCCAAGCCGACGGTGGTGTTCTTTACCCCCTGTGGCGAGCCTTTTACGCAGCATGTGGCTGAGCGCCTGCTCAAAAGTGAGCGCCTGTTGTTTGTGTGCAGTCGCTACGAGGGCGTCGACGAGCGTGCGTATGCGTATGCCGATGAGCGTCTGTCGATCGGCGACTACGTGCTTACGGGCGGCGAGCTTCCCGCTATGGTCGTTGCCGATGCCGTCGTACGCCTTATTCCCGGCGCCCTTGGTGACGAGATGAGCAACGTGGACGAGTCGTTCTCGACCGCCGAGGACGGAGGCCTGCTCGAGTATGCGCAGTACACCCGTCCCGCCGAGTTCAACGGCGAGGGCGTTCCTCCGGTGCTCGTGAGTGGCGATCACGCAAAAGTTGACGCTTGGCGCCGCAAGAACGCCATCGAGCGCACCTGCCGCTGGCGTCCCGACCTGATCGAGACGGCACGGCTTACGCCCGAGGAGCGCGCTTACGCGCAGGAGATCCTTGACGCTTCGTATTCGCAGAGCGAGGAGTGAGTATGGTTCCTACGCAACATTCCGCGTTGAGGGGCGCTTTTGAGTGGATCGCGGTCATCGCGATCGCGCTTGTGGCCACCTTCCTGATCCGCACCTTTGTGGTCGAGCCCTTTGTGGTGCCCACCGGCTCTATGGAGGACACAATCGAGATTGGCGACCAGATCCTGGCGCAAAAGGTGAGCCTCGAGCTCGGTCAGCCCGTCAAGCAGGGCGATATCGTGGTGTTTCACAACCCCGATGGCACCTCCGAGCATGATGTTCTTGTCAAGCGCGTTATTGCCACGGCCGGCCAGACGGTTGACCTGCAGGACGGCAAGGTGGTCGTTGACGGCCAGGCGCTCGACGAGGACTATACGACGGGCATGAGCTGGCCGCTTTCGGTCCAAGCGCCCGCTGCCCAGGTGAGCTATCCCTACACCGTCCCTGATGACTGTGTGTGGGTGATGGGCGACAACCGAGAGAACTCAGCCGACTCACGCTACTTTGGTCCCGTCGATCGCTCTGATTTGATCGCTGTGGCGCTTGTGCGCTACTGGCCGCTCAACCGCATCGGCGCTATCGACTAAAAACCGCTATAGTACAGTACCTAACCGTGTAATCGTTTCGACGAGGGGATATTAGAGGCATGAACGCTTCATCGCTTTCCTTCCAAGACATCATCCTGCGCCTCCAGCAGTACTGGGGCGAGCAGGGCTGCGTCATTATGCAGCCCTATGACTCCGAGGTCGGTGCCGGTACCTTCCATACCGCGACCACGCTGCGCTCGCTCGGTCCCGCCGAGTGGCGCACCTGCTATGCGCAGCCTTGCCGCCGTCCCGCCGACGGCCGCTACGGCGAGAACCCCAACCGCATGCAGCACTACTATCAGTTCCAGGTGCTCATCAAGCCCTCGCCGGTCAACGCCCAGGAGCTCTACCTGGGTTCGCTGGCCGCCATTGGCCTGGACCCCAACGACCATGACGTCCGCTTTGTCGAGGACGACTGGGAGAGCCCGACGCTGGGCGCCTGGGGCCTTGGCTGGGAGGTCTGGCTCAACGGCATGGAGGTTACGCAGTTTACGTACTTCCAGCAGGTGGGCGGTATCGAGGTCGACCCCGTGCCCGTCGAGATCACCTATGGCCTGGAGCGTATCGCCATGTACGCTCAGGGCGTCAACTCGGTCTACGATCTGGTGTGGAGCTACCTGCCTGACGGTACGCCCATGACCTATGGCGACGTGTTCCTCGAGAACGAGCGCGAGTTCAGTGCCTATAACTTTGAGGTCGCCAACGTCGAGATGATGCGTCAGAAGTTTGACGACTACGAGGCCGAGTGCCACTCCTGCCTGGAGCGTAAGCTGCCGCTGCCCGCATACGACTGCGTCATGAAGTGCAGCCACGCTTTCAATCTGCTCGATGCCCGCGGCGCGCTGTCCGCGGTCGAGCGTGCCAACTACATCCTGCGCGTCCGCGCCGTCGCCAAGGCGTGCTGCGAGGCCTACATGGCCGAGGTCGCCGGAGTCAACGAGAATGCCGACCAGGAAGGCGAGGTGGCGTAAGCCATGGCAGACGCTAAGGATTTCCTGTTTGAGATCGGTACGGAGGAGATGCCCTCCGCGCCGCTGAACAATGCCGTCAAGCAGCTTGGCACCATGATCGCCAAGGGTCTCGACGAGGCCGGTCTGGCCCACGGCGAGGTCCGCGTGATCTCGAGCCCGCGTCGCCTGGCTGCGCTCGTTGCCGACGTTGCCACCGCGACCGATGAGGTTCACGAGGTCAAGCGTGGCCCCGCGGCAAACATCGCCTTCGACGCTGACGGTAACGCCACCAAGGCCGCCCAGGGCTTCGCCCGCAAGTGCGGTGTGGCTGCCGAGGATCTGGTTCGACGCGAGGACACTGACGGTCGCGAGTATGTGTTCGCCGAGAAGAACATTCCCTCCGCACCGGCTACGCCTATTCTGACCGCTCTGTGCGAGAAGACCATCGCCGGCCTGCAGTGGCCCAACTACCGCAGTCAGCGCTGGGGTCACGAGCACGCCACGTTCGTGCGTCCGGTCCGTTGGATCTGCTGCCTTTTGGGCGAGGATGTCGTGCCCGTGTCCTTTGCCGATGTGACGAGCGGCAACACCACGCGCGGACATCGCGTTCTGGGCCCCGGTGACCATATGGTCGCCAGCCCCGCCGTCTACGAGCAGGTGCTCGAGGACGCCGGCGTGCTCTCTGCCGAGCGTCGTCGTGAGGCTATCCTTGCCGGTATCGCCGAGGTCGAGGCTGCTCGCCCCGGCTGCCATGTCGATACTCCCAAGAAAGTCTTCGAGGAGGTTGTCAACCTCTGCGAGTGGCCGACGGTGCTCGTCGGTACCTTCGATGAGGAGTTCCTCAAGGTCCCGCACGAGATCATCTGCGAGTCCATGCTCACCAACCAGCGCTACTTCCCGATCTATGACGGCGAGGGCAAGCTCACGCGTGAGTTTGTGGTCGTTTCCAACAGCAAGCCCGAGAACGCCGAGCGCGTGATCGACGGCAACGAGCGCGTCGTGCGCGCCCGTTTGGACGACGCAAAGTTCTTCTACGAGGAGGACCTGAAGATCTCCCTCGACGAGTTCCGTGAGCGTCTGGCCAAGGTTGCCTTCCAGGAGAAGCTCGGTAGCGTGCTCGCCAAGTCCGAGCGCATCGAGCAGCTCGCGCTCGCTATCGCCCGCGAGGCTCACCTGGGCGCCCATCTTGCCGCCGACGCTGCTCGCGCAGCGCACCTGTGCAAGGCTGACCTGGTGTCCAACGCCGTCGTCGAGTTCACGAGCCAGCAGGGCGTGATGGGCGGTTATTACGCGACCGCGATGGGGGAGAACGACGAGGTCGCCCATGCTATTCGCGATCACTATCGTCCTCGCTTTGCCGGTGACGAGCTGCCCGAGGGCACCGCTGGCTGCATCGTGGCCTGCGCCGACAAGCTCGATACCATCGCCGGTATCTTTGCCATCGGCGAGCCCCCGACCGGCTCCTCCGACCCCTACGCGCTGCGTCGTGCCGCTATCGGCATCATCAACATCCTGCGCGACCGCCTGCCGATCGACCCCACGTCGCTCATCGATTTCGCCCTCGAGCTCTACAGTGAGCAGGGCATTGAGTTCGACGCCGCCGAGGTCGCCCAACAGGTTCGCGACTTCTTCCATGGCCGCCTTGTGAGCATGGCCCGCGACGAAAAGATCCCGGCCGATACCGTCGCCGCCGTCTCCGCGGTGCACATCATCGCCCCGTCCGTCTTCTTCGCCCGCTGCGCCGCCTTCGACGAGGCCCGCAAGAACGATGCCGAGACCTTTGACAACCTGGCTACCGCCTATGCCCGCGCCGCGCATATCTCCAAGCCTGAGCTGGGCGCGGAGTACGACCGCAGCCTGATGGGCGAGGCCGAGCTCGCGCTCGCCGATGCCTCCGAGGCTGCCCAGACCGCTGTCGATGCCGCCCTTGTTGCCGAGGATTACCCCGCTGCATTTTCCGCGCTTGCCGCTCTGCGCGCACCCATCGACCGCTTCTTCGACGAGGTTATGGTCATGGACAAGGACGAACAGCTTCGCGATAATCGCCTTAAGCTGCTCAACCGCTTCGAGGCCGTGTTCTCCGGCATCGCTAACATCGGTGAGCTTGCCCGCAAAAAGTAAGCTAGCCTGCGCGTGAGCGCAAAAGGAGCCCCGCATGGATTGCCCGGTCGCCGTTCGTCCCACCGTTATCGTTATCTCCGACTCTCTCGGCGATACCGCTTGTGAGGTGGTGCTTGCGGCGTCCGGGCAATTTGATGAAGGGGCTTTTCGTCTCTTGCGCCTGCCCAAGGTGAACTCTGTGGAGCAGGTCAAGTCGTTTGTGGGTCCGCGTGTCGATGCGGACCATCGCGATATCGCCGTGTTCCATACCATTGTCGATCCGGCGCTTCGCGCCCGTGTGCTCGATTACCTGAGTATGTTGCATATTCGCTCGGTCGACCTGATCGGCCCGACGCTTGCCGTGCTGTCGTCGCTTATCGGTGTGTCGCCCAAGGGCGTCGCGGGTGTGATTCACAGGACCGATGACCGCTATTTCCATCGTATTGAGGCCATGGAGTATTTCGTTGAGCACGATGACGGGCGCGGTTGCGACGATCTGTCGGGTGCCGATATCGTGCTGCTGGGCGTATCGCGCACGTCCAAGACGCCGCTGTCGATGTATTTGGCATATCAGGGCTACAAGGTGGCCAACGTCCCTCTGGCGCACGGCATGGAGCCGCCGAAGTCGATTTACGAGATTGACCCGATGCGGTTGTTTGGCCTGATTTCGACCGTCGATGTGATATCCGAGATTCGCGATAGCCGCCTGGGCGATGACTACGCCCGCGCCGTCGCCGGTTCCTATGCCGAGCCCGAGAGCGTGCGCAGTGAGCTCGAGGAAGCCCGTGCGCTCATGAAGCGCCTGGGCTGCTTTGTAGTGCGTACCGACGGCAAGGCGATCGAGGAGAGCGCCTCCGAGATCATCAGCCACTTGGAGGAAATCCAAGAAGCCCGTGCCCGCCGCGCCACCCGCCGCGCCCAACAAAAGTAGCTAATTTGGGACGGGGCTTTTTTAGCTACCCCGGCTGAGGTCGCGATCTTTTTGGTCGATTGCCTGCGGGGGCAGCTAAAAAAAGCCCCGTCCCAAATTAGCTACTTATGGTAAAGCGATTTAGCAAGAAACTTGCATCTGACCTGCATTTTTCTTGCATTGGTATCTTCATAAGGTAACCACCTTTACCTACCGTTTACCGCTAGATTTATCACGTTTACCAAACCGCGCATCCTCTGCTCAAGCCCGCTCAAAACCCGCCGTATAGTTCCCTCACGGCCCGCATCCGGCGGGTCGATTCGTTACCACGGTCGTGTGCGAGAGCGCATGGAAGGGGAAGTATCGTGAGCGATTGCAAGAGGGTTTACCGTTTTGGAACCGACGCCCAGGGCACTTGTGTCACCGAGGGCGACAAGTCCATGAACTTTGTGCTTGGTGGCAAGGGCGCTAACCTTGCCGAGATGAGCCGTATCGGTCTGCCGGTTCCCGGCGGCTTTACCATTACCTGCCAGACCTGCGTCGAGTACTCCGATGCCGGTAATGTTTGGCCCGAAGGAGCGCTCGATGAGATCGTAGCCGCCGAGGCCGACCTCGAGGCCCGTTGCGGCAAGAAGCTCGGCGACGCCTCCGATCCGCTGCTCGTGTCGGTGCGCTCGGGTGCTCCGTTCTCCATGCCCGGCATGATGGACACGGTTCTCAACCTGGGCCTCAACGACGATTCCGTCCAGGGCCTCATCGCCCAGACACAGAATCCGCGCTTTGCCTGGGACAGCTATCGTCGCTTTATCCAGATGTTCTCCAACGTCGTTATGGGCGTCGACGCCGACCTGTTCGAGAACGCTCTGACCCAGGCTCGCCTGGTCGCCGGCGTCCGCGTTGACTCCGAGCTTTCGGCCGAGGACCTGCAGGAGCTCGTCGAGACCTTTAAGGGGATCTTCTCCGAGAACGTCGAGGCCGCCCTATACCCCGAGCTCGAGGTTGTCGATGGCAAGCCCGTCTTCCCGCACGATCCTGAGCTTCAGCTGCGCCTTGCCATCCAGGCCGTCTTTGGCAGCTGGATGAACGAGCGTGCCTGCATCTACCGCAAACAGCACGGTATTTCCGACGAGCTCGGCACTGCCGTCAACGTTCAGGCCATGGCCTTTGGCAACAAGGGCGAGACCTCTGCGACCGGCGTCGCCTTCACGCGCAACCCGGCCGACGGCACTAAGGAGTTCTACGGTGACTTTTTGGTCAACGCCCAGGGCGAGGACGTCGTCGCCGGCATCCGCAACACCGAGCCCATCGCCGATCTCAAGACCACCCCGGGCCTCGAGTCCGCTGGCGAGGAGCTCGAGCGCGTCTTCCTGACGCTCGAGGATCACTATCGCGATATGTGCGATATCGAGTTCACCATCGAGCAGGGCAAGCTCTGGATGCTCCAGACCCGCGTGGGCAAGCGTACCGCCACCGCGGCCCTGCGTATTGCCATCGAGATGGTCGAGGAGGGCCTCATCACCCGCGAGGAGGCTGTGAGCCGCATCGACCCCGCTCAGCTCGACCAGCTCCTGCACCCGCAGTTCGACTCCTCCAAGAAGTACGAGGCGCTTTCGACCGGCCTTAACGCCAGTCCTGGTGCCGCCGTGGGTGAGGTCGTGTTCTCGAGCGATGACGCCGTCGCGCGTTCGGCCGAGGGTCACAAGGTCATTCTGGTCCGTTGGGAGACCAACCCCGATGACCTGAAGGGCATGGTTACCGCCGAGGGCATCCTGACGAGCCATGGTGGCAAGACGAGCCACGCCGCTGTTATCGCTCGCGGCATGGGTACGCCCTGCGTCTGCGGTGTCGAGCGCTTCCATATCGATGCCGCCGAGAAGGTCGTGCGCATCGAGGGCAGCGATCGCGTATTGCACGAGGGCGACATCATCTCCATCGACGGTACCCAGGGCATTGTTGTCGATGGCGCGGTCGACCTGGTCTCCGCCGAGCTCACGGGCGACCTGGACACCATCCTGTCCTGGGCCGACGAGATTCGTCTGGACGAGACTGATGGTCATGCCAACCACGTGCGCGTCAACGCCGACAATCCCGAGGACGCCGAGCTCGCGCTTGAGTTTGGCGCCGAGGCCATCGGCCTGTGCCGCACCGAGCATATGTTCCTGGGCGATCGCAAGAACATTATCCAGAGCTTCATCCTGTCCGACGACGAGGCCGTGAAACAGCAGGCTCTGGCCGATCTACTCAAGGTCCAGACCGAGGACTTCCTTGCCATGTTCAAGACCATGACCGGCCGCGATGTGGTCGTTCGTCTGCTCGATCCGCCGCTGCATGAGTTCCTGGACGATCCCCGCGAGCTTGAGGTCGCCATCACTAAGAAGGAGGCCGCTGGCGCTCCTGAGGAGGAGCTCGCCGCCCTGCGTGCTCGCCTGCGCCGCATCGACGGCATGGTCGAATCCAACCCCATGCTGGGCCTGCGCGGCGTGCGCCTGTCCGTCGTCTTCGGCGACCTGCCGCTCATGCAGGTTCGCGCCGGCGCCCCGGCGTGCCAAAGCGAACGACCACGGCGGGGTCGCGCCCGCCGCCCGGGCTGCCGCCCGCCTCATCAAGGAAGGCGTCGACCCGCGTCCCGAGATCATGGTCCCGCTTGTCTCCATCACGGCCGAGCATGTCCAGACCCGCGAGGTCATCGAGCGTGTCATCGCCGAGGTTTCCGCCGAGGAGGGCGTCGAGCTCAACATCCCCGTGGGCGCGATGCTCGAACTGCCGCGCGCCTGCATGGTCGCCGACGAGATCGCCCAGCACGCCGATTTCTTCTGCTTTGGCACCAACGACCTCACGCAGACGACCTTCGGCTTCTCCCGCGACGACGCCGAGGCCAAGTTCATCCCGCTGTACCTGCACAAGAAGATCTTGAAGGATAACCCCTTCGAGACTATCGACTCTGCAGTACTCGAGCTGGTGCGCATGGCCGTCGAGAAGGGTCGCGCCACTAACCCCGACATGCACTTTGGTGTGTGCGGCGAGCACGGCGGCGACCCCAAGTCCATCAAGGGCCTGTTTAACGTGGCCGACGTGGACTACGTGTCCTGCTCGCCCTACCGCGTGCCGCTCGCGCGTCTTGCTGCCGCCCAGGCCAAGCTCGAGGCGAAGCGGTCCGCCTAGCGCCCCGCACATCGACGTCTAGTGTAGCCCCCCTCATGCCGCCCGTCTCATTCGTGAGGCGGGCGGTTATCATGTGCGGGTTTTGTCTTTTTGTCTGCGTAAAAAATTGTTCTTGCAGCAGAAACCCGCGCGTGTATACTCGAATACGTTTGTTCAACTACGTGCCGGCCAAGATGGTACGGCACCTCTAGAAGAGTAAGGAATTGCACATGGATTACATCCGCGCAATCGAGCGTCAGCAGATCCGCGAGGACATTCCTCAGGTTCGCGTCGCCGACAACGTCAAGGTTCACTACCGCATTAAGGAAGGCGACCGCGAGCGCATCCAGGTCTTCCAGGGCGACGTCATCCGCATGGCCGGCGCCGGTGCCCGCGAGACCTTCACCGTCCGCAAGATGTCCTTCGGTGTCGGTGTTGAGCGTACCTTCCCGCTTCACAGCCCCAAGATCGCCAAGCTCGAGGTCGTTCGCCATGGTCGCGTCCGTCGCGCCAAACTGTACTACCTCCGCGACAAGGTGGGCAAGGCTGCTCGCATCCCCGAGAAGCGCTAAGAAGATCGCAGCGTCTGTCCACTCGTTTGGACACAAGGGTCACCTTCGGGTGGCCCTTCTTTTTATCTGATTTGCATGCAAGGAGGGCCTGGTATGGCCAACATGACGAGCTCGGTTTCGGCATCGCAGGTTGCCGGTGAGTTGGCGAGCGCTGCGTTTGAGGAGATTCCCGCCCTCGTGGAGCATTATCGCGAGGACCCGCGCCAGCAGGTGATCAAGGCTTGTGAACGCGCCCTCAAACGCCATGCCAAAGAGCTTGCCGAGCGCGAGCGCGTCAATGACATGTACGAGCTTATGCACGAGCTTGGCGGCGATGGGGTGGTCGTTGGTGTCGACGAGGTGGGTCGCGGATCGGTGGCCGGTCCTTTGACGGTATGCGCCGTCTGTCTTCCTATGGAGCCGCGCGTCTGGGGTATCAACGATTCCAAAAAGCTCACGCCCGCGCGCCGCGAGTTGCTCTCAGTGAAGATTGCCGAGGTGGCGACGGCGATCGGTTTTTGCCATATCGCGCCGAAGGATATCGATGAGATGGGCATGGCCCGTGCTATCCGTGCCGCCGTTGCGGGCGCCGTGGCCGATACGGGACTTGAACCCGACTGCGTCCTCATGGATGGCAACCCCTTGGGCGCCGTTCCTAACGAGCGCGACGTGGTCAAGGGCGATGCCAAGATCGCCTGTATCGCCGCGGCATCCATCATGGCCAAGGTCACGCGTGACGAGATGATGGTCGAGTACGACGCCGAGTATCCCGAGTACCATCTGGCCGAGTCGAAGGGCTATGCAAGCCCCGAGCATATCGAGGCCATTCGCAAACATGGACTTTGTCCACTCCACCGCGTGAGCTTTTGCGGAAACTTTCTGCAGACTGAGCGCCTTTTCTAGGTCAATTGTGGAGACAGGGACCTCTGGGGTTTTATAAACCTGCTGGTAGCGGGCCGTATGCAACACCATTGCTGCATACGGCCCGTTTTTTGACGGCATTTGGTTAGATTTTGGTTTGCTTCCGGTACTTACCCGCATGAAAGGTGCCCTCATCATCGGGGCAATTCAGTGTGCGGGAAAGGAGACCCCATGAGTGCCGCAAGCAAAAAGAGCAAGACGCAGCAGCTCAAGGAGCGTTGGGAAGAGGGGGAGCTCGACTGCGGGGCGATGACGCCCGAGTTTATCAAGGGACTCAGTCCCCGCGAGCTGGGCATGCTGGGCGAGCTGATCACCATCGACTACTTTAACGAGCGCGGCTACACCTTGCTGGAGCAGGGTTATCGTTGCACCGAGGGCGAGGCCGATCTGGTGCTGCTCGATGAGCTCGACGATGTCGTGGTGATGGCCGAGGTCAAGACCAGACGCGTCGCACTGGATTGCAGCACGCGGGTCTTTCCCGAGGAGGCCGTGGACGCCCAAAAGCAACGCCGCTACCGCCGCATCGCAAGTTGCTATCTCATGGAGCATTATCCGCTCAAGGCGATTCGCTTCGATGCCGTGGGCGTCACCATTCGTGGCGGGCATATCGCCGAGATCGAGCATCAGTACAACGCGTTCGATTGGCAGGTGTCGTGATGGCGTTCGAGACGTTTGCCGTTCACGCGGCCTGCATCCGTGGCGTCGAGGCGATTCACGTCACGGTCGAGGTCTCGCTTGCCGGTGGTGTTCCGGGCATCCAAATGCTCGGCATTCCGAGTATGGAGGTGATGGAGTCACGCGGTCGTATTCGCTGCGCGATGCGCTCCGCCGGGTTCGAGATCCCACGCTCGGGCATTACGGTCAACCTAGCGCCCGGCGATATTCGCAAGACCGGTAGCGGCTTTGATCTGCCCATCGCCATCGCGGTTCTGGCGGCCGATGGGCAGATTCCCCGTGACAACCTCGATCGCTGCCTTATCGCCGGCGAGCTCGGCTTGGACGGTACGGTGCTTCCCGTCAAGGGCGAGGTGGCGTTTCAGTTATTGGCGCGTGATATGGGGCTGTCCTTTATCGCCGGCAGGTCCGATCAGCATGTGCCGCTTGCGGGCGTGGATTGCGGATTTATCGATCATTTGTCTCAGCTTGCCCATGGCATGGGCGATGCCGCGCGGCACTACTTGGATTCTGAAGTGCTCGAGGCGACCTTTGAGCCCGAACTCGACTATGCCGACGTACTGGGGCAGGAGGTCGCCAAGCGCGGCATGGCACTGGCGGCAGCGGGTGAGCTCGGTTTGCTTATGATCGGGTCCCCGGGATCGGGCAAGACGATGCTCGCGCGTCGTATGACCGGCATCCTGCCCGAGCTTTCCGTTGAGGATCAACAGGAGGCGCTGTGCATCCATTCGGTTTTGGGTGAGAACATTGATGGCTTGTTGGCGGGGCACCGGCCCTTCCGCAGTCCCCATCACAGTATTTCGACCGCAGGTCTTATCGGCGGTGGGCGCCCGGTGCACCCGGGTGAGATCAGCCTTGCTCATGGCGGCGTGCTCTTTTTGGACGAGCTTGCTGAGTTTCCCACGGGTGTGCTGCAGACGCTGCGTCAGCCCATCGAGCGCGGCTATGTGAGGATCGTGCGCGTCGACGGGGCCTTTACCTTCCCGTCGCGCTTTCAGCTGCTGGCTGCGAGCAATCCCTGCCCCTGCGGCTTTTTGGGCGATCGTGAGGTACCGTGTCGCTGCTCGGCGGCGATGGTCGAGCGCTATCGGTCTAAACTGCGCGGTCCTTTGGCCGACCGTATCGACATGATGATCGATGTGACCCGTCCCGACCCTCAGGTGATTATCGAGGGCGCGGAGGGTATGTCGTCAGCTGAGTTACGTGACTACGTTGTGTGCGGTCGCGCTTTTCGCGCTTGGCGCGAATCCCGTATGGACGATGCGGATGCCGAGGCCGAGGATGACGAGACACGGTCCATTGACGGCGTCGTTTCGACCTTTGAGCTCGATGATGCGGCGGAGAAGTGTGTGCTCGGCCTGTCCAAACGCACGCATCTCACGGGTCGCGGCATCGTGCGACTGGTGCGTATCGCGCGTACAATCGCCGACGTCGCCGAGAGCGAGCAAGTGACGCAGGACCACGTGCTCGAGGCAGCGATGTACCAGGGAAGGAGGGACCAATGATGGCCGAGGGGACCTTTGAGCTGCATCCAGGTGATACGTTGTATCCTGAGACCGTTTTGGAGCTTTCTGATGTACCCCAGACGCTCTATGTGCGCGGCAACCCCGAGGTGCTTTCGACGCCCGCGCTCTCCATCATCGGCGCGCGCAAGGCCTCGCCGTATGGTCTTGCCGTGGCAGAGCTTGCGTCAAAGGTGGCGGTCGAGGCGGGAGTGACGGTAGTTTCGGGCGGCGCGGTCGGTTGTGATCAGGCCTCGGGTTGGGCTGCGGTCAACGCTGGCGGTAAACACGTCGTGGTGCTGGGGACGGGCGCCGACGTGGTCTACCCGCGCTCGAGCGCGGGGCTTATTACGCGCACGCTCGATACGGGTGGCGCGGTCGTGTCGATCTCTCCGTGGGGCATGGGTCCGCGCAAGTTTGCCTTTCCGCGCCGCAATCGCGTGATCGCGGCCCTGTCGCAAGCCCTCTTTGTTTCCGAGGCGGGTATGCCTTCCGGGACGTTTTCTACAGCTGAGGCTGCTATGGATTTGGGGCGCGAACTTCTTGTCGTGCCGGGGTCGATCCTATCGCCCGAGTCGCGTGGCACGAATTACCTCATTGCGAACGGTGCTTGCTGCATCATCGACGAGGAGTCTATCGAGATGGCTATCTCACGCATCTACGGCACCCTGCGCTACTCGCGCCCCGATGCTCCCGGCATTGCCGACTTGGATCCAACACAGCAGACCGTGATGCATGCGCTCATCGCCTCTCCGCTCAAAGTCGACGACATCGCGGCGCTCGTCTCGCTCGATGCCGTCGGCGTACTTAAACTCCTGGGTTCGCTTGAGCTCGAGGGCCTTATCGAGCGCATGATGGATGGAAGGTATGCGCCCTCTAAGTTTGCCCTTCACGCCCAGACACCCTTCGGTCACAATGGAAAACATGTCAATTAGAAAGGTGTTTGCAGATGCTGTTTGATCAGGTGACGGTTATTGGTGGCGGTCTGGCGGGTTCGGAGTGCGCGATTCAGCTGGCAGACCGCGGGTTTGCCGTAAAGCTGTGCGAGATGCGCCCCCAGGTGAGCTCCCCGGCCCACCATACCGATCACCTGGCAGAGCTCGTCTGCTCCAATTCGTTTAAGTCGACCCGTTCCGATTCCGCCGCCGGGCTGCTGAAGGCCGAGCTCGAGCGCATGGGTTCAGTCCTGCTCGATTGCGCCCATCGTGCGGCTGTTCCCGCCGGTGGTGCCTTGGCGGTCGACCGCGTCAAGTTTTCCGAGCTTGTCGAGGCCGAGGTTGCCGCCCGACCCAATATCGAGATCATTCACGGCGAGGTCACGCAGATTCCCGAGGGTCACGTGGTCATTGCCGCCGGCCCGCTGTGTTCGCCGGCGCTGAGCGAAGAGGTCATGAAGCTCGTCGGTGGCGACGCTCTTGCGTTCTTCGATGCCGCGGCTCCGATCGTCGATGCCTCCACGCTCGATATGGACGTGCTGTTCTCGCAGTCGCGCTACGAGGAGCAGGGGAGCGGCGACTATCTCAACGCCCCGCTCAACAAGGAGGAGTACGAGGCCTTTATCGAGGCGCTCACCACGGCCGACCGCGTGGTGCTCAAGGACTTTGAGGGCGGCGATCTGTTCCAGGCCTGCCAGCCTGCCGAGGAGGTTGCACGCACCGGCAAGGACGCCATTCGCTTTGGCGCCATGAAGCCCGTCGGCCTCACCGACCCGCGTACCGGACGTCGCCCCTGGGCGGCGATTCAGCTGCGTGCCGAGAACAAGGAGAAGACCGCCTATAACCTGGTGGGCTTCCAGACAAACCTGACCTTTGGCGAGCAGAAGCGCGTCTTCCATATGGTGCCGGGCCTGGAGAACGCTGAGTTCTTCCGCTACGGTGTCATGCACCGCAATACCTTTGTCGACGCCCCGCACGTGCTCGATGGCACCTTTGCCGTGCCCGGTACCGGCGTGCGCCTGGCCGGTCAGATCACCGGCACCGAGGGGTACATGGAAGCCGTGGCGACCGGTCTGCTCGCGGCGCTCAATACCTATGCCGAGGCTATCGGTGCCGCGGGCGTCGAGTTGCCGCGTGTGGGCGCCCTGGGTGCACTCGTGGACTATGCGACCGATCCTGCCACCGAGGGCTATCAGCCTATGCATGTCAACTTTGGCCTGGTGCCGCCACTCGAGGATGGTAAGCGCCGCAGCAAGCGCGACCGCTACCAGGCCTATGCGGACCGTGCGCTCGAGGCCCTTGATGCCTATCTTGCCACTCGTCCTGATCTGTTTGGAGGCGACCGGTCATAGCCTTTGACCTGTACGACACCGTCGACTCGTTTATCGCCTATATCTCACGTGTCGAGGGACTTTCTCCCAACACGGTGACGGCCTATGGCTCGAGGCTGGAGCGCTTTGCTGCCTGGTGCGAGCGCGAGGATATCGATGCTTTCGCTGCCGACGTGCGCACCATTCGCCGCTATCTTGCCGAGCTTTCGCGTGAGCAGGTGGCTCCCCGAACGCTTGCGGCGCATCTGTCGGCTATCCGATCGCTCTATCGATGGATGGCTGCCGAGGGGGTCGTGGAGGGCGATGTGGTCTCGGCAATTTCCTCGCCCAAGCTCCCGCGCGATCTACCCGGTGTGCTGACGACCCAACAGGTGGAGGCGCTGCTCAAGACGCCTGATACCTCAACACCCGCGGGACTGCGCGATGCGGCGATGCTCGAGCTGCTCTATGCCTCGGGCGCCCGTATCTCTGAGCTCGCAGCACTCAATGTGGAGTCCATTGCGTGGTCCGAACGCACGCTGCGCCTGTGGGGCAAGGGGAGCAAAGAACGTATCGTCCCTCTGTATCGTCGTGCGCTCGAGGCGACGCGTCTCTATATTGAGGAGGGGAGGCCGGAGTTGCTCGCTCAGGCAAAGCGTCGTGACCCCGCTACCGGGCCGCATCCGCTGCTTATATCGGCGCGCGGTAATCGTATGAGTGCCGCCATGCTCAGGCGGCGGTTTCATATGCTGGCGACGCTCGCCGGCATTCCGGCCGACATCGCCCCGCATGCGATGCGCCATACCTTTGCGACCGACTTGCTCGAGGGCGGCGCGGACCTGCGCTCGGTTCAAGAGCTGCTAGGTCATGCGAGCCTGTCCACGACGCAGATCTACACGCATCTCACACCCGATCGGCTTAAGCGGGCTGTGGCTCAAGCCCATCCCCGCGGCGAATAGTGGCTGGTCCGTCCCGCGCCGCACTCAGGTGTGTGGTTTTGATTGCGGGTTGGCAGGAAGAAGCATTCCTGCTATCATTCATCGGGTTGCTTCACGGCAACAGGTTTTTATCACGCACGCGCGGCTACTTCATACCGTGGTGCCCGGGCTTTGGTAGCACATGTCCGGGTTGGTTTTGGAGGATGACCCCGCGCGGAGGCAAACCACAGGAGGTTTAACATGGCTACCAAGATTAATATCCGCACCCTGCTCGAGGCCGGCTGCCACTTCGGTCACCAGACCCGTCGCTGGAACCCCAAGATGAAGCCGTTCATCTTCGGTGAGCGCAACGGCATCTACATCCTTGACCTCAAGCAGACCATCCTCGACGCCGACCAGGCCTATACTTTCGTCAAGAACGTCGCCAAGGGCGGCAACGTGCTGTTCGTCGGCACCAAGAAGCAGGCTCAGGAGGCCGTCAAGAACGCTGCTGAGCGCGCCAACATGCCTTACATCAACCAGCGTTGGCTCGGCGGTATGCTGACCAACTTCGTTACCATCCGCTCCCGCATCAACCGCATGGAGGAGCTCGAGGCCATGGTCGAGGACGGCCGCATGGCAGTGCTCCCCAAGAAGGAGCAGGCTGTTCTCGGTAAGGAGCTCACCAAGCTCCAGACCAACCTCGGTGGCGCCCGCGACATGAAGTGTCTGCCCCAGGCTCTCTTCGTCATCGACACCAAGCGCGAGGAGAACGCCATCAAGGAGGCCCAGCGCCTGAACATCCCCGTCGTCGCCCTGATCGACACCAACTCCGATCCCGACGAGGTCGAGTACGGCATCCCCTGCAACGATGACGCTATCTCCGCTGTCACCCTTATGTGCGAGCTCATGGCTGACGCCTGCCTCGCTGGCTCCGGCAAGGAGCAGGTCTCCGAGGCCGAGATGGCCGCTGAGCCCAAGGCCGAGTAAATCAGTCTTAGTTAATTCTTTTTCATCTCTTTGAAAGGAACCACAATGGCCCAGATTACCGCCGCTATGGTCAAGCAGCTCCGCGAGATGACCGACTCCCCGATGATGGAGTGCAAGAAGGCTCTCGTCGAGGCTGACGGCGACATGGACGCCGCTGTCGACGTTCTGCGCAAGAACGGCCTTGCCAAGGCTGCCAAGAAGGCTGGCCGTGAGACCAACGAGGGCGCTGTCGCCGCGTTCGTCTCCGAGGATGGCAAGACCGGCGCTCTGCTCGAGCTCTCCTGCGAGACCGACTTCGTTGGCTCCAACGCCAAGTTCACCGGCTTTGCTTCCAAGGTCGCTGAGGTTGTCGCTACCACCGAGCCTGCTGACGTCGACGCTCTGCTCGAGAAGCCGATGGGCGAGGAGACCGTTTCCTCCGAGCTCACCGAGATGATTCACATCATGGGCGAGAACATGAAGATCTCCCGCTTCGCCGCCCGCAAGGCCGAGAACGGCGCTCTCGCTTCTTACATCCACATGGGTGGTAAGATCGGCGTCCTCGTCGAGTTTGCTTTCGAGAAGGCCGAGACTGCTCAGGCTGAGTCCTTCAAGGCCTTCGCTCACGACGTTGCCCTTCAGGTTGCCGCCGTCGCCCCGATCTGCGCTACCCGCGATCAGGTTCCGGCCGAGACCGTCGAGCACGAGAAGCAGATCTACATGGCTCAGGCTGCCGAGTCCGGCAAGCCCGAGGCTATCCAGGAGAAGATGGCTGTCGGCCGTCTGGAGAAGTTCTACAAGCAGTCCGTGCTCACCGAGCAGGAGTTCATCAAGGACAGCTCCCTCACCATCAAGAAGTACGCTGAGCAGGTCTCCAAGGAGCTTGGCGACACCATTACCGTCGTTGCCTTCGACCGTCTGGTCCGTGGCGAGTAAATAAGCTCTTGTAGTTGGTAATGAGCAGGCTGTGGGTTTTACTCACAGCCTGCTTTTTCATGGCTCTTATCAGAGCCTTTGATATCATATTGAGAGTCTAATTAAAGGAGGATCGCTTTGTCCGACATCCGATATAAACGCGTGCTTCTTAAGCTTTCCGGCGAAGCACTGATGGGCGATGGCCACTATGGCATCGACCCCAAGGTTACCGACCATCTTGCCAAGCAGGTCAAGGAGCTGCTCGCCGTTGGCCATGAGGTCGGCGTCGTTGTCGGCGGCGGCAATATTTTCCGCGGCATGGCCGGTGCTGCCGGTGGCATGGAGCGTGCTCAGGCCGATTACATGGGTATGCTGGCAACCGTTATGAACGCGCTTGCCCTTCAGGATGCTTTCGAGCATAACGATGTTCCTTGCCGCGTTATGAGCGCTATCCAGATGAACGAGATTTGCGAGCCCTATATTCGTCGTCGCGCCATCAACCACCTGTCCAAGGGCAATGTCGTTATCTTCGCCGCCGGTTCGGGCAATCCGTACTTTACGACTGACACCGCCGCGGCCCTTCGTGCCTGCGAGATCGGTGCGGAGATTCTGATTAAGGCCACCAAGGTCGACGGTATCTACGACAAGGATCCCGTCAAGTGCGCCGATGCCGTCCGCTTTGACAAGATTACCTATCACGAGGTTCTCGTCCGCGGTCTGCAGGTTATGGATTCCACGGCTACGGCACTGTGCCAGGATAACCGTATGCCGATTTTGGTCCTCAACATCGATGGCGAGGACACCGTCAAGCGCGCGCTTTCGGGTGAGCCCGTCGGCACGCTCGTCTATCAGGAGGATTAAGCATGGCAGAGAACATCACCGCCCATATGGACAAGTCGCTCGAGTCCCTCAAGCATAACTTCTCCAAGGTTCGTACCGGCCGCGCCAATGCCAACATTCTGTCCGACATCACCGTCGATTATTACGGTGTTCCCACGCCGGTCACGCAGGTTGCCGCCGTCAAGACCCCCGAGGCCCACATGCTGCTCATCGAGCCGTGGGACAAGGCGCTCATCAATGCTATCGTCAAGGCCATCGGCGCTTCCGATCTGGGTATTACCCCCAACTCCGATGGCACCGTCGTTCGTCTTCCGTTCCCGGCTCCCACTGAGGAGCGCCGTCGCGAGCTCGTCAAGGAGTGCCGCGAGTACGCCGAGCAGGCCAAGGTGTCTATCCGTAACATCCGTCGCGACTTTAACAACAAGCTCGAGCGCGATGAGGAGCTCACCGAGGACGATGTCCGTCGCGAGCAGGCCAAGGTCCAGAAGCACACCGATGAGTATGTCGCCAAGGTCGAGGAGCTTCTGAAGGAAAAAGAAGCCGAGGTCATGGAGATCTAAGGTGCAATACGACGAGCATAAACTGGTCGAGTACTTTGCCGACGCCCCTGCGGGCGTCGGTTTTTCCGACCTTGACCTCAATAACATTCCGCACCATATCTCGTGCATCATGGACGGCAACGGTCGTTGGGCCACGTCGCGCGGTCTTGCGCGCACTGAGGGCCACAAGGCGGGTATCGTCTCCCTTCGCGAGATCATTACCGCCTGCGTGCGCCTGGGCGTCGACGTGCTTTCTGCCTATGCGTTTTCTACCGAAAACTGGAACCGTCCGCAGCATGAGGTAAACGTCTTGATGCATCTGTTTGCCAAGACTTTCATCGACGAGCTGCCGCTTCTGAAGCGCGAAAACGTGCGTGTTGTCTTTTTGGGTGACATTTCCGCGCTGCCCAAGAAGACCCGCGACGTTTTTGAACGCGGTCTTGCCGAGTGCGCCGATCACACCGGTATGACGCTGGCGCTTGCCGTCAACTACGGCGCGCGTGCCGAGATTACCCGCGCTGTCCGTCAGATTGCACTCGACGCTGCCGCCGGTAAGATCGATCCTGCCGCAATTGATGACGACATGGTGGCTTCCCATCTCTATACCGCCGGCCTTCCCGATCCTGAGCTTGTGATTCGCACCTCTGGTGAGCTGCGCCTTTCGAACTATCTGCTGTGGCAGGTGGCTTATTCCGAATTCTACGTCACCGATACCTATTGGCCTGACTTTGATCGTTGGGGCCTTGTCGACGCCATTTTGGCCTATCAGGGCCGTGACCGTAGGTTTGGTGGACTGAGCAAGACCGAGGAGGCTTAATCGTGTCCGATCGTCCCAAGGCATCTGCTCCCAAGACGCCTGCGCGCAAAGCTGCCGCTGCGGGAGCGCCTGCAGCGAAGAGCGGCACCGGTTCGTGGCTGGCGGGCTTTATTACCCGTGCCGCCGCCGGTATCGTCTACGCCGTTGTCTTTATCCTGTGCCTGGTTTTGGGTATCGTGCCCACGGCCATCTTTGTTTCTGTCATGAGCGGTCTGTGCTGCTATGAGTTTTTCCGTATGACAAGGCTTGATGGCAAGATGGCTAACGAGCGCATGGGTATCGCTGCCGCCGTACTCTTTCCGCTGTCGGCGTTGGGCGATTCGATGTTGCTGAATGCCCTGCTTTTTGCCCTGATGCTCGCTGTGGGCATTTGGTATGTCTGGTCGCCGCGTACCCGCATCTCTGATGTGGCAGTGACGCTCATGGGTCCCATCTACACTGGCTTTATGCTGTCGGCTATCGTGCTGCTGCGCGATGCCGTGCCCGGTTTTGCCGGTGCCCTGCTTTCAGTGGGCGTTTGCGCGTCCCTTTGGGTCTCCGATTCGTTTGCCTACATCGTGGGTAGCCGTATCGGCAAGCACAAGATGGTTCCCAAGATCTCTCCCAAAAAGAGCTGGGAGGGGTTTGCCGGCGGCATCCTGGGCTCGGTTTTGATTTGGCTCATCCTGTGGGCGACGCACTTCTACAAGCTCAGCCTGCCCTATGCGCTGCTGTGCGGCGTGGTCGTGTCCATTCTGGGCGTTATCGGCGACCTCATCGAGTCGCGCATCAAGCGTGGCGTGGGCGTCAAGGATTCCGGCAACCTTATCCCGGGTCATGGCGGCATGCTCGACCGTAGCGATTCGCTCATCTTTGGCTGCATTACCGCGCAGCTGCTTTTGATGATCGGGGGCGTGCTGTAATGGCTTTTCAGACCACCTACGGTCCCGATGGACGCCTTCGCGTTGCCATCCTGGGATGTACGGGCTCTATCGGCACGCAGGCACTCGATGTGTGCCGTCAGCATGCCGATCGATTGCAGGTGACGGCGCTGTCCGTAAATTCCAGCACCTCGGAGCTCGTTGCCGCCGCCCGCGAGTTCTCGGTTCCGGCCGTTGCCGTGGCCGACATTACCCACGGTGCGGACGCTGCGCTTCAGGAGTTGCCCGAGGGCACGGAGCTCGGTGTTGGTGCACAGGCGGTTTGTGAGCTCGCGCGTCGCGACGATGTCGACTGTGTGCTTGTTGCCATTGTGGGCGCTGCCGGGCTCGAAGCGAGCCATGCGGCCCTGACCTCGAACAAGCGTCTTGCCCTTGCCAACAAGGAGTCCCTCGTTGTCGGTGGCGACCTGTTGATGCCGTTAGCGCAGCCGGGTCAGCTCATTCCGGTCGACTCCGAGCACTCCGCCATCTACCAGTGCTATCTGGGGGAGAACCCGCGCGAGGCTCACTGCATTTGGCTCACCTGCTCGGGCGGTCCGTTCTTTGGTCGTACGCGCGACGAACTCGATCGCGTGACACGCGCCGATGCGCTGGCGCATCCCACGTGGTCCATGGGCGCTAAGATCACGATCGACTCCGCTACCCTCATGAACAAGGGCCTGGAGCGCATTGAGGCCATGCATCTGTTTAACTGCGACCTCGATTTTATTAACGTGGTCGTGCAGCGTCAGTCCAAGATTCACTCTATGGTCGAGTTCGCCGACGGCTCCGTGATGGCGCATCTCGGTGCATCCGACATGCGTATTCCCATCCAGTTCGCGTTCTCGTATCCCGAGCGTTGGGATACTCCGGCGCCTCGTATCGATTTCCGCGAGCTGGGGCAGCTCACGTTTGATGCTGCCGACATGGATACCTTCCGCTGTCTGGCACTGGCCGAGCGTGCCGGCAAGACGGGTGGCACCATGCCGTGCGTGCTCAATGCCGCCAACGAGGTCGCCGTCGATGCCTTCCTGCACGATGGCTGCAGCTTTACCGATATCGATCGCATTGTGGAATCCTGCATGGACGCCCACGATATGCAGGTGGTCGATTCGTTTGAGCAGCTTCGCGACACCGATGCGTGGGCGCGTGAAAAGGCTGCGCAGGTGCTCGCCGCAACCCGTTCCTAACCCATAAGGATTGCTTTTTCGTTTTATGGATACTGTTCTGAGCGTTCTCTCATCGGTCTTTTGGGGCCTGCTGATGCTTTCCGTCCTCGTGTTTTTGCACGAGGGCGGCCACTTTTTGGCGGCGCGTGCCTGCGGCGTCCGTGTGACCGAGTTCTTTTTGGGTCTGCCGTGCCGCTTTGACATCCATTACACGTCGCGTCGCATTGGAACCAAGTTTGGCGTGACCCCGCTGCTGCTGGGTGGCTACGCTGCCATCTGCGGTATGGATCCGACCGACGTCTCGTGTGCCGATCGCGTGCTCGCGGCCATCTATCGCCACGGCCGGGTGACGGTGGCCGATCTTGCCGTCGAGCTCGAGCTGTCCGAGGAGGATGTGCTCGAGGCCTGTGCTTTGCTGTTGGGCTGGGGCTCTATCGCTCCCTGGTATGAAGAAGGGGAAAAGCCTTCGCCCAGCTACTATCCCACCAAGTACCAGACTCTGCCGCGTGACGCGGCGGGTTATACCACCTTTGACGGCCGTCGGTTCGATCGCGGGCATGCGACTGCCGAGGGCGATGTATGGGAACTGCCGTGCGACGAGGCCGAATTCCTTGCGCGCGAGCGCTCGCACACCTATTTGGGCCAGGGCTTTGTCAAGCGTGCCTTTATGCTGCTTGCGGGCATTATCGTCAATATCTTGACGGGTTTTTTGCTCCTTATGAGCATCTATTCCATTGCGGGTGTCACCGTGCCGATGGATACCAACGTGATCGGTCAGGTTGACGAGGGGTCTATTGCCGCCAAGGCGGGTATCGAGGCCGGTGATGCGATCCTTTCGGTTGACGGTGTCTCATGTTCTACTTGGATGGATGTCTACGATGCCATCGGCAAGGCCGCCGGTAAGGACGATATCGCCATCGAGTACGAGCGTGACGGCAAGCAGCATTCGACCACGGTTGCGCTCAAAGAGGACGAGCGCCTAGGTGTGTATGCCTCTACGCAGGTGGTCCGTATAGACCCGATCACCTCGGCGCGTCTGTCATTCTCCTATGTTGTACAGACGGCGGATGGCGTGATGCGCCTACTCCAGCCGCAGCATACGATGGAGATTCTCGATCAGTCTTCTTCGATCGTGGGTATTAGCGTTATGTCCTCACAGGCTGCTGCTGCCGGCCCTGCCACGTTCCTTTCGTTTGCCGCCCTCATTTCATTCTCGCTTGGCTTTATGAACCTGCTGCCCATCCCGCCACTCGATGGCGGCAAGCTAGTCATCGAGATCATTCAGAAGATTGCGGGCCGCGAGCTTCCGCTCAAGGTCCAGACGATTGTGAGCTATGTGGGCATCGCGCTCTTTGCGCTGCTGTTTGTCTATATGCTTCGTTCCGACATCCTTCGATTTATTCTGTAGGGGAGTGTTTGGATTGTCTTTATCCCATCCTTTGCCTCGCGAGCTGACGCGCCCCGTGCATGTGGGCGGCGTGCAGATCGGTGGCGGCGCGCCGGTGGTGGTCCAATCTATGACCTGCACCGATACCGCTGATGCCCAGGCAACGCTTGCGCAAGTGTGCGCGTTGGCGCAGGCTGGCTGCGATATCGTGCGCGTGAGCGTGCCCTCCGAGGCCGCGCTTGAGGGCTTCCGCACCATCTGTGCCGAGTCTCCGGTGCCGATTGTCGCCGATATCCACTTTAACCATAAGCTCGCCATTGGTGCCGTTGAGGCCGGTGCCGCCAAGCTGCGCATCAATCCCGGCAATATCGGCGATTGGGTCAAGGTTGACGCGGTGATCGATGCTGCGGGTGCCGCGGGCTGTGCGATTCGCATTGGCGTGAACGCGGGCTCGCTTGAGCAAGATATTGCCGAGCGCGACGACCTCACGCAGCCCGAAAAGCTCGTGATGTCGAGCGAGCGCTTCGTCAAGCACTTTGAGGATCGTGGCTTTACGAATATTGTGCTTTCGGCCAAGGCCCATAGCGTGCAAACGACGCTCGATACCTATCGAGCCCTGTCACGTGAGATTCCCCACGTTCCGCTTCACCTGGGCGTGACGGAGGCGGGGACCAAGCTTCAGGGCACCATCAAGAGCTCTGTAGGCTTGGGTATCTTGCTTTCCGAAGGCATTGGCGACACCATGCGTGTGTCGCTCACGGCCGATCCGGTTGAGGAGCCGCCGGTCGCATGGGGAATTCTACAGTCGCTGGGCCTGCGTCGCCGTGGTCCCGAGATTGTCTCGTGCCCCACGTGCGCCCGCTGCCAGGTTAACCTCATTCCCATCGCCGAGGAGGTCACCGAGCGGCTTAAGAACTATTCCGCGCCGCTTTCGATTGCCGTCATGGGATGTGCCGTTAATGGCCCCGGTGAGGCTTCTGATGCCGACCTGGGCGTTGCTTGCGGACGTGGTCAGGCCTTGCTCTTTTCGCATGGCCAGATCATTGGTAAAGTAGCTGAGGACCAAATTGTCGACGCGCTTATGGCAGAGGTCGACAAGCTTATTGAGGAGAAATAAATGACCCGAGCAATGTATATGTCTAAGCTCTATGCGCCGACGCTTAAAGAGGATCCGGCGGACGCTGAGCTCGCCAGCCACCGCCTGCTGCTCCGTGCCGGCATGATCCGCAAGGAGGCCGCCGGTCTGTATTCCTACCTGCCGCTCGCATGGCGCTCGATTCGCAAGATTGAGAACATCGTGCGCGACGAGATGGACACCGCCGGCGCCCAGGAGCTTATGATGCCTATCATGGTCGATGCCGAGTTGTGGCGTGAGTCCGGCCGTATCGATGCCTATGGCAAGGAGCTTGTGCGCTTTGACGACCGTCATGGTCGCGAGTTCGTGCTGGGCCCCACCCACGAGGAGACTGTCACCGCCCTGGTGCGCAATGAGCTGCGCTCCTATAAGCAGCTGCCCGTCAACCTCTACCATATCCAGGATAAGTTCCGCGACGAGTTCCGCCCCCGCTTTGGTCTGATGCGCGGTCGCGAGTTCATCATGAAGGATGCCTACAGCTTCTCCGCCACGCAGGAGAGCCTGCAGGAGGAGTACGACAAGATGAAGCAGGCCTACGCCAACATCTGCGAGCGCTGCTACATCAAGGCTCTACCCGTTGTCGCCGACTCCGGCGAGATCGGCGGCGACACCTCCGTCGAGTACATGGCTCTGGCTGACGCCGGCGAGGCCTCGCTCGTCTACTGCGACGATTGCGGCTTTGCTGCCGATGACGAGGCTGCAAGCACCAAGGTCGTTGTGACCGAGGGCCCCGGCGACGGCACGCTCACCAAGGTCGAGACTCCGGGTATGGGTACCATTGAGGCCGTCGCCAAGTTCTTTGGCTTCCCCGAGAACGGTACGCGCAAGTCTCTGGCACTCATCGACGCCGAGGGCAAGCCCGTCGTGGCCATTGTTCCGGGTGACCACGAGCTCAACGATTGCAAGGCCGAGCATGTCTTTGGCAAGGACTATCGCATGATGACTGATGAGGAGCTCCAGACCTACGGTCTGCATAAGGGCTTTATCGGACCGGTTAACCTGCCCGAGGGCATTCGCCTGGTGTGCGACGAGAGCCTGCGCGAGTCCAAGCAGTGGACCTGCGGTGCCAACGAGGTCGATTATCACTTTACCGGTGCCTGCCCCGAGCGCGACTTTACCGTCGACGAGTGGGCCGACCTGGTAACCGTCGTTGCCGGCGATCCCTGCCCGCACTGCGGCAAGCCGCTCTCTGCTGCTCGCGGCATCGAGGTCTCGCAGGTCTTCCAGCTGGGTACCAAGTATTCCGAGGCCATGGGCGCCACCTTTATGGACGAGGACGGCAAGGAGAAGCCGCTTATCATGGGTTGCTACGGCGTGGGCGTGTCCCGCTCGCTTGCTGCCGTCGTGGAGCAGCACAACGACGAGCACGGTATCGTCTGGCCGGTTTCCGTTGCCCCGTACGAGGTCGCTGTGATTCCGCTCGATCCCAAGAAGGAGGAGTGCGCAACCGTCTGCGACCAAATCGTCGAGGGCTTGTGCGCCGAGGGTATCGAGGTCGTCGTCGACGACCGTGACGAGCGTCCCGGCTTTAAGTTTGCCGATAACGACCTTATGGGATTCCCGTATCAGGTGGTGCTTGGCAAGCGTGGCCTTAAGAATGGCACCGTTGAGCTCAAGGACCGTGCCACGGGCGAGCGCGAGGACGTGGCGATTGACGAGGTCGTCGCCAAGGTTGCCGAGCTTGTTAAGGCGGCCCGCCGTTAATCGACGTTTCTGCTATTAGATGTAATTGCGGGACTGCTCCGTATCTCTCTTAGGAAGAGATGCGGAGCAGTCTATTTTGTTGCGCGAATAAGCTCGACGGGTAAAGGAAAACCCCACAGCCCATATGAGCTGCGGGGTTTTCCTTTGTGCCTCCGATGCGAAATGAATCGCTCAGATTTTACTGATAATCGACGACGTCGATCCAGTTCTTCAGGAACTCATCGTTCACGTTGCGCTTACGAGCGAGCTCGGAAGCGGCGACGATGCTCGTCCACTGACGCACGACCTGCATGGGCATGTCGGCGCGGTCGCAGTAGAGCTCCAGGTAGGCCTCGGCCTGATCCTTGCTGTTGAGGGCGAAGAGCAGGTAGGTGGTGGCAACGTCGGCAGCAGGGGAGCCCTGGGTGGCGTGTGCCCAGTCGCACACATAGAGCTGGCCGTCGTCGCCGACGATGACGTTGGAGGGGTTGAAGTCGCCGTGGCAGACCTTGAACTCCTTGGTCATGCCGTCCAGACGCTCCTGAAGGTTGTAGCGCGTGGTGGCATTGAGCTGATCAAGGCTGTCGATCATGCGGGCGAACTTGTCGCGCTGACGGTTGAGCAGCGGGGAGGTGTAGCCGTGGATCTCGATCTGGAGGTCGACGAACATCTCGAGATACTCACCAAAGCGCTGGGGCTCGGCAGTCATCTTCTCGGCAAGGGTAGTGCCCGGAACCTTCTCGGTCACGAGCGCCCAGCCGTTGGCGTTCTCGAGCTGGGAAACCTCGAGAGCCTTGGGGCTGCGGATGCCGCACTCATTGATGCGGGCAAGATTCAAAGCCTCGTTGAACACGTCGGAGACAGGCTTGGTCTCGTTAAAGACCTTGACGATCTTGTCGCCCAGGTCGTAAACGACCTTGTTGCCACGGCGGACGAGCTCGGTCTTGGAATCGGGTAGCAGCATGGTTGCATCCTTTCAACGATGCGATAGAAGCGACGGCGGGGGGGTGTGAAACACCCGTGCACCCCCGCCGTTAAAAACCGTGCTAAAACTAGCAGACGGCGTAATCCTGAGGCTCGCGGCCGTAGTAGGCGTCCAGGTAGAGCTCCTTGATCTCGCTCATGAGCGGGTAGCGAGGGTTGGCGCCGGTGCACTGGTCGTTGAATGCCTGCTCGGTCATCTCGTCGAGGGTGTCGAGGAAGTACTGCTCGTCAACACCGTAGTCGGCGATGGTCTTCTTGACGCCGATGAAGTCCTTGAGCTCCTCGAGCTTCGTGATGAAGTTCTCGAAGACCTCCTTGTCGTCCTTGCCCTCGATGCCGCAGTACTTGGCCATCTCGGCGTAGTTGTGCAGCGCGTTGGGGTAAGGATACTGGGAGAAGGTGCCCATCTTGACGGGAGCCTCAGCGGCGTTGTAGCGCATAACGCGGGTCAGGATGACGGCGTTGGCGAGGCCGTGGGGCAGGTGATGGAAGGCGCCGAGCTTGTGAGCCATGGAGTGGTTGAGGCCCAGGAAGGCGTTGGCGAAGGCCATACCGGCCATGCAAGAGGCGTTGTGCATCTCCTCGCGGGCATGCGGGTCCTTGGCGCCGTTCGTGAAGCTGGAGGGCAGGTTCTCGAAGACGAGCTTAGCAGCGCGCTCGGAGAGGCCCTTGGTGTAGTCGGAAGCCATGATGGAGACGTAGGACTCGATGGCGTGGGTCATGACGTCGATGCCGGAGGCAGCGGTCAGGCCGCGCGGGGCGGTCATGCAGTTGTCGGCGTCGACGATAGCCATGTTGGGGAGCAGCGCGTAGTCGGCGAGCGGCCACTTGATGCCGGTCTCCTTGTCGGTGATGATGGCGAACGGCGTGCACTCGGAGCCGGTACCCGAAGAGGTCGGGACGGCGACGAAGTAGGCCTTCTTGCCCATCTCGGGGAAAGTGAAGATACGCTTGCGGATGTCCATGAAGTCCATGGCCATGTCCTCAAACTTGCACTCGGGGTGCTCGTACATCATCCACATGATCTTGCCGGCGTCCATAGCGGAGCCACCGCCGACGGCGATGATCACGTCAGGCTCAAAGAGAGCCATCTGCTTGGCGCCGCGACGTGCGCACTGCAGCGACGGATCGGGCTCGACGTCGTAGAAGCAGTCGTGGGCGATGCCCATCTCGTCGAGCTTGGCCTCGATGGCGCGGGTGTTGCCATTCTTGAAGAGGAACTGGTCGGTGACGATGAAGGCGCGCTTCTTGCCCATGACGGTACCGAGCTCGTCGAGGGCGACGGGCGTGGAACCCTTCTTGAAGTAGACCTTCTCGGGAGCGCGGAACCACAGCATGTTCTCACGGCGCTCGGCCACAGTCTTAACGTTGATCAAGTGCTTCACCCCAACGTTCTCGGAGACGGAGTTGCCGCCCCAGGAGCCGCAGCCCAGGGTCAGAGACGGCTTCATGCCAAAGTTGTACAGGTCACCGATGCCGCCGTGCGAGGACGGGGTGTTGATGACGATACGGCAGGCCTTCATGACGTGCTCGAACAGACTGATCTTCTCGGCCTGGGCGGGGTGCACGTACAGAGAGGCGGTGTGGCCCGGGCCACCGGCGAGCACCAGGTGCTCGGCCTTGTCGACGGCCTCCTGGAAGTCCTTGGCGTGATACATGGCCAGGACCGGGGAGAGCTTCTCGTGGGAGAACTCTTCCTTGGCGGGGTCGGTGGAGGTGACCTCGGCGATCAGGATCTTGGTCTTGGCGGGAACCTCGATGCCGGCGAGCTCGGCGATCTTGGCGGCAGCCATGCCGGGAATGCGGTGATCGAGGGCGCCGTTCTTGAACATGGCGGCACGCAGGGCCTCCATCTCGGCACCCTGCTTGACGAAGTAGCAGCCGCGCTTCTGGAACTCGGCCTTAACCTGGTCATAGATGGTGTCGATGACGGTCACGGACTGCTCGGAAGCGCAGATCATGCCGTTGTCGAAGGTCTTGGAGTGGATGATGGAGTTGACGGCGAGCAGCACGTCGGCGGTGTCGTCGATGACGACCGGGGTGTTACCGGCGCCAACGCCCAGGGCGGGCTTGCCCGAGGAGTAGGCGGCCTTGACCATGCCCGGGCCACCGGTGGCGAGGATGATGTCGACGTCGCGCATGACCATGTTGGTCAGCTCGATGGAGGGGACATCGACCCAGCCGATGATGCCCTCGGGGGCGCCGGCCTTGACGGCGGCGTCAAGCACGAGCTTAGCGGCGGCGATGGTGCACTTGGCGGCAGCCGGGTGCGGGGAGATGATGATGGCGTTGCGGGTCTTCAGGCTGATCAGCGTCTTGAAGATCGCAGTGGAGGTGGGGTTGGTCGTCGGGATGACGGCGCCCACGATACCGATGGGCTCGGCGATCTTGGTGATGCCATAAGCCTCGTCGCGCTCCAGGACACCACAGGTCTTGGTGTTCTTGTAAGCGTTGTAGATGTACTCTGCGGCGTAGTGGTTCTTGATGACCTTGTCCTCAAGAACGCCGCGGCCGGTCTCCTCGATGGCCATCTTCGCCAACGGGATACGAGCCTTGTTGGCGGCCATGGCGGCCTCATAGAAGATCTTGTCGACCTGCTCCTGCGTGTACGTAGCAAAAAGCGCCTGGGCCTCTCGCATCTGAGCGAGCTTAGCCTCAAGCGCCTCTACGTTGTCCACAATTGCGGGAGTAGTGTTTTCCGGTGACTTTTTCACCATTTGTGTCTCCTTGCGATCGGAGATTTACCCTACGCCTTGCATGATAGCAAGAAATTATTCGGCGAACGGTCAGATTCCTCTAAAAGGCACACTAAAACGCTTCAATAAACTGAAGCGTTTTAACCATTTAACTAAAAGCCGAACGTCTTCTCCGGGCGAATTCCTAGTTTCCCCATGGCTATGGTGTGGAGTTTGTTCATTGTTTGTTCATTACACTCATTGGGGACAGACTTATATGTGTGCTTTCACTCATTTGGGACAGACATCGATTTGTCATTTTGTCGTTTTGGGCATGTTTTTGTCGTTCATTGTATATAAATAGGTCACAGGCTCAGCATTTCGCGTTCCTTCTCTCCTTTTAGGTGTTGCCTGTACGGCTTTGAAAGGAGAGACCATGCCCCGATGCGCCCGCGAAATTTCGCTCACCGGCTATTACCACGTCTTTGACCGTGGCAACTCCAAACAGATCATTTTTGAAGATGACTCTGACCGATATCGTTTCTTATCGGACATCTCGGACAGGTTTGCTTGCCATGACGTGGCGGTGTTGGCCTGGTGCCTTATGGACAACCACTTCCATTTGATGGTTGATGACCCATTTGACAACCTTTCAAAGGCAATGCAGTGCGCGCTGACGGCCTATGCCAAGTATTTCAATGGGAAAACCGGAAGAACGGGCCACCTGTTTGATAATCGCTATTCGCGGGTCGCGGTCGAGTCGGACACGCAGGCGGTGCAGTTGCTCGATTATATCCATCTCAATCCCGTGAAAGGTGCGCTCGACTCGCTTGATGCCTACCGCTGGTCAAGCTACAAGGCATACCAGCTGGGATACGATCCCTTTGGTATCTGCGATGCGGCCCCCATGCTCGATATTGTCGGGGGTTCCCGTCGCTATTGCGAGCATCTTAAGGAAGTTGCCGAGCGGATCTGGTCAGTTGAGATTCTTCCGCGTCGACGGATTCCAGACGAGGATGCCCTTACCGTCGCACACGAGGCCCTGCCGAGCATTGATCCTGCGCTGCTCAAGGCCCTGCCACGCCCCGAACGCGATGCCTGTCTGCTAAGGCTCAGGCGGGCCCATCTCACGGTCAAGCAAATTGCCCGTATCACCGGTATCGGCGCTACAAGCGTAACCAAGGCCACCACAGGCTGGAACGAGGCGGCCTGAGGCAGGGGCCGAACCGCTGCCGGCATGCGTTACGTCTGTCCCCAATGCATGAAAACACTCATGTAAGTCTGTCCCCAATGAGTGCAAAAAAGGCGCCCTCCGTAGGGGAGAACGCCTTTGGTAAGTTCTATGTGAACGCGAGGTCTTTGACCCGGAGAGTCCGAGGTACTTGTTGGTAAGACCTTATTTAGGAGCGCGCAACCTTGCCGGACTTGAGGCAGGTGGAGCAAACGTTCATCTTACGACGGTGACCATCGACGACGACGTAGACGCGCTGGATGTTGGGGCGGAACTTACGGTTGGTGACGCGGTGAGAGTGGCTGATGGAGCGACCGGCAACGGGGTGCTTACCGCAAACTTCGCAAACTTTGGACATAACTGACCCTCCTTGGGCGACAAACGAACATGTCGCGTTAACAAACAAGCCTGAACTATAGCACAGAAGTCGCTCCCTGTGCGCAATCTACACAGAGATATTCCTCTTTTGGCGATAGTGCCCACGCTACGGCCCTGGACGTAGATCCGATTTGCGTGCAGCAGAGGGGATTATGCCAGCTCGTGCGTGTGTTTTCAAGCTCGTCCCACAAATATATATATGTTTATGGAGCGCCTGCGCACGTTTACGGATTGCTCTGTATTTATGCTCGCAATTAAGCTCGAGGTTGGCTACACTATCCCTTGACCATTAAAGGGGTACGAGATACCCACATGGAATTACATAGCTGCCAAAGAGCAGCCTTTCCTGTGGGTGTCTGGTCCGCTTAAGCGGTCGGGCATCTATTTTTTTGACTGTGTCAGCAGTCAAGACATGTGAGGAAGGAGATCGATGGGCACGACTTCCCCCAAGGCGGTCATCATGGACGAGACCGCCGTCAATCGAGCGATGACCCGCATTGCGCACGAGATTCTCGAGCGCAACGAGGGCTGTGAAGACCTCGCTCTGGTCGGCATCGTCACGCGCGGCGACCTTCTGGCAAAGAAGCTCGCCGAGGAGATCAAGGAGATCGAGGGCGTCGACGTTCCGCTCGGTAGCCTCGACATCAGCTTCTACCGCGATGACTATGCGACCAATTTCGCTCCCGCGATCCACGCCACCAACATTCCCTTTAGCGTCGACGGCAAGCGCGTCGTTTTGGTGGACGACATCCTGTATACGGGCCGTACCATTCGCGCCGCTCTGGACGCCGTTATGGACCTGGGCCGTCCGAGCCGCATTGAGCTGGCAGTCCTCGTTGACCGCGGTCACCGTGAGCTCCCCATCTCGCCGGACTTTGTCGGCAAGAACGTTCCCTCGTCGCATGAGGAGAACGTGCACCTATATATGAAGGAAGTAGACGGCCGCACCGCTGTCGAGATTAACGACGTCGCGCCGGGTTCCCATGTGGGCTCCGCGCCGCTGGGAGGTGAGTAGTACCGTGGCGTTCAACCATAAGCACCTGATCGACATTACCGAGTACTCCGAAGAGGACATCAAGCTCATCCTCGAGACCGCCAAGGCGTTCTCCGAGGTCAACGAGCGTGCGATCAAGAAGGTCCCCACGCTCAAGGGCAAGACCATCGTCAACATGTTCAACGAGCCCTCGACGCGCACCCGCAGCTCCTTCGAGCTCGCCGAGAAGCGCCTTTCAGCCGACAGCCTCAACTTTGGCGGCTCCTCGACCTCCACGGTCAAGGGCGAGAGCCTCGTCGACACCGTCGAGACCCTCAACGCCTACAAGATTGATTGCATCGTCGTTCGCGATAAGCACGCCGGTGCTCCCTATATCGTCACGCAGAACTCGCCCGCGAGCGTTATCTGCGCCGGCGACGGCAAGCACAACCATCCTACGCAGGCCCTGCTCGACCTGTACACCATCTGGGAGCACAAGGGTGACTTCCACGGTCTGAAGGTCGCTGTCGTCGGCGATATCGCGCACTCCCGTGTCTGCGGCTCGCTGATCCCCGCCCTTAAGATCATGGGCTGCGAGACCTACGCTGTCGCCCCCGGCACGCTGCTGCCGCCGGCGCCCGAGGTTCTGGGTTGCGACCACGTGACGAGCGACCTCGATTCCGTCCTGCCCGAGCTGGACGTCGTCTACATGCTGCGCGTGCAGCAGGAGCGCCTTGAGGGCGCTCCGTTCCCCACGATTCGCGAGTATCACAAGCTCTTCGGCCTGACCAAGGACCGCGAGAAGCTCATGAAGCCCGATGCGATCATCTGCCACCCGGGCCCCATCAACCGCGGCGTCGAGTTCGACTCCTATATGGCCGACCACCCGCAACGCTCCGTCATCCTGGAGCAGGTCTACGCCGGTATCTGCGTGCGTATGGCTATCCTGTATCTGCTGCTTGGAGGTGCCGATAATGGCCTTGCTTCTTAAGAATACCCACGTCGTCGACCCGTCTGTCGAGCTTGACGGTGTCGTTGACGTCCTGATTGACGGCGACAAGATCGCCGAGGTCGGCGAGAATCTCGCCGTCGAGGGAGCCGAGGTCCGCGACCTTTCCGGCAAGTACCTCGTCCCCGGCCTGGTGGATATGCACGTTCACCTTCGCGAGCCCGGCTACGAGGTCAAAGAGGACATCGAGAGCGGCACTCGCGCAGCTGCCAAGGGCGGCTTTACCGGTGTGTGCTCCATGCCCAACACCGATCCCGTCACCGATAACGGCACCGTCGTGGAGTTCGTCAAGTCCCGTGCTGCCGAGGTCGGTCACTGCCGCGTCTATCCGTCGGGCGCCATGACCCGCGGTCTTAAGGGCGAGGCCATGTCCGAGATGGGCGATATGGTCGCCCATGGCGCCGTCGCCTTCACCGACGACGGTCGCGGCGTGCAGGGCGCGGGCATGCTCCGTCGCTGCATGGACTACGGCAAGATGTTCGGCAAGGTCTTTATGAGCCACTGCCAGGACGAGGACCTGGTCGGCCACGGCCAGATCAACGAGGGCAAGGTCTCGACCCGTCTGGCTCTCGAGGGCTGGCCGGCTGCCGGCGAGGAGCTCCAGATCGCCCGCGACATCGAGATCGCCAAGCTGACTGGTGCCAAGCTGCACATCCAGCACATCTCCACCGCCCATGGCCTGGAGATCGTGCGTGCCGGTAAGGCCGCTGGCGTTCAGGTTACCTGCGAGGCCACCCCGCACCACATGTTCCTGACCGAGAACGACCTGGACGAGACCTACAACACCTCTCTCAAGGTCAATCCGCCGCTGCGTACCGATGAGGACGCTGAGGCAATTCGTCAGGGTGTCATCGACGGCACCGTCGACGCTATCGTCACCGATCACGCTCCCCACACCCCGTGGGAGAAGGCCCGCGAGTTCGAGCTCGCGCCCTTTGGCATGATCGGCCTCGAGACCTCTCTGTCGCTCGTCCTCACCGAGCTGGTCAACACGGGCAAGATGAGCGTGAGCCGCATGGTCGAGCTCATGGCCATCAAGCCGCGTGAGATTCTGGGCCTCGATCAGGTTCAGGTCAAGGCGGGCTCTGTCGCCGACCTGACCGTGTTCGACCCCTCCGCAACCTGGACGGTTGGCGAGGACGGTTACGAGTCGCGCGCCGAGAACTCCGGTTTTGCCGGCCGCACGCTCACCGGTCGTGCCACCGATGTATTTGTCGGTGGCAAGCAGACGCTCGCCGACGGCTGCATCTGCTAGCATAGCCTTATCGCTTTTGTGCGCGGCGCCCTTGCGGTGCCGCGCTTTCTGTTCGTTTAGACCATGCAACCGCATGGGGGATTGGAGCGACTATGCCCACACCTTCCACTGCACGCATGCACGACTTCGAGGTCGTCTCGAACCGGGAGATCGCCGACGGCATCTTCTCGCTCGTCATCTCGGCCCCCAAGCTTGCAAGTGCGCTCAAGCCCGGTCAGTTTGTGAACATCGCCGTCCCCGGCGATGCGTCTTCTCTGCTTCGTGTGCCCTTGAGTTTCTACCGCGCCGACGCCGAGGCTGGCACCGTCGAGCTGTGGTACGCCGTCGTGGGCGACGATACCCGCCGTTTGTCCCAGATGGGCCCCGGCTCCACCTCTAACCTGCTGGGCCCCGGTGGCCGTGGCTGGATGGTACCCGAGGGCACCAGGAAGGCTTTGCTCGTCGCCGGTGGTATCGGCGTTCCGCCTGTGCTTTGTCTTGCCGGTATGCTTGCCGAGCAGGGTGTTGATGTGGACGTGTGCTTGGGCTTTGGCACCGCGTCCAAGGCCGTGGGTGTCGATGAGTTCCGCGCGCTGGGCGCCACGGTTAACGTGTGCACCGACGACGGTTCGCTCGGCACGCACGGTTTTTGCACCGATCCTGCCGCAGAACTGCTTGGCGAGGGCGGCTACGACTACGTGGCCAGCTGCGGCCCCGCCGTCATGATGAAGAAAGTCGCCGCTGCTGCCGCTGAGGCCGGTGCGTACTGCGAGGTGTCGCTCGAGCGCATGATGAGCTGTGGCTTTGGCGCCTGCAACACCTGCAATGTCGAGACGGTCGACGGTATGAAGGGCGCCTGCATGTGCGGCCCCGTGTTCGATGCTTCCAAGGTGGTGGTCTTCTAGTGGGTACCGTGAACATGGCCGTCGATTTCGGCGGCGTCAAGATGCAGAACCCCATTAACACCGCAGCCGGTACCTTTGGCTACGGTTGGCAGTTTCAGAATTTCTTTGATGTTTCCCAGCTGGGCGCCATTACCACCAAGGGCTGTGCCGCCGAGCCCTGGCCGGGCAACCCTGCGCCCCGCATGGCCGAGATTCCTGGCGGTATGATCAACTCCGTGGGCCTGCAGAACCCCGGTGTCGCCGCCTTTGCCCGTGAGTCCGGCTCGTGGCTCGAGCAGCTGTCCAAGGACGGTTGCCAGGTCATTTGCCAGGTTGCCGGGCACTCCGTTGATGAGTTTGTGCGCGCGCTCGAGATGTATGTCGAGCTATGCCCCTGGGCTGCCGGCTACGAGATCAACGTGAGCTGCCCCAACATCGCCGCCGGCGGTGCCGCCATGGGCTCCACGCCCGAGGGCGCCTCTTCCGTTATGGCTGCCTGCCGCAAGGTGACCGATAAGCCGCTGTTCGTCAAGATGGCTCCGGTTAACGTCGCCGAGATTGCCAAGGCTCTCGAGGCCGCGGGAGCCGACGGCCTTTCGGTCATTAACTCCATCCAAGGCATGGCCATCGATGTTCATACCCGCAAGTCGCGCGTTGCCAAGCCCAAGGGCGGCCTTTCTGGCCCGCTTTGCCACCACATCGCCGTGCGCATGGTCTGGGAGGTTGCCCAGGCCGTCGATATCCCCATCAACGGTGTCGGCGGTGTCATGACTGGCGAGGATGCGGCTGAGTTTATCCTGGCCGGCGCCACCTGCGTGTCGGTCGGCATGGCCAACTTCGTCGATCCGTGTGCTTCGCTTAAGATCGCGCATGAGCTCGAGGCCTGGGCCGAGTCCCAGGGCGTAAAGGACATCAACGAGCTGGTGGGTGCTTTCGAATGCTAGAGAATGATGCCCGCGACCGTGTTATCGTCGCCCTCGACTGCGACCGTGAGCGCGCGCTCGAGCTCGCCCACGAGCTTTCGGGCCATGCCGCCTGGCTCAAGGTCGGCATGACGCTCTATTACGCTGAGGGTCCCCAGATCGTCAAGACCTTTAAGGACCTTGACTTTAAGGTCTTCCTCGACCTTAAGTTCCATGACATTCCGCATCAGGTGCGCGGCGCTGCCCGCTCGGCCTCGCTTGCCGGTGCCGACCTGCTTTCGGTCCACGGCCTGGGCTCGGGTGCTATGCTCGCTGCCTGCCGCGAGGGTGCCGAGGAGGCGCGTGAGGACCGCGCCAAACTCGTCGCCATCACCGTGCTCACGAGCATGAATCAGGATGCCTTGAGCGAGATCGGCGTCGAGTCGCCCGTGGCCGAGGAGGCCGCCCGCTTGGCAAAGCTTGCTCAGGCCAACGGCATCGATGGCATCGTGTGCTCACCGATGGAGGCTCACGACATGCGTGAACTGCTGGGTCCTGATGCCCTGATCGTGACTCCGGGTGTGCGTCCGGTGGGTGCCGCCCTTGGCGACCAGTCCCGCGTGGCGACGCCTTCCCAGGCTATCGAGCGTGGCGCAAGCCACATTGTGGTGGGCCGTCCCATCACCGGTGCCGACGATCCGGTTGCCGCCTTTGACGCCATCGTCGCCGAGCTGGTCGAAAACGTCGCGTAAAAGATTCCCCTAAGTCACCACTTTTGGGTCTCATTAGCACAAAATAGCCCCTGTGCCTGCGTAAACTTTCCCATCCTTTGTGTGGAATCGCAGGTCAGGGGCTTAACTTTGGGCGCAGTATATTGCACTTTTTGCGGGTATCGTCTAACCTATGGAGCCGCGATTAGGCATTTTGTACGTTCTACGTGCTAAAATGCCAATTATTGAATCAGATATAACCCAACTATTTGGAGGTACGAATGGCACTCCCTCAGCTTACCGACGAGCAGCGCAAGCAGGCTCTTGAGAAGGCTGCTGCCGCACGTCACGCCCGCGCTGAGCTTCGCGAGCAGATCAAGAAGGGCGAGAAGTCCCTCGAGTCCGTGCTCAACTCCGATGACCCCATCGCTTCCCGCATGAAGGTTTCCACCCTCATCGAGTCTCTCCCCGGTTATGGCAAGGCCAAGGCCGCCAAGATCATGGAGGAGCTCGGTATCTCCGCTACTCGTCGCGTCCAGGGCCTCGGCGTCCGTCAGCGCGAGCAGCTCCTCGAGCAGCTGACCAAATAAGTGAGCGCTCAGGATTCCAAGCTCTTTGTGATTTCTGGACCGTCAGGCGCAGGCAAGGGTACGCTCGTCACTCGTGTGCGCGAGCGCCGCTCGAACCTGGGTCTGACGGTTTCGGCTACCACGCGAGCACCACGCAAAGGTGAGGTCGACGGCGTCAACTACTTTTTTCTGACGCGCGAGGAGTTCGACCGCCGCGTGGCAAACGGTGAGTTTGTTGAGTGGGCCGAGGTCCACGGTAACTGCTACGGCACGTTGGTGAGCGAGGTCACATCCAAGCTCGCCTCGGGCTCGTCTCTGATTTTGGAGATCGATGTCCAGGGCGCCCTGCAGGTGAAGGAGCGTTTCCCCGAGGCCGTGCTGATCTTTATCAAGCCGCCTTCGCTTGAGGTGCTCCGCGAGCGTCTAGTCGGTCGCGGTACCGAGACGCCCGAGACGATTGAGCTGCGTATGGCAAACGCCGCCGATGAGCTTGCCCTTGCCGACCGCTACGACGACGTCGTGGTGAATGACGATCTCGACCGCGCGACCGATGAGCTCGTTCGCGTTCTCGATATGCATGAAAGGATCTGAGGTCCGTGTCCGTTGTAAAGCCTTGTATTGACGATCTTCTGGAGAAGACCGATCATAACCGCTTCCTGCTCGCTTCGCTTGCCTCCAAGCGCGCCTGCGACATCAATAGCATGCTGCGTGGCCAGCACAACCGCGTGCTTGCCGTCCAGGATGTCGATGACATCACCATCGGGCTTTCCGGTGCCGATACCATCTCGATGGCTATGGACGAGATTGTCGACGGCGACATCTCTTACGACGAGGCCCGTTACGAGAAGGCGCTCGGCCACAAGGTTGCTGAAGCCTAAATGGCGGCTCGCGTCTGCCTAGTCCACTATCACGAGGTTGGACTGAAGGGCAAGAACCGCGCACATTTTGAGCATATCCTCATGGATAACATTAAGGCGGCCTTGGCCGCCTTTTCCGTGAACGCCGTGTCTCGAATTTCCGGTTATATCCTCGTGACCTTTAACGAGCATCAGGCCGACGAGGCGGCGCGTGTCATCCGCACCGTCCCCGGCGTTGCTCGTGTGTCTTTGGCGTATCACACCAACCGCGACCCGCAGGAGTACTGCGCCGCCGCCGTGAAGGCGCTGCGCGAGTTTGGTTCCTTCGATTCGTTTAAGGTGCACGCCAAGCGCTCCAATACTGACTATGAGCTCACCTCGATCGATATCAATCGTCAGGTGGGCGAGGTACTGTGTGAGGCCTTCCCCGATAAAAAGGTTCAAATGCACGACCCCGATGCAATGGTGCACGTACTGGTGGTCCAGGGCAGCGTTTATGTGTACGCGCGCTCTGAGCGCGGCGTGGGCGGTCTGCCGGTGGGTTCTGCCGGCAAGGTCGTGACGCTGCTGTCGTCGGGTATCGATTCTCCGGTGGCGACCTGGATGCTCGCGCGTCGCGGCGCGGTGTGCGTGCCGGTGCATTTCTCCGGTCGTCCGCAGACGCCCGATACGAGCGAGTATTTGGTGCAGGATATCATCCGTGCGCTTGAGCCGGGTGTCCAGATCGGTCGCCTGTACGTGGTGCCGTTTGGCGACTGCCAGCGTGAGATTTCGGTCACCTGTCCCAGTAACCTGCGCGTTATCATGTATCGCCGCATTATGTATTCGGTTGCCGAGCGCATTGCACACATCGAGGGTGCCAGGGCCATCGTTACGGGCGAATCGCTTGGGCAGGTTGCCTCCCAAACGCTTGAGAACATCATGGCCGTCAACGAAGCCGTGAAGATTCCCGTGTTCCGTCCTCTCATCGGTTCGGACAAACAGGAGATCATCGCACGCGCCGAGGAGATCGGTACGTTCGATATCTCGACTGAGGCCGCTCCCGACTGCTGCACGCTGTTTATGCCGCGCCGTCCCGAGACGCACGCTAAACTCGATGCCGTGCATGAGGCCTGGGAACTGTTTGATCACGAGGAGATGATTGAGCGTCTGCTCAAGCAGACCGAGTACATCGACTTCGAGAGCAACACGTACAAGGCCCCTAAGACCTTAAAACGCAAACATTCTGAGCTTGCTCCGCGTGAGATTTACCAAGATCACGAGTAAATTTGTGCATAGACCGACGATGCGTCTGCATCGTCGGTCTTTTGCTATCTGGGCATTTTGCGGCTAAGTGTTCATTTGCTGACGTGTGCCTGAATAAATGGACAGTATTTCGCAAGGTTTTGGTCGGCTTTTGGTTTGACCGCGAAAACCGGTTTTGGAGAATGGCTGTTGCAGGACTTTTTTCCTGACACGATGTTGTTGGGAGGTTTTGCTATGGCGCAGCGCGAACAACACGAACGGGTCAAACGGATGGACCGCTTGGCGGACAAGCTGCTCGGTCATAAGGCAGTGGTGATGGCGATACTGGTCGTCATTGCGATGGCGAGTGGACTGGCGATGGCGAACCTTGGCGGCGGTGCCGGCAGTGTGTCGTTTGAGCACACTGATGGTTCGGGTTCGTTAGTGGAGCCGGGATCCGGCGATGCCTCGAGCGGAAAGACATCCGAAGGCTCTTCGCCTAAGGCGTCTGTCGCGGCAGAGGTTTATGTCGATGTTGATGGCGCCGTTGTGTCGCCCGGTGTATATCGTCTCAAGGACGGCGCGCGGGTGGCTCAGGCGATTGATGCCGCCGGCGGGCTGGCGCCCGAGGCAGACGTTACGGGGCTCAATCGGGCATCTAAGGTCGTCGATGGACAGAAGATTCACGTTCCAACGGTAGGGGAGCAGCAGGTGTCCATTGCGGAAGCTGGTGTTGATGGTGGGGCTTCCGCATCATCGGGCGTGAGTGGCGTAACAGGCCTAGTAAATATCAATACGGCAAGCGCGGCAGAGCTGCAGACGCTCTCGGGCATCGGTCCCTCCATGGCCCAGTCGATTATCGATGAGCGGACAAAGAACGGTGCTTTTGCCTCGGTTGACGATCTGATGCGTGTGTCGGGAATCGGCGAGAAGAAGCTTGCCAAAATCAAAGATTCCATCTGCGTATGAGTGCGACCGAGCGCGAGCATGTGATGCCTCCGCGGCCTCTGATGCCGTGGACGATGGCCCTGTGTGCCGGCATGTGCATGAGCTGCGCCTTGGTGCTCAACGTGGCCGCCGATGCGCTGCTGTGGGAGCGGGCTTCGGCGGTCGGGCCGCTATGGGCCATTCCCGTTACGGCGGCGGTATTCGTTGTGCTGGCTCAATCTTGTGCGCGGCTTGCCCCTTGGAAGCGGTGGCTGTATGCCGCGTCCGTCGGTCTCGTGGCGGGAGCGGTCGTCTCGGCGTGGTGGGCTGTGGGCGTGCTAAGCGCCTCGAAGGCGCTCGACGGTCGAGCGGCAAGCAGCCTTGAGTTTGTCGTGCAGGGTGACCCATCCATAAACGACGACGTGTATTCCTATACCTGCGAGGCACGCACGGACGGTAAGAACTTGGCAATGGTTCGCCTATCGTGCGACCTCGAGCTCAAGGTCGGGGCGCACGTGCGTGTTATCGGTCGCGTTTCACGTTTTGAGAACGATGCGTATGGACGATCGCGCGTGCTCCGAGGCGAGGTGCGCAAGGTTAAAGTCGTTCGGATTTTGTCGGTCGATGAAGACTCTCCGGGGCCGCTGCTTCGGCTGCGAAATGGGCTGCTTGCGTCCATCGCGCCTGCGACCGACCCGGCGCGTGCACTCATAGCCGGTGTCGTCTGCGGTCGTTCGGCCGAGCTGCGCGCCCAGCCGGCGGGCGACTGGTTTTCGGTGACGGGAACGGCGCATCTTATCGCCGTCTCGGGCAGCCATTTGGCAATCGTGGGGTTTGTAATCGAGGGTGTATTGCAAAAGACTCGGTGCTCACGCGGTCTTCAACGGGCGATATTGGCGATAACGCTTGTGGGCTACGCTGCTTTTACGGGCGCGTCTCCCTCTGCCGTGCGCGCGTGCTGCATGGTGTTCGCGACGCTTGTCGTAAACGGCGCGGGGCGGCGCCGGCACGGCGCATCGGCACTCTTCGTTACCATGTCCATCTTTGTGTTGCTGCGGCCGACGGTTCTGTTCGAGATGGGCTTTCAGCTTTCATGTGCCAGCGTCTTAGCCATTCTGTGCTTTTGCCCCTATGCGACCTACGCTTTGGGTGAGCTGAGTGTTCCGTCGGGCGTTGCCAGCATGCTTTCCGTCACGCTGTGCTCGCAACTGGCGACACTTCCCATTACCATTCCTGCCTTCGGTACGTTCTCGCTCATTGCTCCGCTGGCAAATGCGGTCCTCGGTCCGGTGGTGAGCGCACTGCTCGCCGTGTCGATCGTGCTGGTTCCCTTTTCGCTCCTGGCGCCGTTGCGGACTTGGGCGCTCGTTGTGCCCATGATTGCCGCCCGTTGCGCGCTGTTCTTTGAGCAGCTGTTTGCCGCCGTGCCGGGTGCATCCGTGAGCGTGCCGCCCGATAGCATGTGGATTTACCTAGTGCCGTGTTTGCTGGCGGTTCTGCTTGTCTGGTGGCCGCGTCCCCGTGCACGTCCTATGGCGGTGGGGCTTGCATGCCTGGTGCTCTTGGCTGCGATTCCGTACGTCTACTGGGATCGATTCGCTCCGCCTTCGGTGACGGTGCTCGATGTGGGCCAGGCCGATGCGATTCTTATTCGCCAGGGCGGCGCAGTGGCGCTCGTCGACTGCGGGCTCGACGAGCGCGTGGTGGCGGCGTTGGTTCGCAATAACGTGCACCATATCGATGCCGTCTTTGTGACGCATTGGGATGAGGACCACTGGGGTGGTCTGCCTGCCGTGCTCGAACAGTTTTCGGTCGGAACGATTGCCGTGGCGGCGGATGCGCTGGAGGATGCTCCTGCCGAGGTATTGAACCGACCTGGCGTGGAGTATCGGCAGGTGCGCCGTGGGGATACGGTCGACATCGGCACATTTTGCGCCCGCGTGATGTGGCCATTCGAGTCCGTGGATGGCGAGGGAAATGAGGACTCGCTTGTCCTGCTGCTCTCATATGTTCAGGAAGGCAAGGGCCTGCGTATGCTCCTCACCGGTGATGCCGAGCTCGACCAAGAACGGGAATTCGTGCAGGAGGTGGGGGATATCGATGTCCTTAAACTTGGGCATCACGGCTCTAAGGTTTCAGTTGATGGTGAGTTGCTGGACGTCCTGAAGCCCGAGCTTTCCCTCGCGAGCGCGGGCGAGGGGAATCGATACGGCCATCCGTCCGATGACTGCATCGATGCCGTTAAGGAAGCGGGCGGCGTTTTCGCATGCACCATCGAACACGGCGACATTACCGTCGCGCCGACTGCGAAGGGCTTTGCGATGCGATGCCAGCGGCCGTGACGACATCGTTGGCGCGCGGTGGACCCCTGGGCTAAAATGGCACGGTATGAATTCGAGAGTGTGCGAGAGGGGAGCGCAATGTCCGAAACCGGTCTGCTGCCGGCATATCTGATTGTCGGTACCGATGGGGTCAAGCGCGACCACGCCGTCTCGCGTATGAAAGCTCGCTTGGAAAAGTCGGGTATGGTTGAGTTCAACCTCGATGAACGCGACATGACGAAAGATCCCGATATCGAGTCGATCATCGGCTCGCTCAATACCTTTCCCATGGGTAGCGAGTTTCGCCTGGTGATCCTCGACGGCTGCTCCAAGCTTGCCAAAGCGGTCTCGGAACCGCTCGTCGAGTATCTCGCAAGTCCCAGCCCCACGACGGTCTGTCTCATTATCGCCGACTCACTTGCCAAGAATACGCGCCTGTATAAGGCAATCGCCAAGATCGACAAGAAGGCTATCGTCGATTGCTCGGGTACCAAGCGCTGGGAACTGCCGCGCCGCGTTCAGCAGATGGCGACGCAGCACGGTAAGTCCATCTCGACGGCTGCTGCCGAGGAGCTCGTCTCGCGTTCGGGCGAAAACACGCGCATGCTCGATAACGACCTGGCAAAGCTCGCCCAGATGGTCGAGGCGCCCCAGATTGAGCTTGCCGATGTGGAGCGCTGGATCGTGCGTACGGCCGAGGTTCAGCCCTGGGACTTCCTCAACGCCGTCTCGGCCCGCGATATGCGGCGTTCGCTTGAGCTCTTTAAGCTGCTACCATCCAAGAGCTACGTGTGGATCTACACGCTGCTGTGCGGTCGCATACGCGAGCTGATCGTCGCCAAGGCGCTCGACTCCCGAGGACAGGGCCGTGAGCTCGCCGCGACGCTCAAACTTCAGGCCTGGCAGGTTAAGAATCACCTGACCTGGGCACGTCGTTTTTCGATGGCTGAGCTCGTCGCCGCCCTCGAGGGTGCCGTCGATGTGGAGCTCGCGCTCAAGGGTTCGGCCGATTCGGAGACCGCGCTTTTGCTCTGGATTACGAACATCTTGAGAAAATCGTGATGATACCTGCCTATTTGACAAATTCGTTCTATCCCTTTGAGGGGGAGCGTGCTATAGTAGGCGCTTGCATGACCTCACCGTGTCTCAGAGGTGTCATACATTTTTTGCAAGGAACTCGAAAGGAACTCCAGAAGTGGCAAACATCAAGTCTCAGAAGAAGCGTATCCGCACCAATGAGGCAGCTCGCATGCGTAACAAGGCTGTCAAGTCCGAGCTCAAGACGCTGACCAAGCACGTCCAGTCCGCCGTCGCCGAGGGCGACGCCGAGAAGGCCCAGGCTGCCCTCAAGACCGTCACCAAGCGTCTTGACATGGCTGCCGCCAAGCATGTCATCCACAAGAACCAGGCTTCCAACCGCAAGTCCGGTCTTGCCAAGCTCGTGAACAGCATCAACGCCTAAGTTGTAAATTTCACACCACACAGATTACGCGCATAAATGGAGCCTGTTTTATGGAACAGGCTCCATTTTTTGTACCGCTCGGGTAAGATAGTCCGCATGAATACTTCAAATGACATTTCCCACATCCGCAACTTCTCGATTGTTGCGCACATCGATCATGGCAAGTCCACGATCAGTGACCGCATCCTCGAGCTCACCCATACCGTCGACGAGCGCGACATGGAGTCGCAGCTGCTCGACACCATGGATATCGAGCGCGAGCGCGGCATCACGATCAAGTCCAATGCCGTCCGCGTCTCCTATGACGCCGACGACGGCGAGACGTACCAGTTCAACCTGATCGATACGCCGGGCCACGTCGACTTTACCTACGAGGTCTCGCGTTCGCTGGCTGCCTGCGAGGGCGCGGTGCTGGTCGTCGACGCCACCCAGGGCGTCGAGGCGCAGACCGTCTCCAACGCGACACTCGCCATGAATGCCAACCTGGACATCGTGCCTGCCATCAACAAGATCGACCTGCCCTCGGCGCACCCCGACGAGGTCAAGACCGAGATCGAGGACGACCTGGCTATTCCCGCCGATGACGCCGTATGCGTGTCGGGCAAGACCGGCGAGGGTATCCACGACCTGCTGGAGTCCATCGTCTTTTTGATCTCGCCTCCCAAGGGCGATGCAAATGCACCGCTCAAGGCGCTTATTCTGGATTCGTACTTCGATGAGTACCGCGGCGTTGTGGCCACGGTGCGCGTCTTTGACGGTTCCATTAAAAAGGGCGATACGCTGCGCATGATGCAGGCCGAGGGTGACTTCTTGGTCGACGGCGTGGGCGTCAAGCGTCCCGCCGAGACTCCGGTCGATGCGCTGACGGTCGGCGAGGTGGGCTACGTGGTCACGGGCCTGAAGGACCCCGAGGCCGTGCGCGTGGGCGATACCCTCACGTGGGCGTCGAATCCCTGCCCCGAGCCGCTTCCCGGCTACCGCGAGGCTAAGCCCATGGTCTATACGGGCCTGTTCCCGATCGATAACAAGGACTACGAGAACCTGCGTGACGCGCTCGATAAGCTGCACGTCAACGACCCGTCGTTGGTGTGGGAGCCCGAGACCTCGGTCGCGCTCGGCTTTGGCTTCCGCGTGGGCTTCCTGGGCCTGCTGCACATGGAAGTCGTCAAGGAACGCCTGGAGCGCGAGTTCAACTTGGACCTCATTGCCACGAGTCCCTCGGTCGACTATCACGTCTACAAGACCGATGGCGAGATGGTCGATGTCCGCAGCCCGCAGGACCTTCCCGAGGCCACGCGCATCGAGCGTATCGAGGAACCCTACCTCAAGGCAAAGATCATCTGCCCGCCTGAGTACACGGGCGCCGTCATGCAGCTCGCCATCGAGCACCGCGGCGTTACGACCGACATGATCCACCTGACGAGCAAATCGGTCGAGATGCGCTTTGATATGCCGCTTGCCGAGCTCATCTTGGACTTCTTTGACCAGCTCAAGAGCCGCACTAAGGGCTATGCCTCGCTCGACTACGAGTTCAACGAGTACCGTCCTTCCGAGCTTGTGAAGCTCGATATCTTGCTTTCGGGCGATGAGGTGGACGCGCTGTCGTTTATCGTGCACAAGGACAAGGCCTATGGCCTGGCCCGCGGTCTGTGCGACAAGCTCAAGGAGATCATCCCGCGTCAGCTGTTTGAGGTGCCCATCCAGGGTGCTATCGGCAACAAGATCATTGCCCGCTCCACCGTCAAGGCGCGTCGCAAGGACGTGCTTGCCAAGTGCTACGGCGGCGATATTTCGCGTAAGCGCAAACTGCTCGAGAAGCAGAAAGAGGGCAAGAAGCGCATGAAAGCCATCGGCTCGGTCGAGGTCCCGCAGGAGGCCTTTATGGCGATTCTCAAGGTGGACGAGTAGGCCTATGGCGCTTTCCGAATACAGCGAGCGGTTGCTGGGCGCCTATGCCGAGCAACCGTTCCTTATGGCTCCCATGGCGGGCGTGACCGACCCTGCCTACCGCATCATGTGCCGCCGCCGCGGTGCCAACCTTGCCTACAGCGAGATGGTGAGCGTGGCAGGCCTTGCCTATGCCAGCAACAAAACGTGGCGCCTGGTGCTGCCGGCCGACGAGGAGCAGCAGATTTGTGTGCAGCTCTTTGGCTCCAAGCCCGATCAGTTTGCGAGTGCCGTCGCCGCCGTCGAGGAGCGCGTTGGCGATCGCCTGTCGCTTATCGATATCAATATGGCATGCCCCGCCCGCAAGGTCGTTACCAAGGGCGAGGGCTCGGCGCTCATGCGCACGCCCGACCTGGCGGAGAAGATCGTCGAGGCCACGGTGGGCGCGGCACACGTGCCCGTGACCGTCAAGATTCGCAAAGGCTTTTATGCCGAGGACCGCAATGCCGCGACGTTTGCCCAGATGCTTGAGGGCGCAGGGGCTGCCGCAGTCGCCGTGCATGGTCGTTGCGCCACGCAGCTCTATACGGGCCAGGCCGATTGGTCGGTCGTCGATGAGGTTGCCGACGCCGTTGAGATTCCCGTGATCGGTTCGGGCGACGTGTTTACCGCCGAGGATGCCGCGGAGCATCTGCGCAACTCGGGCGCCAGCGCGGTGTTTATCGCGCGCGGTATCTACGGTAATCCCTGGGTCTTTGGTGATGCTCGCGCTCTTGCGCTCGATGGCATACCGGTGCCGCCGCGCAGCTCGGTCGAGCGCCTGGACGCCCTGCGTGAGCACCTAACGCTGACACATGAGCTCCTGCCGCTCATGTCGCGTGCCCGCACGTATGCAAGCTGGTACTTAAAAGGCATGCCCCATGCCGCCGCTTGGCGTGCCCATGTGGTGCGCTGCTCCACGTACGAGGAGTTTATGGCACTGGTCGATGAGATCGAGCGCGATGTGGTGGCCTGCGAGGCCGCCCTTGCCGCCGGCGAATCGGTGCCCCCTCATCCTCTGGAGGCTTAAGGGTGGCCGTTACCGCACTGTACGTGCACGTGCCGTTTTGCGCCCAAAAGTGCCGGTACTGCGACTTTGACTCGCGCAGTTTTGCTCCGTGCGACCTGAGCGCTGCGCTCGATGCCTATTTTGAGCAGTTGTTCGCGCGTCTCGATGCTTTTGGCAAGGCTGATGCCCTTGACCAGATCCGCACCGTCTATGTTGGTGGCGGTACGCCGTCGCTGGCGGGGGAGCGCCTGGTGGAGCTGGCGCGGCGTATTCGTGCGTGGTGTGCCCCCGTTGAGTTTACCTGCGAGGCCAATCCCGAGTCGCTGACCGCCGAGCTTGCTACTGCACTTGTCAAGGTTGGTGTCACACGCGTCTCTCTGGGCGTGCAAACGCTCGATAACGCCGAACTTACTGCCATCGGTCGTATTCACGATGCCGATCGGGCGCTCGCCGCCATCGCGACGGTCAAGAACGCTGGGCTTGATGTGTCGTGCGACCTTATGTGCGGACTTCCCGGGCAGACCGCAGCGAGTTGGAAGCGCACGCTCGATGGCGTGCTGGCGGCGGCCCCGCATCATGTGTCGGTCTACCCGCTCACGCTTGAGGAGGGGACGCCCCTTTATCGCATGGCGCGCCGCGACGAGTCGCTCGAGCCCGACGAGGATTTTCAGGCTTCGTGCATGGACTTGGCACGCGAGCTCTTGGGTGCCGCCGGCTATCACCCGTATGAGGTGGCGAGCTACGCGCTCGACGGCCATGAGTGCGCCCATAACATTGCCTACTGGACCGGACGGGGCTATCTGGGCCTGGGTCGTTCTGCCGCGGGCATGCTCGACGCCGAGGATTTCGACCGTCTTGCAGGTTTGTTCCCCGGCGTGTCTTCTCGAGGCGATGCGTACCGCGTGCGTCTGGTGCAACGTGACGATGACGCGATGGCGTTCGAGACCGAATATCTGTCGCAGCGCGAGGCTGCGGCTGAAGACCTGATGCTCGCTTGTCGCATGACGCGTGGTGTCGCGTCCGACCTGTTGGTTCGTGCAGCTTGCGTCATCCCAGCGTGTGAGCTGGCAGCCGCTTGCGATCGCGCACTCGAATTGGGTCTTGCCACTTGGGTGCCCGAGACGCTCGGGGTCCATGAGGGACCCTTTACTTCGGCAGATGTCGTCGCGGGCCATGTTCGAGCTCGTTTAGCGCCGACACACCTGGGCTGGCTCGATGGAAATGTTCTGTTCGAGCTGTTTTGGGATCTAGCTTAGGCCGCTCGGGTAGAATTACCGAAATATATACGCTGCTGTGAGCAGGAGGTTGCCGCGCATGGCGACGATGAACGAAAAAGATTACTACGAGATTCTGGGTGTCTCCAAGGACGCCACCTCGCGTGATATTCAAAAAGCCTTCCAGCAAAAGGCCCGCAAGCTCCATCCGGACGTCAACAAAGAGCCGGATGCCGAGGAAAAGTTCAAAGAGGTTTCCGAGGCCTACGCCGTGCTTTCGGATGAGCAAAAACGTGCGCGCTACGACGCCATGCGTTCTGGCAATCCCTTTGCCGGTGCTCCTACGGCTTCGCCCTATGGTGGCGGCTACGCCGGCAGCGCAGGCTATGGCAATCCTTTTGAGGGCGGCTTTCCCTTTGGTGGCGCCTGGGGCCAGCAGCGTCGCGGGCAGGCTGCCTACAATCCCGAGAACGGCGCCAACGTGGTCGTCGACATTAAGCTCGACGCCAAGGAGGCAAAGGAAGGCGCCCACAAGACCGTGCGCTACACGCGCTTCGATACCTGTGGACACTGCGGCGGTTCGGGCTCCGTTTCGTCGGAGCACGCCCACACCTGCCCCAGCTGCGGCGGTCGTGGCCATATCGATGTCGACCTGTCCTTTTTATTTGGTGCTGGCACGTTCCAGTCCGTCTGTCCCGAGTGCGGCGGCTCCGGCAAGGTCGTTGCCGACCCGTGCCCCGATTGCGGTGGCAGCGGCCGTACCCGCGTGACTTCCGAGCAGACGATCGAGTTTCCCGCCGGCACCCACGACGGAGACGAGGTGCGTATCCCCAACATGGGCCACGCCGGCACCAACGGCGCTTCAGGCGGCGACCTGGTCGGTCGTGCGCACGTTGAGGCCGAGCGCTTGGAAGGCAAGGCCCGCACCGGTTTTTACCTGATGGGCATCGTAGCGCCGTTTTTGGTACTCTCGGCCATCTCGGGTGTGTTCTCGGCCTTTGCCGTGATGTGCTTTATTCCGTTTACCATGGGCCTGTTCATGGTGCTTTCGGACGGCGTGCTTCATCGCAGCCTGCTGTGGTGGAAGCGCGGTGCGATGCAGTTTGCCAACGGTTTTGCCAATGGCTTCATGTTCGCGCTCGTGTCGGTTTGGTTCGCAAGCTGCTCGCAACGGGCCATGCTTTCGCCGTACCAAATGCAATAACATCAAACCCTTTGTTTGCGGTCGGCCCAGCTTGGGTATAGGACGCACTGTGACAATAATGAAAGTCGGAAGGATTCGGTCGTGTCGGAAAATAGGGATTACTACGAGGTGCTTGGCGTCGACAGGGATGCCGACGCGCGGACGATTAAGCGTGCGTTTCTAAAGAAGGCCCGTACCGTACATCCGGATGTTTCGGACGACCCCGAGGCCGAGGCCAAGTTCAAGGAGCTCAACGAGGCCTATTCCGTTCTTTCCGATGAGCAGAAGCGTGCTAACTACGACCGTTACGGCACTGCCGACGGCCCTGGTGGTTCGGGCTACGTCGATATCAACGATATCTTTGGTGGCATGGGCATGGACGACTTGTTCTCGTCGTTCTTTGGCGGCGGTGCCGGCGGTGGCGCCCGCAGCCGTCGTGAGCGTCGTCGCGGACGAGACATGGCCATCTCGCTTTCGGTGACGCTCGAGGAGGCGGCGCTCGGCTGCAAAAAGACAATCAGCTATGACCGCCTTGCTCCTTGCGAGGACTGCAACGGTACCGGTAGGGCCGAGGGTGCACAGGAAAAGCAGTGCAGTCGCTGCCACGGTACGGGCTACGTCACGACGGTTCAGCGTTCGTTCCTGGGCCAGGTTCAGTCTTCCTCGCCTTGCCCCGACTGCCATGGCGAGGGCACGGTTATCGATCATCCCTGCGAGACCTGCGACGGTCAAGGCCGCACGCCTTCGCACGAAAAGATCGACATCGATATTCCCGCCGGCGTTTCGACCGGTCGCCAGCTGCGCGTGAGCGGCTTTGGCGAGGCCGGCCTTCGCGGCGAGCCTTCGGGCGACCTGATTGTCAACGTGCGCGTTGCCGACCATGAGCGCTTTAAGCGCAACGGGGACGACCTGTACCTGGTGAGCGATATTTCGATTGCGCAGGCTGCGCTCGGCTGCGAGATCGAGGTCGAGGGCATTATGCCCGACGAGGTCGTTAAGGTGACGGTTCCCGCCGGCGCCCAGTACGGCGACACCGTGAGCGTCAATAATTACGGCATGCCGCGCATTGGCGGTGGCGGTTCGCGTGGCCGCCTGATCGTGCAACTGCGCGTGGTCGTTCCCACCAATCTTTCCAATAAGCAGCGCGAGCTGCTCCGTGCTTTTGCCGATGAGATGGGCGATGACGTCGCTTCCGGTAAGAAGTCGGTGACCGACCGTATCAAGAGTGCCCTCGACGATATCCTCGATTAAGGAGCCCGCGTGCTCGCACCCCATATTTCCGTCGTCAACCTCGGCTGCCGTGTCAACCGGGTTGAGTCTGACCGTATCACTGCCGATCTTATGCGCTTGGGCTTTGCTATTGTGGAGCCCCAGGATGCCGATCTGATCGTCATTAACACCTGTGCCGTTACGGGCGAGGCCGAGGCCAAGACCCGTAAGGCCGTCCGTCATGCGCTGGCCCATCCAAACGAGCCCTATGTGGTCGTGACCGGATGCGTGGTCAATTTGCATCCCGAGGAGCTGTCGGAGCTTTCGGATCGCGTGATTGCCGAGCCGTCCAAGATAGATGTCGCCGAACGTGTATGCGAGGTGCTGGGTGTTGAGTCCGATAGCGTTCCCGCCTGCAGCGATGGCGAGGTGGTCGATGCGCTCGGTCGCTCTCGCCTGGGCGTGAAGATTCAGGATGGCTGCAACCATCGCTGCACCTATTGCATTGTGTGGAAGGCGCGCGGCCCCGAGCGCTCCGTGCCCGTCGAGTCCGTGCTCGAGCAAGTTCGCGAGGCCCAGGAGGCCGGCGTGCCCGAGGTGGTGCTGACCGGTGTGAACCTGGGTGCCTACGATGGCAAGAGCGCGACCGACGAGCACGTCGAAATCGATGAGCTGCTCGAGGCCATCATGGAGCGCACGTCTATTCCGCATGTGCGCATTTCCTCGGTCGAGCCCATGGATATCTCCGAGCGCCTGCTTAAGGTTATGGCGCGCTACCCGCAGCGTATCGCCCCGTTTTTACACCTGCCCGTGCAGTCCGGCTGCACGGCGACCCTGCATCGCATGGGCCGTCCCTATAGCGCCGAAGCCTTTGAGGACACGGTGCGTATGATTCGCGCCAACTTGCCCCAGGTGTCTCTTTCGTGCGATGTTATCGTCGGTTTTCCTGGTGAGACGGGCGAGGAGTTCGAGGAGTCGCTGGCACTGTGCCGCCGTGTGGGTTTCTCGCGTATGCACGTGTTCCGCTACAGCAAGCGTCCCGGTACCCTTGCTGCCGACATGCCCGACCAGGTGCCACCCGAGGTTATGGCCGAGCGCAGCCGCCGTATGCGGGCCGCCGCACAGGAGCTCGCTATTGCCGACGCTCGTCGTCGCGTGGGCACGGTCGAGCGTGCCGTGCTCGAGTATGGTGACAACCTGACGCTCGGCTCGTTCCATCATGCCCGTCTTGACGATACCTGTGGACTTACAGCCCCGTGCCTGCTCGATGTTGCTATCATCGGAGTCGATGATTCCGGCTTGGTCCATGCACGCAGGGAGGTTCATGGAAGCCTCGAAGATTAGACTTACCGTTCCCGAGGGAATTGATCCCTCGTGCGTTTTGGGCGCCGGCGACGGCGTCCTTCGTGCACTCGAGAACTTGATTCGCGCCCATGTGGTCGCCCGTGGCGATAGCATCGCCGTGAGCGGTGACCCGGATGAGGTCGAACTCGTGGCGCGTTTTTTCGAACATGCCTTTCGTGAGGCTGCTGCCGGGCGCACGCTTTCTGCCGACGATGTCTCGCGCTGTCTGGCCGTTCTGCGCGACGGTGAGCACGAGGCTACGTCGCTTCGCGATGACGTGCTACTTTCGTATCGCGGTCGTGCCATTCGCCCCAAAACGCTCGGCCAAAAGCGCTATGTGGATGCCATTCGCTCGCATACCATCACATTTGGCCTGGGTCCTGCCGGCACCGGTAAGACTTATCTGGCCATGGCGCTCGCCGTTGCCGCGCTCAAGCGCCACGAGGTGGGCCGTCTGATCTTGACGCGTCCGGTTGTCGAGGCGGGGGAGAACCTGGGCTTTTTGCCCGGCACCCTCGAGGAAAAGATCGATCCGTACATGCGTCCGCTCTACGACGCCCTTTTTGACATGATGGATCGCGAGCGAACCGATGAGCTTATGGAGCGCGGCGTGATCGAGATCGCCCCGCTTGCCTATATGCGCGGTCGTACGCTGAGCGATGCTTTCGTGGTGCTCGACGAGGCGCAAAATACCACGCCCGAGCAGATGAAGATGTTCCTGACACGCCTTGGATTCAACTCCAAGTTCGTGATTACCGGCGACCTCAGCCAGCGCGACCTGGTGGGTCGTCGTGGTGGCTTGGCGGATGTCGAGAAGATTTTGGGCCGTGTCGACGATGTGGCGTTTGCACACCTGGAGCGCGCCGATGTGGTGCGTCATGCCCTGGTGGGTCGTATCGTCGAGGCATACGATGCTTATGATGACGTGCGTGAGCAGCGCTCGCGCGACCGAAAGGAGTCCCGTTGAGTGTATTGATCAGCAACGATGCCGAGCTCGATACGCTGCTCGACGCGCAGGAGGTGGAGCACATCTGCGAGGTTGTGCTTGCCGCCGAGGGCGTTGAACGTGAAGTCGAGATTTCCCTTTCGTATGTCGACGAGGACGAGATGCACGAGCTCAACCATGAGTGGCGTGGCATCGACCGCACCACCGATGTGCTCTCGTTTGAATGCGACTCGGCCTTTGACGAGGATATTCCCGCCGACGAGACGCTCGAGCTCGGCGATATCATCTTGGCCCTGCAGGTCATTGCCCGTCAGGCCCCCGGCTTTGGCAATAGCCCTGCCGACGAGTGCCGCCTGATGCTCGTACACGGCATGCTGCACCTGCTGGGATATGACCATATCGAGGACGACGAGGCTGAGGTCATGGAGGCCCGCGAGGACGCTATCCTGCGCGATCTGGCGCTCGAGCGCGGTGAGGACCCCAAACTCGTTCACGTCGGCCCCATCACCAATCATGCCCACGACTAGGAGCCGTTTATGATTCCCGGATCGAACAAGGACCATCCGTCCTTTTTAAAGTCGTTCTCATACGCCATGGAGGGCTTCGTCACCGCCGTCAAGACCGAGCGCAACATTAAGGTCATGCTCGTGGCAGGCGTGTGCACCGTCATTGCCGGCTGCATCGTGGGGCTCGATATTGCCGAGTGGGCTACGGTCATCATCTGCTGCGGCCTGGTGATTCATGGCGAGCTGTGCAATACCGCCATGGAGGCCATCGTCGACCTGGCGACCCAAGAGCTCCATCCGCTGGCAAAGCGTGCGAAGGACATCGCCGCCGCCTCTGTATACGTTCTTTCCATTACCGCCGCGATCGTGGGCTTGCTTGTCTTTGCCCACGCGCTCGGCTTTATTTAGAAAGGGATTCCCATGTCCGACAATATGCAGCCTATCGATGAAATTTTGGACGACGAGTCCCCGGATGCTAAGGCGACCGAGGCCTATGAGGAAGTCGAGGAGTTCGACCCGTTTGAGGGCATGAGCGACGAGGAGCTCGACGCCCTGTGCGACGAGGACGACAGCCTCGCGGGCTTTGGCGACGTTGAGCCCGGTTTCCGCAGTGGCTTCGTGGCCTTGGTCGGCCGCCCCAACGCCGGCAAGTCCACGCTGCTCAACGCCTGCTATGGCAAAAAGGTCGCCATCACCTCGCCGGTGGCCCAGACGACCCGCCGCCGCATGCGCGCCGTCGTCAACCGCCCCGGCTACCAGCTGGTCTTTGTCGATACCCCGGGTATTCACAAGCCCAAGGATGGCTTAGGGTCCGAGCTCAATAAAAGCGCGCTGTTCGAGCTGAACGATGTCGATGTCGTCGCGTTTTTGATTGATGCCACCAAGCCGATCGGCAGGGGAGACGCCTGGGTTGCCGAGCGCGTTAAGAACGCCCGTTCCAAGAAGGTCCTGGTGCTTACCAAGGCCGATGAGGCCGACCCCGCACAGGTCATGGAGCAGCTTAAGGCTGCCCACGAGCTCATGGAATATGACGACGAGATCGTGACGTCGTCGGTCAAGAACTTCAACGTCGATGCCTTCATCGAGACCGTTGCGCACTTTTTGCCCGAGGGTCCGCGTTGGTTCCCCGAGGACATGGGTACCGACGCTTCCGATGAGACGCTCGTTGCCGAGTTTGTGCGCGAGAAGGTCTTGCGCCGCACTCGTGATGAGATCCCGCACTCCGTGGGCGTGATTTGCGATGCGCTCGAGCAGACCAAGAAGGTGCTGCGCGTGCACGCCACCATTTACGTCGAGCGCGAGGGCCAAAAGGGCATCATCATCGGCAAGGGCGGCGAGATGATCAAACATATCGGCATCGACGCCCGTCGCGACCTTGAGCGCATCTTTGGCACCCAGGTCTTTTTGGAGCTGGACGTGAAGGTCAAGGCCGGCTGGCGTGACGACGAGGCCCAGATTCGCCGCTTTGGCTACAATGCCGAGGACTAAGGGCGCGCGGCGCGCATGGCAGGCTCCCGGACATATCGCACAAAGGTACTCGTCCTCGATAAGACCAAGCTCAAAGAGACCGACCTGATCCTGACGATGCTTGACGAGCGGGGTCGGCAGGTTCGTGCCGTGGCAAAGGGCGCGCGCAAACCCGGCGGGCGCTTGGCGGCGCGCTGCGAGCTGTTCTGCACCGTCGATATGCTGCTCGCGCATGGTCGGTCGCTCGACGTGGTTTCTCAGGCCGAGCTCATGGAGGCGCCGCTCGGCGCCGCGCCCGATTGCGAGACGACTTGCGCCGCAAGCGCGATTGCCGAGGTGGCGCGCGTGTGCTCGTTTGAGGACGCTGAGGAACCGTTTACCTTTGCCATCACGCGGCGAGCGCTTGCCTTGGTGGGCAGCGGGCTCGACGCGGCGCATATGGATCTACTTGTGGCGGCATATGTCTTTAAGCTGCTGTCCCACGTTGGCTACCGACCCGATTTTTCGGCCTGCGTGCTGTGCGGAGACCCCATGTTGTCGTATTTTTCGCCCCAGGCGGGCGGTCTCATGTGCGGGTCGTGCGCGTCGAGCGTTCCGGGTGCCGAGCTGGTGTCGACCGGTGAGGTCGCATGGCTGCGCGCCCTCATGTCCATGACCTTCGATGCGCTTATGGCCGAGAGGGTCGACCCCCATACCGCTGCCTTTTTGCTGGGGCTTTCGCACGTGTGGGCTGCGACGCACACCGATCAACGTCTCCGTGCGATGGAATTCATGTTGGGTCGGTGATGATGCGCAGGCGCGGGCTGCTTGTGGTAACATACCAACCTGTTGGTACCTCGACCTTGGATTCTCGCTCCACCGGCGGCTTCCCAGTCCGAGGCGAATAGCGTCGCCCGCGGGCGACAAGAAACGAAAGGTGAAACAATGACTGTTTCCAAAGAGCGCAAGGCAGAGCTGACTGCTCAGTTCGGTAACACCCCGGTCGACACCGGCAACCCCAAGGTTCAGGTCGCCATCCTGACCGAGCGCATCAAGGAGCTGACCGAGCACATGAAGTCCCACCAGAAGGACTTCCACACCCGTCGTGGCCTGCTCATGCTCGTCGGCCGTCGTCGTCGTCTTCTCTCCTATATCAAGAAGAACGACATCGTCGAGTATCGTGAGCTCATCAAGGCTCTGGGCATCCGCGACAACATCCAGTAAGGATTTGTACATGCTAAGAGCGTCCTGCGCAGCGGGGCGCTCTTTTTGTGTAAGGGCGTGAACAATCACGCTCTGAAGCGTGGCGGGGGCAGGGGGCCCGCGTCACATGAGGAGCCTGCAGGCAAGGGGCCTGCGGGGTAAAGGAGAACAATGACACTCGTATCCAAGACCTTTGAGCTGTACGGCAAGACCTACACCTTTGAGTCGGGCGAGCTTGCCAAGCAGGCCACCGGCGCCTGCCTGGTCAAGCAGGGCGACACCACGATGCTCGACACCGTGGTCGTCTCCAAGGAGCGCAAGAACTACGACTTCTTCCCGCTGACCGTCGACTTCAACGAGAAGATGTACGCCGCCGGCCGCATCCCGGGTGGCTACCTCAAGCGTGAGGGCCGTCCCAGCGAGAAGGCCACGCTCACCGCGCGCATGATCGACCGTCCGATTCGCCCGAGCTTCCCGGACGGCTTCCGCAACGAGGTACACATCGTCGCTACCTCGCTCGTCGCCGACCAGGTCAACCCCTTTGACGTCATCAACGTCATGGGTGCTTCCCTGGCCATGACGCTCGGCGGCGTGCCCTTCGAGGGCCCGCTTGCCTGCGTGCGCATCGGCCGTAACGTGGAGACCGGCGAGTTTATCGTCAACCCCACCTACGAGGAGCGCGAGAACTCCGATCTGGACCTGGAGTTGGGCGGCTCTGCCGACTTCATTTCGATGGTCGAGGCCGGCGCCGAGGAGATCTCCGAGGACGACATGCTCGCCGCCATGAAGTTTGGCCAGGAGGCCCTTGCCGCTTTCTGCCAGGCTCAGGACGAGTTCGTCGCCGAGTGGGAGCAGGTCAACGGCCCCATCGTCAAGAAGGAGTACCCGCTCGACCAGCCCGTCGAGGAGGTCCAGGAGCGCATCTTCGCCCACTACGACGAGATGGCAGCCGCCCTTCGCGACGCCGACAAGCTCTCCCGTATCGGTAAGGTCGAGGCTCTGAAGGAGTCCATCCGCGCCGAGTTCACTGAGGAGGAGCAGGCCGCTTGGGAGCGCGAGATCCCCGTGGCGCTCAAGAAGCTCGAGAAGAAGGCCATGCGCACCATGGTCGTCGAGACCGGCGAGCGCGTCGACGGCCGTGCCGCCGACGAGATCCGTCCCATCATGGTGAAGGACAACTACCTGACGCTCGTTCACGGCTCCGGTCTGTTCCAACGTGGCCAGACCCAGGTGCTTTCCGTCCTGTCGCTCGGCATGCTCAACGAGGGCCAGCGTCTGGATACCATCGAGCCCACCGAGGGCAAGCGCTACATGCACCACTACAACTTCCCGCCGTTCTGCACCGGCGAGACCGGCCGCATGGGCAGCCCCAAGCGCCGCGAGATCGGGCATGGCAATCTGGCCGAGCGCGCTCTGCTTCCGGTGCTTCCCGACGAGAACGAGTTCCCCTACGCCATCCGCGTCGTCTCCGAGGTCATGGAGTCCAACGGCTCCTCTTCGATGGCTTCGACCTGCGGCTCCACGCTCGCCCTAATGGACGGCGGCGTGCCCATTAAGCGCCCGGTCTCCGGTATCGCCATGGGCCTGATCCAGGAGGAGGGCAAGACCGTGGTCCTGTCCGACATCCAGGGTCTCGAGGACTTCCTTGGCGACATGGACTTTAAGGTCACCGGCACCACCGAGGGCATTACCGCTCTGCAGATGGACAACAAGGCCACCGGCCTTACCTTCGACATCTTGGCCCGCGCCTTGCAGCAGGCCAAGGAGGGTCGTGCCTTCATCCTTCAGAAGATGCTCGATGTGATCCCCGAGCCGCGCCACACCACGCGCAGCACCGCTCCGCGCATCGTCTCCATCCAGGTTCCGACCGACAAGATCCGCGACGTCATCGGTTCCGGCGGTAAGGTCATCCGCGGCATCCAGGATGAGACCGGCGCTTCGGTCGACATCCAGGAGGACGGCACCGTCTTTGTCGGCGGCACTGGCGAGTCCGTCGATCAGGCCGTCGAGCGCATCAAGCTCATCATCAAGGTTCCCGAGCCGGGCGAGGAGTACACCGGTCGTGTGGTCTCCATCCAGCCCTTCGGCGCCTTCGTCAACCTGCTGCCCGGTAAGGACGGCCTGCTGCACATCTCCCGCGTCGCCAAGGGCCGCGTGGAGAAGGTCGAGGACGTCCTCAACGTGGGCGACGAGGTCAAGGTCGTCGTCATCGAGGTCGACGACCGTGGCAAGATCTCGCTCGATCGTCTCGATAAGCCCGAGGCCCCGGCTCGCGCCGAGGGTGCCTCCGAGGGCGACGGCGAGCACTTCCAGCGTCGTGAACGCCCGCGTCGTGAGCGCTCCGAGCGCAGCGACCGCCCGCGCCGTCCCGGCGACAACGGAG
>UQHO01000003.1 GCA_900540995.1 uncultured Collinsella sp. | reverse complement strand
GAAAGCACTTAATGTGCTTTCCGTCTTGCGCAGGACTGTAGAGCAGCAAACTTAAACAGCGGGCCGCCCGGGCCGGGAATCCGCCCCCGCGCACAGGAGGGGATTCCTTTTGTGTAGGCTTTGCGGAAATATGGCTATTTTGGGATACGCCCGGCGGCGTGGTCTGTTGACGGCACAGCTAACGCCACGTATCCTATCAAACTGCGTGTTTCGTAGGGGGATGCTGACCCCTCGATTCAAGCCGTTGCACTTTACAGAAAGCTGGAATCATTCGAGAAGGAGTACGCTTTGCCTACTATTAACCAGCTGGTTCGCCAGGGCCGTCGTTCCGTGCCCAAGAAGTCCAAGAACGCTGCTCTGCAGCACAACTCCCAGAAGCGCGGCGTGTGCACCCGCGTCTTCACCACGAGCCCCAAGAAGCCGAACTCGGCTCTTCGTAAGGTTGCCCGTGTTCGCCTCGTCAACGGCATCGAAGTTACTGCTTACATCCCGGGTGAGGGCCACAACCTGCAGGAGCACTCCATCGTGCTCGTCCGCGGCGGTCGTGTCCGTGACCTCCCTGGTGTCCGTTATCACGTCATCCGTGGCGCCTACGACGCTGCTCCGGTCCAGAACCGTATGCAGGCCCGTTCCAAGTACGGTGCTAAGCGCCCCAAGGCTAAATAAGCCAGATAACGTTTTGATACTTTCGCCGTGTGCCGCCTAAGCGCCGCACGGTAGACACTTAAGGAGATTTCACATGCCGCGTCGTGCAGCAGCTAATCGTCGTGAGGTTCAGCCTGACGCCGTTTACAACAACCGCCTGGTGACTCAGCTCATCAACAAGGTCCTTCTTGACGGCAAGAAGGCCACCGCTGAGCGCATCGTTTACACCGCTTTCGAGATCGTTGCCGAGAAGTCCGAGGGTGGCGACGCTCTCGCTACCTTCAAGAAGGCTATGGACAACGTCAAGCCCACGCTCGAGGTTAAGCCCAAGCGTGTCGGTGGCGCTACCTATCAGGTCCCGATGGAGGTCAACTCCCGTCGTTCCACCGCTCTGGGTATCCGCTGGATCGTCAACTTCTCCCGCGCTCGCAAGGAGAAGACCATGGCCGAGCGTCTCGCCAACGAGATCCTCGACGCTTCCAACGGCCTGGGCGCTTCCGTCAAGAAGCGTGAGGACGTCTTCAAGATGGCCGAGGCCAACCGCGCGTTCTCTCACTATCGTTGGTAAGTTAAGGTAAGGAACTAACATGGCTAAGCCTAAGTACAAGCTTTCCGATACCCGTAACATCGGCATCATGGCCCACATCGATGCCGGTAAGACCACCACGACCGAGCGTATTCTTTACTACACCGGTAAGACCCACAAGATCGGTGAGGTCCATGAGGGCGCTGCCACCATGGACTGGATGGTTCAGGAGCAGGAGCGCGGCGTAACCATTACCTCCGCTGCTACCACGTGCTTCTGGAACAAGGACGGTAAGGACTACCGCATCCAGATCATCGACACCCCGGGCCACGTTGACTTCACCGCCGAGGTCGAGCGCTGCCTGCGCGTCCTCGATGGCGCTGTCGCCGTCTTCGACGCCGTTGCCGGCGTTCAGCCCCAGTCTGAGACCGTTTGGCGTCAGGCTTCTACCTTCAACGTCCCCCGCATCGCCTTCATCAACAAGTATGACCGCGTGGGCGCTGACTTCTTCAACGCTATCGAGACCATGAAGGATCGTCTCGACGCTAACGCCGTGGCCGCTCAGGTCCCGATGGGCGCCGAGGACAACTTCTGGGGCGTCATCGACCTGGTCACCATGACTGCATGGGACTTCAAGGCCGACGAGAAGGGTATGACCTACCCCGAGCCGATGGACGAGATCCCGGCTGAGTTTGCCGACATCGCTGCCACCAAGCGCGAGGAGCTCCTTGACGCTGCTGCCAGCTTTGACGACGAGCTCATGGAGAAGATCCTCATGGAGGAGGACTTCACCGTCGAGGAGCTCAAGGCGGCTCTGCGTAAGGGCGTTCTGGCCAACGAGCTCAACCTCGTCTTCGTGGGCTCCGCCTACAAGAACAAGGGCGTTCAGGAGCTGCTCGACGCTGTCGTCGACTACCTGCCCAGCCCGCTCGACGTTGAGGCTGTCACCGGTACCGATCCGGACACCGGCGAGGAGATCCAGCGTCATCCTTCCTTCGACGAGCCCTTCTCCGGCCTGGTCTTCAAGATCATGACCGACCCGTTCGTCGGTAAGCTCACCTATGTCCGCGTTTACTCCGGCCGCGCTGAGTCCGGCTCCTACGTGGTCAACGCTTCCAACGGTCAGCGCGAGCGTCTCGGCCGCATCCTCGAGATGAACGCCGCCGAGCGTATCGACCGTGACGACGCTGCCGCCGGCGACATCGTCGCTTGCGTCGGCTTCAAGAACTCCACCACCGGTGACACCCTGTGCGCCGAGGGCAAGGAGATCGTCCTTGAGAAGATCGAGTTCGCTAAGCCCGTTATCGACGTTGCCATCGAGCCCAAGACCAAGGCCGAGCAGGACAAGATGTCCCTGGCTCTGACCAAGCTCGCCGAGGAGGACCCGACCTTCCAGGTGTCCACCAACCACGAGACCGGCCAGACCATCATCGCCGGCATGGGCGAGCTGCACCTCGAGATCATCGTCGACCGTCTGCTCCGCGAGTTCAAGGTTGACGCTAACGTCGGTAAGCCCCAGGTTGCCTACCGCGAGACCGCTGGTCACGACGTCGAGAAGGCTGAGGGCAAGTTCGTCCGTCAGTCCGGCGGTCGCGGTCAGTACGGCCACGCCGTCATCAAGCTCGAGAAGATGGAGGAGGGCTTCGGCTACGAGTTCGTCAACGCTATCGTCGGCGGCGTCGTGCCCAAGGAGTACATCCCGTCCATCGACAAGGGCATCCAGGAGGCCCTGAACACCGGTGTTATCGCCGGCTTCCCGGTCCTCGACGTCAAGGTCACCCTGTTCGACGGTTCTTACCACGAGGTCGACTCCTCCGAGGCCGCCTTCAAGATCGCCGGCTCCATGGCTATCAAGGACGCCCTCAAGAAGTCCGATCCGCAGCTGCTCGAGCCGATCATGGCTGTCGAGGTCGAGACCCCCGAGCAGTACATGGGCGACGTTATGGGCAACCTCTCCGGTCGTCGCGGCAAGATCGAGGGCATGGAGGATCGCAAGAACAGCAAGCTCATCCGTGCCAAGGTGCCGCTGGGCGAGATGTTCGGTTACGCTACCGACCTTCGCTCCCAGACCCAGGGCCGTGCATCCTACACGATGCAGTTCGACTCTTATGAGCCCGCGCCCAAGTCCATCGTGGACGAGGTCATGAGCAAGAACGCCTAAGTTCGAGCTCCCTGTTACGTAATCCGCGAGAACATCTCTCGCACTCTTTGGAGGTTTAAGTTGGCTACCCAGAAGATCCGCATTCGCCTCAAGGGCTATGATCACGAGGTCGTCGATCAGTCCGCGAAGCTCATCGTCGAGACCGCTCAGAAGACCGGCGCTCGCGTTTCCGGTCCTGTCCCCCTGCCCACCGAGCGCAACCTGTACACGGTTATCCGCTCGCCGCACGTGAACAAGGACTCCCGTGAGCAGTTCGAGATGCGCACCCACAAGCGCCTCATCGACATCCTCGACCCCACCTCGGGCACCGTTGATTCGCTCATGCGTCTCGACCTCCCCGCTGGCGTCGACATCGACATCAAGCTCTAAGCGATATCGCTCATAGCTTAAAGGGCCCCGCTGCCGTAACGGCAGTGGGGCCCTTTTGTTTTGAATGATGGTTTGGACTGCGGGGTAATGCTGCCGAGTAGGTGGTTGCGGCGCCCTATTCGCTCATGGGACGCAGCGATGCCTCCTCAAAATGGAAAGATCGAAAGCCGTCTTCCGTTTCGATGCACGCGCGACCAAAGCCATCGACCGTTTTAAAGATGCCACGCGCCAGCTCGTCACCGACAGGGGAACGGGCGATAACGGTTTCCCCTATCCAATTGAGGTGAGCTACATAATCATCGTGGACGGGCGCGAGCGGTCCGGCGTCTTCTTCCATGGCGTTGAGGCGTTCTGCCCACGCATCTACAGCGTTCACGACTGCGTGATAGACCTGTTTGAGTAGCACATCGACGGCGGGAACGTTCTCGTTGAGATACGAGAGACCGATTGCGGGCAGGCCGCCATCGGGAACCTCCGCGGGCACATAGTTCACGTTGACGCCGATGCCACAGACCGCAAAGGGGCTGCCTTCGTTATCGCGTGCGGCCTCGACCAGAATGCCGCCGAGTTTGCGTCCACTCGCGACCAGGTCGTTGGGCCATTTGAGGCCAATCTCGTTTGCAAGACCCTGCTTTTCGAGTGCTTCGAGCACCGCTAGGCCGCTGACAGCGGCAAGACCAGAGTACTTTGCGGGATTAACGCATGGACGCAGGACAATCGAAAGCAATAGGTTGCCGGCGGTTGAGTCCCACTTGTGCCCGCGCCGACCGCGTCCTGCTGTCTGAGCCCGGGCGGCAAGTCCTGTGCCGTGCGGCGCCCCCTGTTTTCCTGCTTCGAGCAGGTCATCGTTGGTCGATCCGGTTACGTCGACTATCGTTAAACGAGAATCCATAACAGCTGCTAACTCCTAAGTAAATAAGGCAATCGCGCAATGGTGTCGAGAGATAGACACAATGTGAAGCCTTTGTCGCATTTGGACAATTTAATGTTAACACGTCAACAAAGACTGAAATGCGTTATCCTCTCTTGGTCGATGTAAACACGTCAACAACTCAAAGGAGGTTAGTGATGGGTTTCACGATTCTTGGAACAGGCTCGGCGCTTCCTGAGCGCAGCGTTTCCAATGACGAGCTGTCTGAGTTCCTCGATACCTCGGATGAGTGGATTTTTACTCGCACAGGTATCAAGAGCCGCCACGTCTGCACCACCGAGTCACTTGACGACCTTGCCGTAGCGGCGAGCGAGCGGGCACTCCAGGTGTCCGGAATCGACGCGAGCCAGCTGGATCTGATCGTCTGCTCGACGACGACGGGTGACCACCTTGTTCCCGCTGAGGCGTGTGCCGTTGCTGAGCGACTAGGCGCGACGTGCCCTGCCTTCGATGTCTCGGCGGCTTGTGCCGGCTTCGTATTTGCGCTCGATGTCGCCGAGGGCTATATCGCCCGCAGCCGTGCCGAGCGCGTGCTTGTTGTTGCTGCCGAGCAGATGACGCGCGCGCTCGACTGGACCGACCGTGCCACCTGCGTGCTTTTTGGCGATGGGGCAGGCGCCGCAGTGATTGAAGCTGGGGGAGACAACCCCCTTGCCGTTGAGCTTTCGACGGCGCCCGACGTCGAGACGTTGCGCGTTCCCGGTCTGGTCGGTACCTCGCCGTTTAAGGCTTCCGCAGATAGCGCGAGCGTGCTGTCCATGAATGGCCGCCGCGTGTTCAAGTTCGGCGTCAACGCCATCTGCGACACGGTCCATAAGCTTGCGAACGATGCGGGCATTTTGGTCGAAGACATCGATCATTTTGTATTCCATCAGGCTAACGAACGAATCCTGAGCCAGGCGGTCAAGCGCCTCGGCGTTCCAGACGAGCGCATGGTTCGAACACTGCGCGAGACCGGCAACATTTCGAGCGCCTGCATTCCCTTTGCGCTTGACCGGCTGGCACGTACGGATGCACTGAATGAGGGCGACACCATCGCCTTGGTTGGATTTGGCGCCGGTCTGGATATAGGTGGCTATCTGCTTCGTTGGAAGTAGTCGCACATAGGAAATAAAAACGCCCTAGGGCACAACCAAAGGAGAACTACCATGGCAGATCAGAAGACCTTCGAGCGCGTTTGCGACGTTATCCGCGAGACCGCCGGTCTTGACGACGTCGAGATGAAGCCCGAGTCCACGCTCGAGGAGATTGGTCTCGACAGTCTGGGCACCGTCGAGATCCTCGTCGCCGTCGAGGACGAGTTTGGCATCCAACTCGATACCGAGGAGAACCCCAAGACGGTCGGCGAGTTCGCCGATACGGTCGAGGCGGCATTGGAGAAGTAGAGATGCTCAAGACTCCTCTCTGCGATCTGCTCGGCATCGAAAAGCCCGTGTTCCAGGGCGGTATGGCCTGGATTGCCGACGCCTCGCTGGCGTCCGCAGTGTCCGAGGCGGGCGGCTTAGGGATTATCGCGGCCATGAACGCCGATGCCAACTGGCTGCGCGACCAGATTCACGAGCTGCGCGCCAGGACGGATAAGCCCTTTGGCGTCAACGTCATGCTCATGAGCCCGTTTGCCGACGAGGTCGCGCAGGTCGTGATTGACGAGCGAGTGCCGGTCGTCGTGACGGGCGCCGGCAATCCCGCCAAGTACATGAAGGCGTGGAACGAGGCGGGCATCAAGGTCATCCCGGTCGTTGCCTCGGTGGCGCTGGCGCGCCTCGTGGCACGTCGTGGAGCCACGGCGGTTGTTGCCGAGGGTACCGAATCGGGCGGCCATATTGGCGAGACCTCGACGATGGCACTGGTGCCGCAGGTCGTCGATGCGGTTGACATTCCCGTCGTGGCCGCCGGCGGTATTGCCGACGGCCGCGGCGTGGCGGCCGCCTTTATGCTGGGCGCCGAAGGCGTGCAAGTGGGTACGCGCTTTCTGGTCGCAGACGAGTGCACCGTCTCGGAGCAGTACAAAGAGATGGTCCTGAAGGCCAACGACACTTCAACGCGTGCGACCGGTCGCTCGACGGGACATCCAGTGCGCGCCCTCAAGAGCCCCTTCACCAACGCCTATGCCAAGAGCGAGGGTTCCGGCGCGAGTGCCGAGGAGCTCGGTGCTATGGGAACCGGTGCGCTGCGTAAGGCCGCCAAGGACGGCAACTACGAAGAGGGTTCGTTTTTGTGTGGACAGATTGCCGGCATGGTTAGCGAGCGCCAGAGCGCACGCGAAATCGTTGACGATCTGGTCGATGGCGCCGAGCGCGTCCTGAAGGGTGCGTCCGCATGGGTAGCGTAGCGTTTCTGTTTGCCGGCCAGGGTGCCCAACACCCCGCGATGGGCGTCGACCTGATCGAGACATCGCCGGCGGCCGCCGAGGTGTTCACCATTGCCGACGAGGTGCGCCCGGGGACGAGCGAGCAGTGCCGGAGCGCCTCCAAGGAGGAGCTCTCGCAGACCGAGAACACGCAGCCTTGCGTGTTCGTGCACGACTTGGCTGTCGCCGTCGCCCTGCGCGAGCACGGCGTGGTGCCTGCCGCCTGTGCGGGATTCTCGCTGGGCGAGGTCGCTGCACTCAGCTTTGCGGGGGCATTCGATACGCGAGCGGGTTTTGAGCTCGTGTGTGAGCGCGCGGCATTGATGGCCACGGCGGCCGAGCGTCACCCTGGCGGCATGCGCGCCGTCATCAAACTTGATGCTGCGCAAGTCGAGAACCTGGCTGCGCAGGCCGGCGAGGACTGCTGGCCGGTCAACTACAACAGTCCCCAGCAGACGGTTGTGGCCGGAGCGCCCGATGCGCTGCAGACCCTCGACGTCCTAGTAAAAGAGGCTGGCGGCCGCGCCATGAAGGTCGCGGTGTCGGGTGCATTTCATAGCCCCTATATGGCCGAGGCGACCTGTGGCCTTGCCGCATATATTGAGGCCGGTCACGCGCCGTCCCCGTTGCTCATTCCTGTTTTGGCAAATATGACAGCGGCGCCCTATCCGGCGGACCCCCAGACGGCATCGGATGTCTTGGCCAATCAGGTGAGCCATGCCGTGCGCTGGGTCGATACGCTGCATGCTCTGCAGGATCAAGGCATCGACACATTTATTGAGGTCGGCCCCGGCAAAACGCTGTCCGGCCTGATCAAGCGTACGTTGAGCGACGTTCGTGTGTATTCGTGCGAGACGGCCGAGCAGGTCGCAGCTATTGCCGACGAGCTCGCATAGTCCACAGGGCTGTAACCCGAAAGGAATGACATGGGCAACTTGAACAATGGCGCGCTCGAGCGCAACGACTCACGTCGCGTGGCACTGGTCACGGGCGGCTCGCGGGGTATCGGCCGCGCCTGCGCTATCGGTCTGGCGGAGGATGGCTACGATATCGCCGTCGTCTATGCCGGCAGCGTCGATGCGGCGCGCGAGACGTGCGACGCCTGCGAGGCGGCTGGCGCCACGGCGCGCTCATATCAATGTGACGTGGCCGACCCCGCTGCCGTCAACGCGTGCGTGGAAGCGGTCCTCAACGACTTTGGCTCCATTTGGGCGCTCGTCAACAACGCTGGCATCACCCGCGATGGCCTGCTCATGCGCATGGGCGATGACGCCTTCGATCGCGTGCTCGATGTCAATCTTAAAGGAACGTTTAACACGACGCGTGCGCTCACCAAGACCTTTATGCGCCAGCGCGGCGGCTGCGTCGTCAACATGAGCTCGGTTGTGGGCCTGATGGGCAATGCCGGGCAGGCCAACTACGCTGCCTCCAAGGCGGGCGTGATCGGCCTGACCAAGGCGGTGGCGCGCGAGCTTGCGCCCCGCGGTGTACGAGTGAACGCGGTCGCCCCCGGGTTTGTCGAGACAGATATGACGGCAAAGCTCTCGGAGAAGGTGTGTACGGTAACCGAGGAGCAGATTCCCCTTAAGCGTATGGCGCAGCCCGAAGAGGTGGCCGGTGTGGTGCGATTTTTAGTGAGCGATGCGGCTGCCTACATTACGGGCGAAGTCGTACGCGTCGACGGCGGAATGGCGATGTAGAAACCAGGGCCGAAGAACGGCTTGGATGAGGAGACCATGATGGAACAGAGAGTTGCAATCACCGGTATCGGTGCCGTGTCGCCGCTCGGCAACACCGCGCTTGCCACCTGGGCGGCCATGTGCGCCGGCACGTGCGGCATCGGCCCGATCACGCACTTCGATACCGATGCGTTTGCCGTCAAGGTGGCAGCCGAGGTCAAGGGCTTTGACGGCAACGAGTACTTTGGCAAGCGTGACGCCAAGCATCTCGACCCCTGCGTTCAGTTTGCGATGGCGGCTTCGGACGAAGCCATGCACGATGCGGGCTTTGATGTCGAAGGCGCCATCGATCGCGAGCGCCTGGGCGTCTACGTGGGCTCGGGCGTGGGCGGCATGACGACGCTCGTCGACAACGTCCATACGATTGCCGAACGTGGGCCCCGCCGCGCATCGCCCTATATGATCGCGATGATGATCCCCAACATGGCATCGGGTAATATCGCAATCCGCCACAAGGCAAAGGGCCCGACCCTGCCCGTGGTGACCGCGTGCGCAACCTCGGCCCATGCGGTGGGCGAGGCGTTCCGCGCCATCAAGCACGGCTATGCCGACGCGATCCTCGCGGGCGGCGCCGAGGCTGCAATTATCCCCGATGCCGTTGCGGGCTTTACGTCCTGCCGCGCATTGACCACCAACCCCGATCCCGCGACGGCCTGCCGTCCGTTCGATGCAGACCGCGACGGCTTTGTGATGGGCGAGGGCGCCTGCGTGCTGGTACTCGAGAGCATGGAACATGCGCAGGCGCGCGGTGCGCACATTTATGCCGAGGTCGTGGGCTACGGCAACACCGATGATGCCTATCACATCACGAGTCCTGATCCCGAGGCTGCCGGCATTGCCCGCGCGATATCGCTGGCGGTGACCGAGGGCGACGTCAAGCCTTCCGAGGGTCTCTACATCAATGCCCACGGCACCTCGACCAAGCTTAACGATTCGTCCGAGACGGCGGGCATTAAGCGTGCACTCGGCGAGGACGCGGCGCGCGCCGCGCACGTCTCGTCGACAAAGTCGATGACCGGCCACATGATCGGTGCCACGGGCGCCATCGAGGTCATGGCCTGCGCCATGGCGCTCGAACAAGGCGTGGTGCCGCCGACCATTAACTACCACACGCCCGATCCCGCCTGCGATCTTGACTACACGCCCAATCGCGCGGTTCGCGCCGACCTTACCTGGGCGCTTTCGACCAACCTGGGCTTTGGCGGACACAACGCCGCCATCGCGCTGCGTAGATATACGAGGAGCTAGAGCATGGATTCCAAAAGACTTGCCGAGATAGCCGATGTTATGGAGGACCGCGGCCTCACGCGCGTACGCGTTGAGGAGCCCGATGGCACCGCGGTCGAACTCGAGCGCGCGAGCGCCGCACAGCCGGTTGCCGTGCCCATGCCTATGCCGGGTGCCGTGACTGCTCCGGCGGTGGCTCCTGTCGCCATGCCTGCCGCCGCACCGGAGCCCAAGGGCACCGAGGTGACCGCTCCCATGGTCGGCGTGTTCTATGCTGCCCCGGCGCCGGGCGACGAGCCGTTTGTGCACGTGGGCTCCAAGGTCAAGGCCGGCGAGACCCTCTGCATCATCGAGGCCATGAAGGTTCTCAACGAGGTGACGGCCGAGGCGGATGGCGAGGTGCTCGAGATCTGCGTGGCCGACGGCGACCTCGTGGAGTTTGGCAGCTGCCTCATGAGGATCGGATAGGTGATATCCATGAACAAAGAAGAGCTCAAGAAGCTGTTACCGCATCGCGAGCCGATGCTTTTGCTCGACGAAGCCGAGCTGGTGGGCGACGAGGCCCACGGCAAGATCACGATTACGGGCGACGAATACTTTTTGCAGGGGCATTTTCCGGGAAACCCGGTGGTCCCCGGCGTGATCCAGTGCGAGATGCTCGCCCAAAACTGCTGCGTGCTGCTGATGGGCGATGAGGAGGCGCGCGGCGCGACGCCGTTCTACACGAGTCTGGACAAGGTGCGCTTTAAGCGTCCGGTGCGCCCGGGCGACACGGTGGATCTGGTGTGCTCCATCACGCGTGCGCGCGGGCCGTTCCGCTTTGCGACGGGTACCGCGAGCGTCAACGGTGAGGTTTGCTGCCGCGCCGATATGTCTTTTGCACTCATGCACGAAAGTTAAGGAAGGCTCCATGTTCGACAAAGTGCTCATCGCCAACCGCGGCGAAGTCGCGGTCCGTGTTATCCGCGCGTGCCGCGATATGGGCATCAAGACCGTCGCTGTTTATTCCACGGCCGATGCGGACGCGCTGCACGTGCAGCTTGCCGACGAGGCGTATTGCATCGGTGGCCCGCGTCTTGCCGAGAGCTACCTCAACGACGATGCCGTGCTCACCTGTGCCGTAAAGTCGGGAGCTAAGGCAATTCATCCCGGCTATGGCTTCTTTTCCGAGAAGGCGAGCTTCGTGCGCGACTGCGACAAGTATGGCCTGGCGTTTGTTGGTCCTTCGGCCAAGGTGATCGACAGCATGGGCGACAAGGACGCCGCACGTCGAACGGCTGCCGCGGCGGGCGTGCCCATCGTGCCGGGCTGCGATTTGCTCAAAAGCCCCGAGGAGGCAACGGCCGAGGCCGAGCGCATTGGCTGTCCCGTGCTCATTAAGGCGCGTGCAGGTGGCGGCGGTCGCGGTATTCGCAAGGTCGAGCGCGTGGAAGATGCGGCAAAGGCGTTCATCGAGGCGCGTGCCGAGGGCGAGGCCGTCTTTGGCGACGGCGAGTGCTACATGGAGAAGTTCGTCGCGCCGGCGCACCATGTCGAGGTGCAGATTATGGCCGATAAGCAGGGCCATGTGTTTTCGCTCGGCGAGCGCGAGTGCTCGGTGCAGCGTCGCAACCAAAAGCTAATCGAGGAGAGCCCCGCGCCGTGCCTCGACGGACACGACGACATTCGTGCTCGCATGCACAAGGCAGCGCGTGACCTGGCTCGTGCCGTCGGCTACGAAGGAGCCGGTACCATCGAGTTCCTGTATTCGGACGACGGCAATTTCTACTTTATGGAAATGAACACGCGCTTGCAGGTGGAGCATCCGGTTACGGAGTTTGTGACCGATACCGACTTGGTCAAGTGGCAGCTGCGCGTGGCAGCCGGCCAGCCTCTGCCCTTTGAGCAGGAGGATATGCCGGTCCGCAACCACGCCATGGAGTGTCGCATCAATGCCGAAACGCCGGACTTTCTGCCGTCATGCGGAACGGTCACCGCGTTGCGTGTGCCGGGTGGTCCGCGCGTGCGCTGGGATTCCGCCATGTTTACCGGTGCGAAAGTTCCGCCGTACTACGACTCCATGCTCGGCAAGCTCATCGTGTGTGCGCCCACGCGTGACGGCGCCATTCGCAAGATGCGCTCGGCCCTGGGCGAGCTCGTGATTGAGGGCGTGAGCGAAAACAGCGAGCTTCAGCTCGACGTGCTGGCAAACGACGAGTTCTTGTCGGGCATGTACCACACCGATCTGATGGGGCATCTCTATGCTGATGAATAGAAAAGCAAAGACGGTCAACGTCCTCGAGGGGCCGATGACCGAGTCGTGCGCCGAGTTTCCCGCGCGCCACGTGTTTATCAAGTGCCCGGAGTGTCGCCGCGTGATCGATGAAGCACGCCTGCACGACAACCTCGAGGTCTGCCCTCGTTGCGGCAAACACTTTCGCGTGAGCGGTCGCGCGCGCATGCGCATGACGGTCGACGAGGGCACGTTTGAGGAATGGGATGCCAATCTGGCGTCGGAGGACTTCCTCTCGTTTCCCGGCTATGCCGACAAGCTTAAGAGCGTGTGCGAGCGTTCGGGCGAGCGCGACGCCGTTGTGTGCGGCAGGGGCAAAATCTGCGGTTGCGATACCGCGCTCTTCTTTATGGACGCCAACTTTATGATGGGCTCGATGGGTTCCGTGGTGGGCGAGAAGATCTGTCGCACATTTGAGCGAGCGACCGAGCTTGGATTGCCAGTTGTCGGCTTTACCGTTTCGGGCGGCGCGCGCATGCAAGAGGGCGTGACGTCGCTTATGCAGATGGCCAAGATTTCTGCGGCGGTTAGGCGCCACAGCGAGGCGGGCGGTCTGTATATCACGGTGCTCACCGACCCCACGACCGGAGGCGTAACCGCGAGCTTTGCCATGGAGGGCGATATTATCCTGGCCGAGCCCGATGCCCTGACGGCATTTGCCGGCCCGCGCGTGATCGAGCAGAACATGCACAAGCGCCTGCCCAAGGGATTCCAGCGCTCCGAGTTTTTGCTGGGGCACGGCTTTTGCGATGCCGTTGTTCCGCGTGGCGAGATTGCGCTCACGGTAGGCGAGCTGCTGGCACTGCACGAAGGGCACGCGCCCGGCCTGGGGGCACCGCATGAGATCGTGCATACGGGTCGTCGCGGCAAAAAGCTGGGACACTTGTTCAAGCGCTCGACCGCACCAAAAACCGCGCTCGAGATTGTCAAGCAGACCCGCTCGGCAGATCGCGCCACGGCGGGCGAGATGATCTCGCTGGGCCTGGATGGATTTGTGGAGCTGCATGGCGACCGTTACTTTGGCGACGACGCCGCCGTGGTGGCTGGCATTGGCTGGAAAGACGGGCGACCCGTGACGGTTATCGCCGTCGAGCGCGGTACCACGACCAAAGAGCGCATGCGTCGCAACTTTGGTATGGCACATCCCGAGGGCTACCGCAAAGCGCGTCGCCTTATACGCCAGGCCGAAAAGTTTGGTCGACCGGTTCTGTGTCTGGTCGATACTTCGGGCGCGTTTTGCGGCATCGGTGCCGAGGAGCGCGGCCAGGGCGAGGCGATTGCCCAGAATCTCATGGAGATGAGCGGCCTCAAGACGCCGATTGTCTCGGTGGTGACAGGCGAGGGCGGCTCTGGTGGCGCGCTGGCGCTGTCCGTGGCCGACCGCATCCTGATGCTCTCGAGCTCGGCCTATTCGGTCGTGAGCCCCGAGGCCTGTGCGTCGATCCTGTGGAAGGATACCGAGCGCGCGAATGAGGCCGCCGAGGCGCTTAAGCTCACGGCCCCCGATCTGTTAGCGCTCGGCATCATCGACGGCATTGTTGACGATAGGGGCCTGTCGCATGAGGAGATCGCCGGTGCCGTCATGTCCTCGGCATTTGATGCCTTCGATACGCTTGGGCAGCTCGACGACGCGACCCTCACAAACCTCCGCTACGAAAAGTACCGCGCAATCGGTCAGTACCGCACGATGTGACAAAGGGACAGCCCGCATGTCATATTGGGAAAGGCGTTCCATGCTACAAGTTTCTAACACCTCGTTTACAACGACGGTTTCATCAAACGCCATGGCCGTGGTGGACTATCTGTCCAAAAGCATGATGTCGGCGCTGCCGTTTATTGTCTGCGCGGCGTTGTTCCGCACCGTTGCCGTCATTATGGGCGAAGGTATGCTGGGCCTGTGGTCTGCCGATTCCGAAATCTATCGCCTGTTCTACAGTTGGCTCTATAACGCCGGCTACTACTTTTTGCCCATTTATCTTGGTTGGGCGGCCGCCCGCCAGCTCGGTTGCTCGGAGCAGCTAGGCATGATGCTGGGCGGCGTATTGATTGCGCCCGATCTGCTTAAGCTCGTCGATGCCGCATCGACGACGGGGGCATCGATGACTTCCGTGTATGGTCTGCTTCCCGCGCCGGTCAACGATTACACGACGACTGTTATTCCGGTTCTCATCTCGGTGCCCGTGCTATGGCGAGTGGAGTGTTTCTTTCAGCGCGTTATCCCTAAGGCCGTGGCGTTTTCGTTCGTTCCGTTTGCGACCATGCTTGTCATGGTTCCGGTTTCGCTGTGTATTACGGCGCCGGCGGGCAGCTATCTGGGCATGCTGTTGGGCCAGCTTATGTTTATGCTTGGCAATTCCGGTGGCATCGTGTCGCTGCTCACGCTCATGGGGCTTGCCGCGGGTTGGGAGTTTCTTAAGATTGCAGGCGTCAGCAACGTTGTCCTATCGCTTGCCTATGCTCAGTTTATGAGTGTGGGAACGGATTCGTGCATCCTGATCGCCGCGACGATGGCGACGTTCGCCGTTTGGGGCATGCCCTTTGGCGCGTCGCTCCGCGTTGCGGATAAGGACGAGAAGGCACTCATGCTGGGCTATTCAATCTCGGGTATTCTTGGCGGCGTAAGCGAGCCGGCGCTGTACGGTTGCGGCTTTAAATATGGCAGGTGCCTGACGTACATGGCCATTGGCGGCGCCGTCGGAGGCCTTGTTGCGGCCGTGGGCCACGTTACGGCCTATACCATCGGCATGACGAATGTCCTTATGGTCATTGGCTTTGCCACGGGCGGCATCTCGAACCTGCTGTGGTGCTGCGTTGCCGGCGGTGTGGCATTTGCGGTGTCTGCGGCGCTGAGCTACTGCTTTGGCGTGGTGCCGGCGCAGGGACAGGCGGCAGAAGACGGGGCCGATTCACCCGAAACAGTGGCGAGCGCTGCTGAAGTAAGCGCATAAACCTGTGCGACAAAAGGACGATTCTTTTGTCATGCTCCAAGGCCGTGGCCCGTGCGGGCTGCGGCCTCTTTGTATCTGGGAGACAAAGTGGCTACACTACAATCCGTTTGAGCAATAGATATATAGGTAGTACCGTGGGGGCGGATGCAGATGGTCGAGTGGATAGTTAAGCGCGCGCAGGGCGATCGTGCGCGTGTAGGCACGTTAGCGGGCATGGTGTGTATTGTCGCCAATGTGGCGCTTTGTACTGCGAAGGGCGCAATCGGTGTGGTTTCGGGATCGGTTTCGATTGTGGCGGATGCCATGAACAACCTGTCCGATGCCAGCTCGAATATCGTGAGCGTGCTGGGCTTTAAGCTGGCGAGCAAGCCCGCCGACCCCGAGCATCCATACGGCCATGGTCGCTACGAGTACCTCTCGGGTCTTGTCGTGGCGGCGCTCGTGCTTCTCATTGGCCTTGAACTGGTGAAGTCCTCGTTTGAGCGTATCATCCACCCCGAACCTGTCGAGTTCTCGCTTGCCCTGGTGGCAGTCCTGGCGCTTTCGATGGTTGTTAAGCTGTGGATGGCGGCGCTCAACCAAAAGCTCGGCGACCGTATCGAGTCCGAGACACTGCATGCGACTGCCCAGGATTCCAAGAACGATGTTCTTGCCACAGGCGCCGTGCTGGCATGTGCAATTGTTTCGCAGGTGACGCACATCAATCTTGACGCATGGGTTGGCCTTGCCGTTGGCGCCTATATTGGCTGGAGCGGCTTTGAACTTATTCAAGATACGGTGAGCCCGCTTTTGGGTCAGTCGCCCGATCCTAAGCTGGTCAAGCACATTCGAGACAAGATCATGAGCTATCCCGGCGTTTTGGGAGTTCACGATTTGATGGTTCACGACTACGGCCCGGGCAGGAAGTTCGCAAGCGCTCACGCCGAGATGGCGGCCGAGGCCAGCCCGCTGGAAAGCCACGACACGCTCGATAACATCGAGCAGTCGTTTAGGGACGAAGACGGCATGATCGTCACGCTTCACTACGATCCCATCGTGACCGATGACCCCAAGGTGGCGAGCATGCGCTTGCGCATTCACGCCATGGCTCAGGAGATCGATAACCGCCTCTCGATTCATGACCTACGCTGTGTGCCGGGTCCTACGCACACCAACGTGATCTTTGACTGCGTGCGTCCCTCGGATCTGCAGATGAGTGCCGAAGACGTAAAACACGCGCTGGCACAACGGGTCGAATCGGAATATCCCAAGTCGATTGCCAAGATTACGATCGACGAAGACTACGTAGGCCATACCCACGAGTAGGGCTGCGCCGGTAAAGCTAGGTATACAGAAGGGGAGAGCATGAAGCGCCTATATCTACTTCGTCATGGCCAGACGGAATTCAACGTCAAGAAGCTCGTCCAGGGTCGCTGCGATTCGCCGCTGACCGATCTGGGCCGTCAGCAAGCCGGGATGGCAGCCGCATGGCTTAAGGGCCACGGCGTCGTCCCCGACAAAGTGATCTCTTCGCCCTTAGGCCGAGCCATGGACACAGCTCAGCTCGTCGCATGCGAGCTCCTCGGCCCGGACGCAGCAGCCGAGCCCTACGAAGGCATTATCGAGCGCTGCTACGGCACCTTCGAAGAAGGCCCGCACGACGCGCTACCCACCGACGTCTGGGATCCGGGCGAGGACCTGGTCCCCTTCGGAGGAGAAGGAAGCCAGGCGCTGCAAGAACGTATGGTGGATGCGCTTACCAATATCATGGGCTCCGAGGGCATCGAAACCCTCCTAGCAGTAAGCCACGGCAGCGCCAGCCGCCAATTCATCAAGGCTGCAGCCCCAGAGGGCTTCGAGCTCCCAACAAAACTCCCCAACTGCGCCATCATGATCTTCGATTTTGACGAGGAAAAGCCGCAAGCAGAAGGCGAGCCAATGCAGTGTAAGTTCACCCTTCAGCAAATAGTGGACCCCCAACAAAGTAATTAGCTGAGCGAGCAGAGTTAAGCAGACATCAACGTGTCGTCTCCCGAGCTTGGCAGAGGGGCGGCGAAATATATTAAGTTTGTCGCGAGTTCCGCACGCAAAGGAAAGCACTTAATGTGCTTTCCGTCTTGCGCAGGACTGTAGAGCAGCAAACTTAATATATTTCGCCGCCCCTCTGCCAAGCCCAGGCGACTCCACGCACTTTACCTGCGTAAACAATGTGAGTGAAATATGAATCTCGATGGATACGCCCGCAGCCGTGTATACTAAACAGCTGTGTGTAACCAGGGGAGTATTCTGGCTGGACAAAATGCCTGCTTAATAGGGTTGTCAGGTAGTCTGGACGCAATACAAGGCTGGGGAGCACGTCGTGTAAGTAGTGGTCCTCTAGGGGCGTACGCTCGGTGGTGTACGCATTGTCCCAAGACCACGCGAGAGTTGGGATCATATCTTGATCAGCATGATTCTCGGCCGCAAGATTGGCATGACCCAGGTTTGGGACGAGGACGACAACGTCGTTCCCGTCACGGTCATCCAGGCTGGCCCCTGCGCTGTCTCGCAGGTTAAAACTCAGGCAACCGACGGCTATGACGCCGTCCAGATCGGTTTCGGCGACATCAAGGCCAAGAACGTGAACAAGCCCATGGCTGGTCACTTCGCTAAGGCTGGCGTCGAGCCTGTCCGTTTCCTTCGTGAGGTCCGCGTCGAGAACGGCGAGGAGCACAAGGTCGGCGAGGTCGTCACCGTCGCTGATTTCGCTGATGTCGAGAAGGTCGACGTCATCGGTACCTCCAAGGGTAAGGGCTTCCAGGGTCGCATCAAGCGCTGGGGTCAGCGCCGCGGTCCTATGACGCATGGTTCTCACTTCCAGCGTCACCCCGGTTCTATCGGTCAGTGCGCCTATCCTGCGCGCGTCCTCAAGGGCGTCAAGATGGCCGGTCACATGGGTAACGAGCGCGTTACCGTCAAGAACCTTTCCGTTGTCCGCATCGATGCCGAGCAGAACCTCATCTTGGTCAAGGGCGCTGTCCCGGGTGCCAAGAATGGTCTCGTCGCCATCCGTATGGCCTAAGGGCCCAGCCCATTTAGCCCAGCGTCATACCAAGGAGAACACTTAAATGGCAAAGTTTGAAGTAAAGAACAGCGAGGGCAAGAAGGTCGCCGAGGCCGAGCTCGCCGCTGAGGTGTACGGCATCGAGCCGAACATCCACGTTATGCACCACATCGTCAAGTGCCAGATGGCCTCTTGGCGTCAGGGCACCCAGTCCGCTAAGGGCCGCTCTGAGGTTTCCGGTGGCGGCAAGAAGCCTTGGCGTCAGAAGGGCACCGGCCGTGCCCGCCAGGGTTCCATCCGTGCTGCCCAGTGGCGTCACGGTGGCGTTGTCTTCGCCCCCAAGCCCCGTTCCTACGCTAAGCGTATGAACAACAAGGAGGTCAAGCTGGCTATGCGCTCCGCGCTGTCCGCCAAGCTGGCCGATGGCGAGCTCGTGCTCGTCGACGACTACGGCTTCGAGAAGCCTTCCACCAAGGCTGCCGTTGCCATGCTCAAGGCTCTCGGCCTTGAGGGCAAGCGTCTGACCATCATCGTTCGCGATGAGGACGTCAACGCCTACCTGTCGTTCCGCAACATTCCCAAGACGTTCATCATCACCGCTGACGAGGCCAACACCTACGATCTCGTCAACAACAACGCTGTGCTGATGCCCGCCGACATCGCCGCTCACTTCGGGGAGGTGCTTGCATAAATGACCGCCCACGAGATCATCATCCGTCCGATCGTGTCCGAGCGTTCCTTCTCCGGCATGGAGCTGAACAAGTACACGTTCGAGGTCGCCAAGGATGCTAACAAGTATCAGATCAAGGACGCTGTCGAGGAGATCTTCGGCGTCAAGGTCGTTCGCGTGAACACCCTGACGGTCAAGCCCAAGACAAAGCGCGTGCGCTATGTCGCCGGCAAGACCCGTTCTTGGAAGAAGGCCATCGTCACGCTGGCCGAGGGCGACACCATCGAGGTCTTTGGCAACCAGGCCTAAGACTCGCTGCTGTTGAGTGAGCTCATGCCTCCCAAATAGGGGAGGCGGGAGCTCAAGGTTTTGGGCGTATAAAATGGACACGCCCGGAACCGTGTATACGTCCGGTGTCATCGCACCCGAGGCAGAACCTCGAATCCCTGTCTGCGATGGCTAACGGATTCCTATTGAAAGGGATTGTAATGGCTGTAAAGCACCTTAAGCCGACCTCCGCTGGTAGGCGTTGGCAGACGATCTCCGACTTCTCCGAGATCACCTGCACCAAGCCCGAGAAGTCTCTTCTCGAGCCCCTGCCCAAGAAGGCCGGTCGTAACAACAACGGCCGCATCACCACCCGCCATCAGGGCGGCGGCGTGAAGCGTCGTTACCGCGTGATCGACTTCAAGCGCAACAAGGACGGCGTGCCCGCCAAGGTTGCCACGATCGAGTACGATCCGAACCGTTCCGCTCGCATCGCTCTGCTGCACTACGCTGACGGTGAGAAGCGCTACATCCTGGCCCCCAAGGGCCTCGAGGTCGGTCAGACCATCATGTCCGGTTCTGACGCCGACATCAAGCCGGGCAACGCTCTGCCCCTCGCCGACATCCCCGTCGGTACGCTCATCCATGCCGTCGAGTTCCAGCCGGGCAAGGGCGCTGCTATCGCCCGTTCCGCCGGCAACTCCTGCCAGCTGATGGGTAAGGAGGGCAAGTACGCTATCGTCCGTATGCCTTCCTCCGAGATGCGCCGCATCCTCGTTACCTGCCGCGCCACCGTCGGTGAGGTCGGCAACGCCGATCACTCCAACATCGTCATCGGCAAGGCCGGCCGTAAGCGTCACATGAACGTGCGCCCGACCGTCCGCGGTACCGTCATGAACCCTGTCGACCACCCGCACGGCGGTGGCGAGGGCAAGAACCACACCTCTGGTCGTCCCTCCGTTACCCCCTGGGGTAAGCCGACGAAGGGCCTTCGTACGCGCAAGAAGAAGAAGGTCTCGAACCAGCACATCATTCGTCGCCGTAAGAAGTAATTTCGGATACCGAGTTTTAGGAGAAAGCACTTATGAGCAGAAGTCTCAAAAAGGGCCCGTTCGTGGAGACTCGCCTTCTCTCGCGTATCACCGCGATGAACGAGGCTGGCAAGAAGGACGTCGTGAAGACCTGGTCCCGCGCGTCCACCATCTTCCCCGAGATGGTTGGTCACACCATCGCCGTCCACGACGGCCGCAAGCATGTGCCCGTGTATGTTACCGAGTCCATGGTTGGTCACAAGCTCGGCGAGTTCGCGCCGACTCGTACGTTCCGTGGCCACAAGGCCAAATAGGGGGTTAACCGTAAATGGCAACTAAGTCTATTGAAACTGAGGCCACCGAGGTTCGCGCCGTCGCTAAGTACGTGCGTGTTTCCCCCAGCAAGGCCCGCCTGGTGGTCGATCTGATCCGCCGCAAGCCTGTCGCTCAGGCCTTCGACATCCTCCACTTCTGCGACCGCGCCGTCGCCGTGGATGTCGAGAAGGTTCTCCGTTCCGCCGTTGCGAACGCCGAGAACAACAACGGTCTGCGTGCCGACAACCTGGTTGTCGCCGCTGCCTATGTTGACGAGGGTCCGACGCTTAAGCGCATCCGTCCCCGCGCCAAGGGTTCCGCTTCTCGCATTCTGAAGCGTACTTCCCACATCACCGTCGTCGTTGCTCCTCGAAAGGAGGCGTAAAGCTGTATGGGTCAGAAAGTCTACCCCACCGGCTTCCGTCTTGGCATCACCGAGAACTGGCGCTCTCGCTGGTTCGCAGAGAAGGATTACGCTAAGACCCTCGGTAACGATCTCGAGATCCGCAAGTACCTCGAGAAGCGTCTTTCCCGCGCAGCTGTCTCCCGTGTCGAGATCGAGCGCGCTGGCGACAAGGTGAAGGTCATCATCCTCACCGCTCGCCCCGGCGTTGTCATCGGTAAGAAGGGTGCCGAGATCGATACCCTCCGCACCGAGCTCGAGAAGGTCGCTGGCGTCTCCAAGGGCCAGCTCTCCGTCGACGTTGTCGAGATCAAGCGCCCCGAGCTCGACGCCAACCTCGTTGCTCAGTCCATTGCTGAGCAGCTCGAGGGCCGCGTTGCCTTCCGTCGCGCTATGCGCAAGGCTGTCCAGTCCGCTCGCAAGGCCGGCGCCAAGGGCATCCGTATCCAGTGCTCCGGTCGTCTCGGCGGTGCCGAGATGGGCCGTCGTGAGTGGTACCGTGAGGGTCGCGTGCCTCTGCACACCCTCCGCGCCAAGATCGACTACGGCACGGCTGTCGCCAGCACCACCATGGGCGCTTGCGGCGTGAAGGTCTGGATCTACCTGGGCGAGAAGCTCCCGGGCCAGCCTGTTCCCAACCCTGCACTCGAGGGCTCTTCCCGTCCTCGTCGTCGTAACTCCGAGAGGAGGGGTCAGTAGTGCTTGCCCCTAAGCGTATTCTTCACCGCAAGGTGCAGCGTGGCTCCATGAAGGGCCAGGCCAAGGGTAATACCGAGCTGCATTTCGGCGAGTTTGGTATCCAGGCTCTCGAGGCCCATTGGATCACCAACCGTCAGATCGAGGCCGCTCGTATTGCCATGACCCGCTACATGAAGCGTGGCGGTCGTGTCTACATCACGATCTTCCCCGATAAGCCCATCACCAAGAAGCCCGCCGAGACTCGCATGGGTTCTGGTAAGGGTAATCCCGAGGAGTGGGTGGCCGTCGTCAAGCCCGGCCGCATCATGTTCGAGGTCAAGGGTGTTCCCGAGGAGGTCGCTCGCGAGGCTCTGCGTCTTGCGCAGCACAAGCTCCCCATCAAGACCAAGATTGTTGCTGCTAAGAACGCTGAGCAGCGCATCGAGAAGGAGATGGCTGAGGAGGCCGCTCTCGAGGCCAAGTGGGCTGCTGAGGACGCCGCCGCCGCCAAGGAGGAGAACTAATGAAGCCCGCAGAGATTCGTGAGCTCTCGGACGCTCAGCTCGTTGAGAAGCTGAAGGAAATGCGCGCCGAGCTCTTTAACCTTCGTTTCCAGATGGCCACCAGCCAGCTGGACAACACCGCTCGCGTCAACACCGTGAAGAAGGACATCGCTCGCGTCCTCACGGAGCAGCGCGCCCGCGAGATCGCAGCGGAGAAGTCCGCTGTCGCCGAGTAGGACCTAAGGAGAGAACATGACTGATTCGCGTAACTCGCGTAAGGTCCGTACGGGTGTCGTTACCTCCGTCTCCGGTGCCAAGACCATTGTTGTCACCATCACCGAGCGCAAGCGTCACCCCAAGTACGGCAAGATGATGACCAGCTCCAAGAAGCTGCACGCTCACGACGAGGAGTGCACGGCTGGCGTGGGCGATACCGTCCGCGTTATGGAGACCCGTCCTATGTCCAAGATGAAGCGTTGGCGCCTCATCGAGGTCGTCGAGCGCGCTAAATAAGCAGTCGCTCTTACGACTTGTACGTTTCCGAAGATGTGCGTATGCCTGGCTTGCATACCACGAGCCGCATAAAGGCTGCGCACCTCTCTTCGGTTCTTAGTTCGGAGGAACATCTACCATGATTCAGATGCAAACCATGCTGAACGTCGCCGACAACTCCGGCGCTCGCAAGATTCGCTGCATCAAGGTGCTTGGCGGTTCCAAGCGTCGTTATGCAGGCATCGGCGATGTGTTCATCGGTGCTGTCCAGGAGGCTACCCCTGGCGCCAACGTCAAGAAGAAGGACGTTGTCCGTTGCGTCGTCGTTCGCACCGTTAAGGAGATCCGCCGCAAGGATGGCTCCTACATTCGCTTTGATGAGAACGCCTGCGTTGTCATCAACAACGATGGTTCGCCCGTCGGCACCCGTATCTTCGGGCCTGTCGCTCGCGAGCTTCGTGACAAGAAGTACATGAAGATCGTCTCGCTCGCTCCCGAGACCCTGTAGTTAGGGGAGATATATGTATATCAAGAAGGGCGATAAGGTCCAGGTTCTCTCTGGTAAGGATCGCGGCAAGCAGGGCGTTGTCCTGCGTGCTCTCCCCGCCGAGAACAAGGTCGTTGTCGAGGGCGTTTCGGTCGTCAAGAAGGCCGTCAAGCCCAACGCTGCCAACCAGCAGGGCGGCATCGTTTCGCAGGAGGCTCCCATCGACGCCTCCAACGTCAATCTCGTTTGCCCCGAGTGCGGTAAGGTTACCCGCGTCGGTCACGAGAAGGACGGCAAGAACAAGCTGCGCGTCTGCAAGAAGTGCGGCCACAAGTTCTAAGCTGCCCGCAACATCAAGTTGCTAGCAAAGGCCCGGATGCCACGGCACCCGGGCCTTTTTCTATCCCCACTCATTTGGGACAGACTTAAATGAGTACCCTAACTGGGTAAGCATAAATGAGCGGGTCGTGCTGTATAAATTGCTTGTGTGCGCGTTTATGCGCGTTAGATTGCGTTTAATTACGCACCTATGCGTATATATGCGCCGTTTACGGGGCAATAATGACCGTTTAGCGGTGAGATACGCAAAAACGCGCACAAACGCGCGTGTTTGTGCGAATATAGAGCTGTCAGAAATGCAAGACGTTCTATGACACAGGAGACACATAATGGCAGATTCCAAGCAGGCTCCACTCGACGCCGCGGCAGCCGCCAAAGCAGCATTTGCTTCGGTCCAGGACAAGCCGTTCCCTAACGACATCTTTACGGCTCCCGAGCTCCGTTGGGCTGTGATCGGTTGCGGCGTTATTGCCAACCAGATGGCTCAGTCCCTTGCCCTTGCCGGCCGAAAGCTCGCGGGCGTTGCCAACCGCACGTTGTCCAAGGCTCAGGCTTTTGCAGAACAGTATGGCGTTGAGAAGGTCTATGACACGGTTGAGGATCTCTACGCCGATCCTGACATCGACGCCGTCTACATCACCACCCCGCACAACACCCATATCACCTATCTGCGCGCCGCCCTGGCGGCCGGCAAGCACGTGCTCTGCGAGAAGGCCATCACGCTCAACTCCGCCGAGCTCGAAGAGGCCCGCGCCATTGCCGCCGAACACAACGTGGTTCTTATGGACGCTACCACGGTGCTCCACATGCCCTTGTATCAAGAGCTGCGCTGCCGCATGGATGCCGGCGAGTTTGGCCGCATGAACCTCGCTCAGCTCAACTTTGGTAGCTACAAGGAGTACGGCGACCTGACCAACCGTTTCTACAATCGCAACCTCGCCGGCGGTGCCATGCTCGATATTGGCGTATACGCCCTGTCCGTCATGCGCCTGTTTATGGCGAGCCAGCCCGTCGAGGTCGTGTCTCTGGGTAACACCTGCAAGACCGGCGTGGACGTTGCAGGCGGCATCGTCTGCCGTAATGCCGAACAGCAGCTGGGCGTGGTGAGCCTCACGCTCCACTCCAAGCAGCCCAAGCGTTCGGTCATTAGCTTCGACAAGTGCTATATCGAGGTCAACGAGTATCCGCGCGCCGACCATGCGACCATCGTGTGGACTGCGGACGGTCGCCGTGAGGAGGTCCACGCTGGCACCGAGGCTTATGCCCTGTGCTACGAGATGGCTGACCTCGAGCAGGCCGTCGCCGGCGACGATTCCAAGCGTGAGCTTCTGGATTATGCTTCTGATGTGATGGAGCTCATGACCAAGCTCCGCGCCGATTGGGGAGTCGTCTACCCCGAGGAGGAGTAAGCGATGCTTGCGGAAGATAGGCTCAATGCGATCGTGTCGATGGTGCAGCAGGCCGGCTCGGTTACCGTGCCGGAACTTGCCGAGGCCCTGGGCGTGACACCGTCCACCATTCGCCGTGACTTGCAAACGCTCGACCGCGCGCACCGTATCGCCAAGGTGCACGGAGGTGCGACGAGTCTGGAGCGCGCGCACGTGACGCGCGACTTGACGATCAGCGAACGCAGTGATCTCCATAACGATGACAAGGAGCGCATCTGTGCTCGTGCCGCGGCCCTGGTGGAGCCCGATAGCTTTGTGTATATCGATTCGGGCTCAACGACCCTCAAGCTCATCGAGCATCTTCCGCGTCTCGACGGCGTCACCTATGTGACCGATTCCGTGCTCCATGCTCAGCACCTTGCTTTGCGCGGCATGCGTACCGTGGTGCTGGGCGGCGAGCTCAAACCCGAGACCGAGGCGCTCGTTGGCCCCGATGCCTTGGCAACCCTGGACCGCTATAACTTCAACTGCGGCTTTTGGGGATCCAACGGCATCGCGGCCGAGCAAGGTCTCACCACACCGGATATCGAGGAAGCACAGGTCAAGCGTATCTCGATGCGCCATACCGCCAAACGCTTCGTAATCTCGGACGCCAGTAAATTTGGCATGGTGGCGCCCGTCAAGTTCGCGGACTTCCGCGACGCAACGATTATTACCGCAGGCGAGGTCCCCGCCAAGTACCGGGCAATGGACAACGTCATCACGGTCTAGCAGCAGGGGACGGGCTAAGGCCAAAACCACCGCGAAGGTGCCTGTCCCCATTGTGGTGGTTTAGGGCTCCCAGGGGCAGGGGGCTTCGATGTGGATGTGCTCGCCGGTTACGGGATGCGTGAAGGACACGCTGTGGGCGTGGAGCATCAGGCCGCAGGGGCGCGGCGTTCCGTACAGGTCGTCGCCAACCAGGGGGTGACGCTCGCTGGCCAGGTGCACGCGAATCTGATGCTTGCGGCCGGTGAGCAGCTCAACATCGATATACGAACGCGCGGGCAGGCCTCGGCGGCTCTTAAGGCGCTTGAGTACCTTGACGCGCGTCTGAGACGGCTTGCCGCTGGCGCCGACGCGCATCTTGCGGCTGTCGTGGCGGTCGCGGGCGATGGGCTTGTCGATGAGCTTTTCGTTCCAGTCGATCTTGCCCTCGGCGAGCGCCAGATAGTGCTTTTCGAATGCGTGGTCGATGACCATCTGGTCAAAAGCGGGCTGCGTCCGCTTGTCGAGCGAGAACAACACCACGCCGGTGGTGTCGCGGTCCAAGCGGTTGAGCGGTTGCATGTCGGTCGCGGCAAAGCCGTCGCCCATCGCCAGCAGCAGGTCGCTGGCGTAGTCGGTAAGTGTGCGCTCGCCGGTGCCGTCACCGTGGACGATCATGCCGGCAGGCTTATCGATAGCCATGAGCCAGGCGTCGCAGTAGAGGACTTGAGGTTCTTCGTTCACGTGTAAGCCTTTCGATTAGCTAATTCCCACAAACATGCAGCCCGAGGTGGCGCCGCGCAGGCGGGCGGCGGGCTTGCGGCCGGCTTGAGCCGCCTCGACGGCGCGACGGACGCGAGCGACGGCACGGCCAATCTCATCGGCCTCGAGCAAGGTTCCGTCGACCATAAGACGACGGACGCCGGCGTCGAGCAACTGCGGTACCTGCGGCGTGAGGTCGATGGGGTAAGCATCGTACAAGCGAGAGCGGCCATGGATGTCGGTGCGTACGGGCATGACCTTGCCGTCGATATTCTTGAGCGAGAGCTTGCGGGCACGCAGGCGGCAGTTGGCGCAATCGTGGATGCAGCCGTTGGCAACCTGCAGAATGCAATGCTCGCTTGTCATGACGCGTGGGCGGCCAAAGACGGTGATGCCCAGAGTCGCGGGCGCGGCGGCGCCGAACGAGACAATCTCGTCGAGCGTGATCTCGGGCGAGAGCCAAAACGCACCGGCCCCGCGCTCGGCAAGCGCCTCCATGCAGGGCGTGTTGTGCACCGGCAGGCAAGAGCGAATCTCGGCCGTGGCGCCAACCTGGGCGGCCAGGGCAAGCTCAGAGATGTTGCCAATAGCGACCGTGGCGCCGGCAACAACCCACGGGTCGACGCGCTCGTGGTCAACGGCACGGCAGACCTCGTCGAGCACGGGCACGATGCCCTGCTCAAACGCATCGGCGGGGGAGAGCTCGGCCGCATCGAGCGCGTCGGTGGTCATGTAGATGCGCGTTGCACCCTCCGCTCGCGCTGCCTCGGCGGCCTCGAGCGAGGTGACGGTGGCGCAGATCTGCGGCTCGTCGCGGTAGTGCTCGGGCATGGGCCGCGTACATTTGTCGAGCACCGGCAGCTCGAGCGTGCGGGCACGCTCGTCATACGGTGCCAGAATGGCCTCCTCCAGCGCCTTGCAGGCGGCGGCGCGCACCTTGTGCACAGCGGAGAAGCCCATGCCGCAGCCCTTATCGAGCGCCACATCAAAGCTCGCGGACTCAAAGGGCGAGGACCCCATGCGGCCCACATGCTCTACCAGATCGGACGCCTCGACCGCGCGGGTCTTGGCGGCCTCGACGGTAAAGCCCGTGGCCGTGGCCGTAAGCGAAGGGGCGTCGCAGCAAGTAAGCGTGACGGCAAACGGTTCGCCCAAACGCGCCACAACGGTTACATCAACGGCGCGGCGGCGCAGCACATCGCGCTTGAGCGCGGCGCCGGCAGCGTCAATGGCGCGCTGGCTTCGAATCACGCGCACGCGGCAGCCCTCGGGCATGCTGCGAGGCACGCGGCACTCGATGATGTCACCGGCGGCGGCATCATCGGCGGCAATGGTGGTCAGGAACTGGTCAAACTCGTTATCGTGGCGAAGCTCCAGCAGGTCGCCCTTGCCCACGGGCTCAAACAACTCAATGCGGGCGATGGCGGCGCGCCGACGGCGGTCGTCGGGCTTGAGGCCGCGCACATCGCGGTTGGCCGGGCGGCTGCCCAGCACCGTGCCCACGATCTGGCCGCGGTTGTTGGAGCGCTCGTAGCTCATCATCTCGTCACCCGAGGTACCGTCTTGGTAGGCGTGCGTAAAGTCGCGGTTAAAGCAGCGCTTGAGCTGTCGCTGGCGGGCCGCATCCTCATCCTTAGAGGTCGAAACATCGGCCAGCATGTCATCAATCTGATGACGATACACGTCGACGATGGAATACACGTAATCGGGGGCCTTCATGCGGCCCTCGAGCTTGAGCGATGCGGCGCCGGCGTCATACAGACGGCGAACAAGCTGCGAAGTGTTGGTGTCGCGCGGGCACAGCGCGCGCTCGCGTCCGGCAGGGGAGAGCGAGCGGCCGTTCTCGTCAATTAGCTTGTAGGGTAGGCGGCAGGGCTGGGCGCACATGCCGCGGTTGGCCGAGCGGCCAGCCATGGCAAAGCTCGACAGCAGGCACAGACCCGAGTAGCAAAAGCAGATGGCACCGTGGCTAAAGACCTCAAGGTCCACATCGGGCGCGGCGTTGTGAATGGCGGCGATCTCGTCGATGGAGAGCTCGCGCGAGAGAGTCACGCGGTCGGCGCCCTGCTCACGGCACCAAAGGGTTCCGCGGTCGTCGTGGATGTTCGCCTGGGTCGAGATGTGTGTCTCGATGCCGGGCATGGTGCGCTTGACCTCAAAGAACAGACCCCAGTCCTGGATAATGAAGGCGTCGGCGCCCAGCGTGGAGCAGCGATGGATGAGTTGCAGCGCATCGCCCATCTCAGACTGCTTGATGACGATGTTTACCGTGACGTAGACGCGCGACCCGGCTAGATGCGCGGCGCGGCAGGCTTGCTCAAAGGCCTCGTCGGTAAAGTTGGTTGCCTTGCGGCGGGCGTTGAAGCTGCCCATGCCGCAGTAGATGGCGTCTGCCCCGGCAGCGAGCGCGGCGGCAAAGGGCTCGGGCCCTCCGGCGGGCGCCAAAAGCTCGGGTCTGCGGTTGGTGGTTCGACTGGCGGTTGCGGTCATATCCTGCCTTTCAAAATGCTCAGATATTCAAAAGTATAGTGGTGCCGTTGCGGCAGGCGATGCCCGTGCTCCAAGCGGGATAAAGTCTTCAGCAGCTTAGGCTGGCTGACCCCGTGGAGAACCGTTCAGCTGCCAACGGGCGCCGTTGGGCGATAAAATATTCTCTCCAGCTGATAATATTCTTGCATCAAACAGAAACCTTGAGTACTATCCCAAATCAAGCGCGGTGTTCAGACCGAATTGTGCCTCCCGGTGCGAACGCCGCGCTCACGCTCTCTATCTGATCGTAAGGAGAAAAACATGAGCAAGACCGTCGTGTCTTCCGATAACGCACCCGCAGCCATCGGACCGTATTCCCCCGGTATCCAGACCGGCAACATGGTGTTCCTGTCCGGCCAGCTGGGCATCGACCCCACAACTGGCAAGATGCCCGAGGGCGTCGAGGCCCAGGCCAAGCAGTCCCTTGCTAACGTCGAGGCCCTGCTGACTGCCGCCGGCGCTACGTTTGCCGATGTCGTCAAGACCACGGTCTACCTGGCCGACATTGCCGACTTCGCTGCCGTGAACGAGATCTACGCCTCCAAGTTCGAGGCCCCGTTCCCCGCGCGCAGCGCTTTCCAGGTTGCCGCCCTTCCGGCTGGCGGTCTGGTCGAGATCGAGGTCGTCGCCGCTCTCTAAGGCGTTGGCAACAACTAAACATGACATGCAAAAAGACCCTGCAGCGCGTGCGAGCTGCAGGGTCTTTTGTTAAGTGAGGGATCGCTTGTGGAGCCGCGCTCCATTTTGCTCGTTAGCCCTCCTTGCGAACTTTTTGCAGGTAGCGGTAGACGCTGGGCTCCGAGATGCCCAGCGCGGTGGCGGCGCAGGCCACGGCGCCCTTGAGCATGAACACCCCGTTGCCGTTGAGGTGGCGAATGACGTCCACGCGGTCGCTCTGACCAAGCGACGCTACATCCAGCCCGCGCGCGCTCAGCAACTCGGCAATGCTGCGGTCAATGAGCTCCTGTGTGGACTCCGAAAGGCTTTCGACCTCGATAGGGGCGGGCTCCGTGCGCGTCGGCGCCGCGTCGAAGCACGCCATGAGCTGCTGCGCCATGGCGTTGATGGAGCGTACGGTCGAGAGGTCGGTGTTGACGCAGAGCATACCGACGATCTCGTCATTCTCGCGGATAAAGTACGTCGCCGACTCCAACGTCTTGCCGCCGGCACCGCGCCCCTCGTAGCCCGTAATAAACGGCAGGTCGCGATACTTGGCGTCGTGCATGATCTTGAGTGCCAGATCGGTGGCGGGACCGCCGACCTTGCGGCCGCTCACGATGCCGTTGCGAATATCGACGATGGCGTGGTCGGGATCCGAGAAATCGTGCAGCACGATTTCGCTGTTTTTGCCGAGTATCTGCTCCAGAAAATCGACCATCGGCAAAAAGCGGCGTACGGTCTCGTTCACGGGCAACTCCTTTGGGTGAAAACGGAAATGTTCATAACAATTTTTTCTCATGGTAACACGCTGCCCACCATCTCGTATATCCGCAGGTACATTGCGTAATGCAGACGAACGGTAGGAATTTAGCGGTAAACGGTTGACCAAAAGAAAAGTTAGATGTTATTTTGACCAGACACTTTCCTGACCTGCGGAAATGCGTTATTTCAGCTGAAGAATGGTCTGATAACAAAAAATTATTATTGAGAATGAGAATCATCTTTAATACGATATGCAATGAAGGCACAACCTCAACCCCGCACTGCGTCACAATAGAGCGTTAGATGCGAAAACAACTACTTCGAGGATTGGTGGTCAAATGACCCAGGAGACGGTTACGAACGGCACTGAAGCCCTGTTCACTCGCGAAGGTATGCCTCCCGTTAAGGAAATGATCCCGTGTGCCCTTCAGCACGTACTGGCATCGTTTGCCGGCATCATTACCCCGGCGGTCATCATGGCCGGCGTCTACGGCTTTAATAGCCAGCAGAGCACCGACATCATCCAGGTCGCGCTCATTCTTTCGGCGATCGACACGGCCCTTCAGGCCTTCGCTCCCTTCCGTCGCATCGGCGGCGGCCTGCCCATCGTCATGGGCGTTTCGTTCGCGTTTCTGCCGGCCCTGCAGGCCATGGGTGCCTCGGGCTTTAGCTTTGGTGCGCTGCTGGGTGGCGAGATCGTCGGCGGCGCCGTCGCGGTCCTCTTTGGTCTGGCCTACAGCAAGATCAAGTGGCTGTTCCCGCCTGTCGTGACCGGTACGGTCATCTTCTCCATTGGCGTCTCTCTCTATCCCACGGCTGTCAAGTATATGGCCGGCGGTATGGGTACGCCGCTGTGGGGCACCCCGCAGGCCTGGTGCGTCGCTCTTATCACCTTCGCCGTGGTCTTTGCGCTCGCCAACTTTGGCAAGGGCACGCTCAAGCTGGGATCCGTGTTCTTTGGCATGATCGTTGGTATGATCGTCTCCATCCCCTTTGGCATGATCGACTTCTCCAGCGTCGCCACCGCCCAGGTCTTCGCCCTTCCCAAGCTCATGCCCTATGCGCTCGAGTTTGATCCCGAGGTCTGCATTACCCTTGCCGTCGTGTTCCCCATGGTTGCCATCCAGGTTATCGGCGACGTCTCTGCCGCCTGCCTGGGCTCCATCGACCGTATGCCCACCGAGCGCGAGCTCTCCGGCGCTATCGTGTCCCAGGGCCTCACCTCTATGGTCGGCGGCCTGCTGGGCGGTCTTCCCACCAGCGCCCTTGGCCAGAACGTGGGCATCATCTGCTCCAACAAGGTCGTCAACAAGTGGGTCTTTGTGATCATCGCGGCCGTCTTTGCCATCGCCGGCCTGTTCCCGCAGCTCTCTGCCGTCCTTTCCGCTATCCCGCAGCCCGTCATCGGCGGCGCGACCGTCGGCGTCTTTGGCACCATCACCATGAACGGCGTGCGCATGTTCACCCGCGAGGGCCTCACGCAGCGCACCACCACCATCGTCGGTACCTCCGTCGTCTTTGGCCTGGGTATCTGGATGGCCAGCGGTTGCCTTGCCGGTGAGGGTATGCCCACCTGGGTGCCCACCGTCATCGGCTCCAATGCCGTAACCCCCACCGCCATCATGGCCATTGTCCTTAACCTGATCCTTCCGCAGACGCCGGTCGTGGCTCAGCACATCGATGCTGCCAAGGACGCTGCCGTGGATCTGGTCTTGCCCGAGAGCAAGAAGTAACCAATTCGGTGCTATTCGTCGGCGGGCGCATCGCCTCGTCCGCCGACGTCATGCGGTGCCAAGCCGCACTTCAAAGGGTTTGTCCCTTTGGTGAAGCGTTGACGGGAGAGGGCCCGTTTCCGGTGTAGGCCGGCGCTTCGCACTCCGCCATGTCAGAGGTGTCAAACCCCGCCCCTGATGTTGAAGGGAGCATTTATGCTTCTGGTCGCTAACGGTTCCGTCTTTACCCGCAATGCTCAGGCCCCGTTCATTCCAAACGGTGCGGTCGCCATTGACGGAGATACGATCGTCGAAGTAGGTCCCGAGTGCGAGCTCAAGGCCAAGTACCCGGATGCCGAGTACGTCGATGCCCAGGGCAACCTCATCATGCCCGGACTCATCAACTGCCACACCCACATCTACTCGGGTCTGGCCCGCGGCCTTGCCATTAAGGGCTGCAACCCCACCAACTTCCTGGAGAATCTTGAGCAGCAGTGGTGGAAGATCGACGACAATCTGACACTCGACGGCACCAAGGCAAGCGCCTATGCCACGATTCTGGACTCCATTCGCGATGGTGTCACCACGATCTTCGACCACCACGCGAGCTTCTGCGAGATCCCGGGAAGCCTCTTTACCATTAAGGATGCAGCTCAGGAGCTGGGCATGCGTTCGTGCCTGTGCTACGAGGTCTCCGATCGCCGCGGCCAGGAAAAATGCGACCAGGCCATTGCCGAGAACGCCGAATTTGCCCAGTGGGCCGCCAAGGAGCGTCGCGACAACGACAACCACATGATCGCTGCCATGTTTGGCGGACATGCCACCTTTACACTTTCGGACGAGACCATGGATAAGATGGCCGAGGCCAACAACGGCCTGACCGGCTTCCACATCCATGTGTGCGAGGGCATGAACGACGTGTGGGATTCCCGCCTCAACCGCGGTGGTATCAGCCCCGTCGAGCGCCTGCTGCAGCACAACCTGCTGGGTCCCGACACCATGCTCGGCCACTGCATCCACGTGACGCCTGCCGAGATGGATATCGTCAAGGAGTCCGGCACCTGGCTCGTCAACAACCCAGAATCCAATATGGGCAACGCCGTAGGCTGCGCCCCCGTGCTCGAGTTCTTCCGCCGCGGCATCCCCGTGTGCATGGGCACCGATGCCTACACCCACGATATGCTCGAGAGCCTCAAGGTCTTCCTGATCATTCAGCGTCACAACGCCGCTATGCCCAACGTGGGCTGGTGCGAGGCAATGACGATGCTGTTCGAGAACAACGCCAAGATGGCCAGCAAGTACTTCGATCGCAAGCTCGGTGTGCTCGAGGCCGGCGCTGCCGCCGACGTCATCGTCATGGACTACAAGCCCTTTACGCCGCTGAGCGAGGAGAACATCGACGGCCACATGCTCTTTGGCATGATGGGCAAAAACTGCCGCACCACCATCATCAACGGCCGCGTCCTGTACAAGGATCGCGAGTTCGTTGGCATTGATGAGGACAAGATCAACGCGTGGACCATGGCTGAGTCCAAGAAGCTCTGGAGCACGCTCAACGAACGCACCTACTAATTACAAGTAGATTCACGCGCGTCGGATGTTTCGCCGCGTTCGACGCGCGTATAGGCGGCCTCCGCGGGGTCGCCGGCGCTGTGCTAGCGCTACACCGTATTTGCGCCCGTCGCGCGGTCTCGCCGGGCGTTACAGAGAGGAGCTCATTATGAGCGACATCATGAGGCCGATCCCGTTTTCGCAGCTGATGAACTGGATCATCGAGGAGCACAAGACTCAGGGCGCCGTCTTTGGCGTGCGCAAGATGGTCACGACCAACCAGGAGGGCGCGCTTCCCATTTTTGACGAGCGCATCGAGACTCCGTTTGGCCCGGCCGCCGGTCCCAATACGCAGCTGGCCCAGAACATCGTGGCATCCTACGTGGCCGGTTCCCGCTTCTTTGAGCTCAAGACCGTTCAGGTTATGGACGGCGAGGAGCTCTCCAAGTGTGTGAACAAGCCCTGCATCGTGGCGCAGGACGAGTGCTACAACTGCGAGTGGTCGACCGAGCTCGAGGTTCCGCAGGCCTTTGCCGAGTACGTGAAGGCATGGTTTGCCTGCCACCTGATCGCTCGCGAGTACGGCCTGGGCAGCCCGGATGGTTTTGTCTTCAACATGTCCGTGGGTTATGACCTCGAGGGCATCAAGAGCCCCAAGGTCGATGCGTACATTGAGGGCATGAAGGACGCCAGCGGCTCCGAGGTTTGGAACGAGTGCCGCACGTGGGCGCTCGCTAACCTGGACAAGTTTGAGAATGTCGATGCCGCGTTTGTCGAGTCCATCCCGGCGCGCGTCTCCAACTCCATTACCGAGTCCACGCTGCATGGCTGCCCGCCGGCGGAGATCGAGCGCATCGCGACCTATCTGATTACCGAGAAGGGTCTCAACACCTACATCAAGTGCAACCCCACGCTGCTGGGCTATGAGTTTGCTCGCCAGCGCCTCAACGAGCTGGGCTTCGACTACATCGTCTTCGATGACACGCACTTCCGCGAGGATCTGCAGTGGGTCGACGCTGTGCCCATGTTTGAGCGTCTGATTGCCCTGTGTGCCGAGCGCGGCCTGGAGTTTGGCGTCAAGCTGACCAACACGTTCCCCGTCGACGTGACGAGGAACGAGCTGCCCTCCACCGAGATGTACATGTCCGGCCGTTCGCTGTTCTCGCTGACCATCGAGGCCGCCCGTCGCATTACCGAGCAGTTCGATGGCAAGCTGCGCATTAGCTACTCTGGCGGTGCTACGGTCTACAACATCCGCGCCCTGTACGATGCCGGCATTTGGCCCGTCACCCTGGCGACCGACGTACTCAAGCCTGGTGGCTACGAGCGCTTTAGCCAGATGGCTGGCGAGTTTACCGACCTGGATGGCAAGCCGTTCGCGGGCGTCTCTCTCGAGGCCGTGACTGCGATCCAGACCGACTCGCTCACCAACCCGCTCTACAAGAAGCCGCTGCGCCCGCTGCCCGACCGCAAGGTCGCCGGCAAGAGCCCGCTTTCCGACTGCTTTACCACGCCGTGCCGCACGAGCTGCCCCATCCAGCAGGATATTCCCGCCTATCTGGCGGCTGTTGACGAGGGCCGCTACGAGGACGCACTCAACATCATCATCGAGCGCAACGCCCTGCCGTTCATCACCGGTACCATCTGCCCGCATCCCTGCGGCCGTGCCTGCGAGCGTGCGTTCTACGAGCCCGAGGGCGCCCAGATCCGCGCCAGCAAGCTCAAGGCCGCCCGCGAGGCCATGACCGCCGTGCTGCCCAAGCTGCGCGCCCAGGCCATTGCCAACGACGCCGAGCGCAACGTTGCCGTTATCGGCGGCGGCCCGGCCGGTCTGGCGACGGCGTTCTTCCTGACGCGCGCCGGCGTGCCCGTCACTATCTTCGAGGCCCGCGACTCTCTCGGCGGCGTGGTCCGTCACGTGATCCCCGAGTTCCGTATCGCGAGCGACGATATCTCCCACGATGCCGAGCTCTGTCTGGCCTTTGGCGCCAAGGTGCAGCTCAACGCCCGCGTGGAGTCCATTGACGAGCTCAAGGCCCAGGGCTTTACCGACGTAGTCGTGGCCACTGGTGCCTGGATGCCCGGCTCTGCGGGCTTGGGCGAGGGTGCCGAGCTCGACGTGCTGGAGTTCCTCGAGGCCGCCAAGAAGGGCGAGAAGCTCGAGCTGGGCGAGGACGTCGTGGTCATTGGCGCCGGCAACACCGCCATGGACGCGGCCCGCGTGGCCAAGCGCCTTGCTGGCGTGAAGAACGTGCGCCTGGTGTATCGCCGCACCAAGAAGCAGATGCCCGCTGACGAGGAAGAGCTCGATCTTGCTCTTGCCGACGGCGTTGAGTTCTGCGAGCTGCTGGCCCCCAAGGCGCTTAACGGCGCCGTGCTGACCTGCGACGTCATGGAGCTTGGCGAGCCGGATGCAAGCGGCCGTCGCAGCCCCGTCGCCACGGGCGAGACCGTCGAGCTTTCCGCCACCACGGTGATCTGCGCCGTGGGCGAGGGCATCGATGCCAGCCTGTACGATGCCGCGGGCGTCGAGCACGACCGTCGCGGCCGCCTTGCCGCCACCTCCACCGGCGTCGAGGGCGTTTGGGCTGCAGGCGATTGCCGTCGCGGTCCGGCCACCGTGGTCGAGGCTATCGCCGACGCCGCCGAGGTCGCCCGTGCCATCGCCGGCGTGGACTTTAACAAGTACGTCGACTGCAACGAGCAGGCCGGCCGCGAGGACACCTGCTACGAGCGCAAGGGGTCGCTGTGCCGTGACAAGCGCAACTGCACCAAGACCCGCTGCCTGGGCTGCGGCTCGGTGTGCGAGGTCTGCTGCGACGTGTGCCCCAACCGCGCCAACGTGGCAATTAAGGTGCCGGGCCTGGCCAAACATCAGGTCGTCCACGTCGATGGCATGTGCAACGAGTGCGGCAACTGCGCCGTATTCTGCCCCTACCAGGAGGGTCGTCCCTACAAGGACAAGCTCACCCTGTTCTGGAGCGAGCAGGACATGGAGAACTCCGAGAACGAGGGCTTCCTGGCTGTGGACGAGGACCACTTTAAAGTCCGCGTCGCCGGCACGGTCCGCACCGTCTCGGTCGATGCCGTCAACACCGGTCTGCCCGAGGCCGTCCGCCTGACCATCAAGGCCGTGCGCGACAGCTATCCTTATCTCCTTAAGAAATAGGCGAGTCTCTTATGGCCAAATCCATTCAACATAACGTGGCCTACGTTGCCTGCGGAAGCGGTTGCGCCTCCGCAGGCGGCGACGCCCGCTGCAGCGAAGGCTGCATTGGCTGTGGCGCCTGCGTCACGGCCTGCCCCCACGGTGCCATTGCGCTGGTCGATGGCATCGCCCGCGTGGATCGCTCTAAGTGCACGGGCTGTGGCCTGTGCGGCATGGCGTGTCCACAGCGCGTGATTGCCTTCGTTCCCGGCTACCAGAACATCCTGGTGCGCTGCAACAACACCGACAAGGGCGCCATTGCGCGCAAGATCTGCGACACGAGCTGCATCGGTTGCGGCATGTGCGCCAAAAAGTGCCCTGCCAGCGCTATCCGCATCGAGGACAACTGCGCCCATATCGACGGCGCGGACTGCCTGTCGTGCGGCATGTGCGCCGTCGTCTGCCCGCATGGCGCCATCCACGACCGCACCGGCATCGCCGCCGGCGTGTAGAAGGGAATCACCATGGCACAGGAATTCACTTTTACCGTTAACGGCGTCGAGCGCACGACGACTCAGAACAAGCCGCTGCTCCGCTACTTGCGCGACGACCTGCATATCCATTCCGCTAAGGACGGCTGCTCCGAGGGCGCCTGCGGTACCTGCACCATCCATGTGGACGGCGCGGCCGTCAAGGCGTGCGTGCTGACCACCGCTCTTGCCGCCGGCCGTAATATCGTGACCGTCGAGGGCCTGCCCGAGGACGTGCGCGAGGCCTTTGTGTACGCCTTTGGCGCCGTGGGCGCCGTGCAGTGCGGTTTTTGCATCCCCGGCATGGTCATGGCGGGCGCGGCGCTCATCGCCGAGGACCCCGAGCCCACCGAGGAGCAGATCAAGTACGCCATTCGCGGTAACGTCTGCCGCTGCACCGGCTACAAGAAGATCATCGAGGGCATTTCGCTGGCAGCTGCGGTGCTCCGCGGCGAAAAGCAGATCGACGAGGACCTGGAGCGCGGCGACGACTACGGTGTGGGCAAGCGCGCCTTCCGCATCGACGTGCGCAAGAAGGTGCTCGGCGAGGGCAAGTATCCCGACGACATCGACGAGCTCGATCAGCCGGGCCTGACCTATGCTAGCGCCGTGCGCTCCAAGTATCCGCGCGCCCGCGTGCTCTCCATTGATACCTCCAAGGCCGAGGCCCTGCCCGGTGTGGTGGGCATCCTGCGCGCCGAGGACGTGCCGGTCAACCAGGTCGGCCACCTTATCCAGGACTGGGATGTCATGATCGCCCAGGGCGATATCACCCGCTGCGTGGGTGACGCCATCGTGCTGGTGGTTGCCGAGGACGAGGCGACGCTCGAGAAGGCTAAGAAGCTCGTAAAGATTGATTACGAGCCGCTGGAGCCCGTGCGCAACATTGTCGAAGCTAGGGCTGCCGACGCCCCGCGCCTGCATGACAGTTTCTTTGCCTTTGGCAACACGGTGGAACTCAAGGACAACGTGTGCCAGAGCCGTCACGTGACGCGCGGCGACGCCGCCAAGGCGCTAGCGGAGAGCGCGTTCACCGTGACGCAGCGCTTTACCACGCCCTTTACCGAGCATGCCTTCTTGGAGCCCGAGTGCGCCGTCGCCTTCCCGTACAAGAACGGCGTCAAGGTGCAGTCGACCGACCAGGGTGCCTACGATACGCGCAAAGAGTGCGCCCACATGTTTGGCTGGGACAACGAGCCCGAGCGTGTGGTTGTCGAGACCATGCTTGTGGGCGGCGGTTTTGGCGGCAAGGAGGACGTTTCGATCCAGCACCTGGCCGCGCTTGCTGCCTATAAGCTCCAGCGTCCTGTGAAGTGCAAGCTCACGCGTGCCGAGTCGCTCGCGTTCCATCCCAAGCGCCACGCCATGGACGGCACCTTTACGCTGGGCTGCGACGCCGAGGGCAACTTTACCGGTCTGGACTGCGAGATCAACTTTGACACCGGCGCCTACGCGTCGCTGTGCGGCCCGGTGCTCGAGCGCGCCTGCACGCATGCCGTCGGCCCCTACAAGTACCAGAACACCGACATTCGCGGTTTTGGTTACTACACCAACAACCCGCCCGCCGGCGCGTACCGAGGCTTTGGCGTTTGCCAGTCCGAGTTTGCGCTCGAGAGCCTGATCGACCTGCTGGCAGAGAAGGTCGGCCTGGATCCGTGGGAGATTCGTTACCGAAACGCCATCGAGCCGGGCGAGGTTTTGCCCAACGGCCAGATTGCCGACTGCTCCACGGCGCTGAAGGAGACGCTGCTCGAGGTCAAGGATGCCTACTATGCGCATCCCGGACACGCCGGTATCGCCTGCGCCATGAAGAACGCCGGCGTGGGCGTTGGCCTGCCCGATGCCGGCCGCTGCAAGATTCGCATCGAGGACGGCGTGGCCGTGGTCTATGCCGCCACGTCCGACATCGGCCAGGGTTGCAACACGGTCTTTTTGCAGGACGTTGCCGAGGCATGCGGCCTGCCGCTTCGCTGCATCGCCAATGGCGAGTGCTCTACCGAGAACGCTCCCGACTCCGGCACCACGTCTGGCTCGCGTCAGACGGTCGTGACCGGCGAGGCCGTGCGCGGTGCCGCCTTCCTGCTGCGCGATGCCATGCTTGACATCGAGGCCGGCAAGCATGCACCCGATGCTCCTGTGAGCGCCCATGGTGATGGCGTCAAGATCGAGTACGACGACGGTCGCGCCTATCAGCTGCACACACAGGAACTCGTCGCCGGCCAGGGTATGCATCCTCAAGATCCCGCTGCCGCCATCAAGGCGCTCGAGGGCTGCGAGTTTGGGTACGTGTACCTGGAGCCGACCGACAAGCTGGGCGCCGACGTTCCCAACCCCAAGAGCCACATCTGCTACGGTTTTGCCACGCATGTGGTCATTCTGGATGATGACGGCCGCGTGAGCGAGGTCTATGCTGCGCACGATTCCGGCAAGGTGGTCAATCCCATCTCCATCCAGGGTCAGATCGAAGGCGGCGTGCTCATGGGTATGGGCTATGCGCTTACCGAGGACTGGCCGCTCAAGGACTGCGTGCCCCAGGCAAGGTACGGCACGCTCGGGCTGTTCCGTGCGCCCGAGATTCCGGATATCCACGCCATCTACGTGGAGAAGGACGAGCTGCTGCCCGTGGCATACGGCGGCAAGGGCATCGGCGAGATCGCAACGATCCCCACGGCGCCCGCCGTACAGAACGCCTACCGCGCGTTTGACGGCAAGCTGCGTCCAAATCTGCCCATGGTGGATACGCCCTACAGCCGCGTCCGCAACCGCGGGTAGGGTAGGGCGCGGACGGCCATTGCTGACGAGCTGTTCGCGCTCAACATCAACTACATACGCTGCGCCTTTGGCCCCGGCTCCATCGCGAGCCGGGGCCCTTTGTTTGGAGTGGAAACTGCGTCCCGGATTTGGCGCTCAGAACGGGACACGCTTTCCGGATGGCATGTTTGGCGGAAACTACGGCCCAGTTTTTGGCTCCAGAACGGGATACATTTTCCGGAACGGTCCACGTGCGGTGGTGTACCGACCCTTTTGCGTGCGCCGCTTGTCGAATTACGTTATAGCTAGCTATATTATAGGAAAGTATAATATAGCTAGCTATAACGTAAAGGAAGGATGGCCCTATGTTTATCGGAAGAACGGCGGAAATGTCCGAGCTCAATCGACTGTATGGCACGGGCTCCTTTGAGATGCCTGTGATTTACGGCCGCCGTCGCGTGGGCAAAACGCGTCTTATCACAGAGTTTATCCAAGGCAAGAAGGCTATTTACTTTCAAGCTCGTCGCACCAATGCAGAGGCAAACCTGCATGGCTTTAGCCAGGCGATACTTGCGGGCTCCGTTGGTGTTGCTGGCGTGTCGTTTCGTAGTTTTGACGAGGCGTTCGATGCATTGGCTACCATGGCTCGTACGGAACGTTTGATTGTCGTGATCGACGAGTATCCTTATCTCGCCCAATCGAATCCCGAGATCAGCTCGTTGCTGCAAGACAAGATCGATCACTTGTACAAAGAGACCAAGCTTATGCTTATCCTGTGCGGGTCGTCGCTTTCGTTTATGGAAGAGCAGGTGTTGGGCTACGAGAGTCCGCTATACGGTAGGCGTACGGCCCAGTTTAAGATCATGCCGCTCGATTTTATGACGACCCTCGGCCTGTGGCAGAGCATGGGTCGCGAAGACGCTGCAGTTTGCTATGGCATGACGGGTGGCATTCCTGCATATATCGAGAAAGTCGATCCTGCCGCACCGCTCAAGGACAACATCAAACGTCTTTTTCTTACTCCTACGGGCTATCTCTTTGAGGAGCCGAGTAACCTGCTATTGCAGGAGTGCCGCAATCCCGAGCAATATGATGCGATCGTGCAAGCAATTGCCCAGGGGCGCTCGAAGATCTCGGAGATTGCGAGCTCTACGGGAATCCCTGCGAGCAACGTAAAGAGCTATGTGGATAAGCTGGCGTCGCTTGGGATTGTCGAGCGCGAGCTGCCCCTAAACGAGACGAGCAATAAGCGAGCCGTGTATCTGCTGAGCGATCAGATGTTTAGGTTCTGGTACAAGTTTGTTCCGCAGAACATCGGGCTGATTCAAAACGATATGGCCGAGATGGCGTATGAGCGCATTGAGCCGCACGTATCGGATTACATGGGTACGGTCTTTGAGCTTATATGCAGACAATACGTGTACGAACTCGCGCGGGCGGGCCAGCTTGATGTGGTTCCGGCAAGCGTTGGGCGCTGGTGGGGGACGGATAATCGCACGCATACGCAGGAAGAAATCGACTTGATTGTTGACGATGGCGAGGGCACTGCGCTGTTTGCGGAATGCAAATGGCGCAGTGAACCGGTGGGCGAAGACGTGCTGCAAAAGCTCGTGCATCGAAGCGAGCTCTTTAGGCGGCAGCACAAAAGCTATGCGATCTTCTCGAAGCGAGGCTTTACGCAAGGATGTCAGGAAGCTGCGGCGAGCAGGGGAGATGCCAAGCTGATTTCGTTTGCCGAGATGTGCGAGCGGAGATAACCAAGCACGCTCTGATGTGATGCTCGGAATGGGTCGCGCTAAGGATGCCAAGCGTAAAACCTTCAATGAAAATGGCGTAAAAACTACATCTGTCATGGCGTAAAAACTACATTGAAAGTAGCGTAAAATCAGCATTGAGAATGGCGTAATTTCGCATATCGCGTGATAGAGAGGGACGGCCGTCTATGGATGCACCAAAGAGATTGACCCAAAAGGGATATAGGCCCCGGCTCATAGAGGAGCGCCTCGACACCCTTATGCGGGCGTTTGGCTGTGTGGAGATCAACGGCCCCAAATGGTGCGGCAAGACCTGGACGGCGCTCTCTCGCTCGGCGAGCGTCTCCAGGCTCGATGAGCCTGCGCAGCGTGCGGCGGCAGAGGTCGACCCAAGCCTGGCGCTCATCGGCGATGCGCCACACCTGGTCGATGAATGGCAGGAGGTGCCCGAGGTTTGGGATGCCGCCCGGCGTTTCGTGGACGCGAGCGGCAACGAACGGGGGACACTTTTGCTCACGGGCTCGACCGCGCTCAAAAGCGAGGAGCGCAGCCATGTTCGTCATTCCGGCACGGGTAGGATCGCCCGTCTGTCAATGCGCCCCATGGCCCTGTGTGAGTCGGGCGACGGCGAGCCGCTCGTGTCACTGGCAAGCCTCTTTAAGGGCGAGGATTTTGCCCCTCAGCGTCGCGAGAGCACGGTGGATGACGTCGCCCGCTGGTGCTGCAGGGGCGGTTGGCCTGCAAATCTTGGGCTTTCGGAAGATCTTGCGCGAGAGACGGCAAGCCAGTACGTGCACTCGGTGCTCGACGTCAACGTGCTGGACGAGGGCATGTCGCCCGAGCTTGCACACGGCCTTTTGCGAGCTCTTGCCATGAACGAGAGCCAGGCTGTCACGTACAAGACGCTCGTAAAGGACGCCTCGTACGGTGAGGCGGGCCCCGACGAGAGGACCATCGCTGCGTACTTGGACCTCTTCAACAGGCTCAAGCTGACCGAGGACCTGTGCGGATGGGAGCCGCCCATGCGCTCGAAGGCCCGCGTTCGCGTGCGCCCCAAGCGCTACTTCTGTGACCCGTCACTTGCGGCGGCGTTGCTGGGGGCTACCCCTGAGCGGCTGCTTGGCGATATGCAAACGCTGGGGATGCTCTTTGAGAATCTCGTCCTGCGCGACGTGCGCGTGTTCCTTTCCACCTACGGCGGTGTCGACAACAGTGTCCATTATTTCCGAGATGAGAAGGGCCTTGAGGTCGATCTGATCGTTGAGCACGACGGGCGCTGGGGAGCCATCGAGGTCAAGCTGAGTGATGCGAAAGCAGACGATGGAGCGAGAAATCTCAAGGCGCTGGAGAGGAAAGTGCTCTCCAATCCTGCCGCCCAGAATGCCGCGCCGGCGTTTTTGGCGGTCGTGGTTGGAAAGGGGAGCATTGCCTACACACGCGACGACGGCGTGGCGGTGATTCCCATGGCGGCACTTGGGGCGTAGTGGTTTTGCGGGCGTGCCGTGCTTCCTTTACCGAAAATCCATTTGGTAAACCAGATGCTCGCGGATAGAATAAAGTTGACGGCAGCCCAAGGGTGATAGCTGGGCAGCGCCGTTGCTTGGTCAAGAGGTCAGTGCCTTAATGGCAGCGACTTGTTATGCTTCGAATGCTGCTTGAGTGCCTCGGAAAGTTCGATAAGCGCCGTGAAGAGCGAGACCAAAGCAACCAAGAGCTCTACGAGCTCTGATGGGCCCGGGATGACCGCTGATTCAAGTCACCGGGCCTAAATCTTTTTCATGCATTTGAATAGAGCGGGCGACTCTCTTGGGGCCGTCTGCATGGCGTGTGCCTGGCGCGCGTGGCATTGCGCTCCGATTTCATGTCCGCACGAGCGCCTAACCTTACGGCAATGTAGCCGCTTATGTAACAAGCGGCAAGCAACGGAGAAAGGCCCTAACCGTGTCAGCTGAAAAGACGCCGTGTATCTCGGCTATCGATACGACGAACTTTGCGCGCCAGATTGTGCTGGACTTTGAGTTTGCGCCGGTGCCAAAGCAGCGCCAGCGCCGTGGGCTGCGCAATGAGATTATCGAGGTCGGCGCCGTTAAGCTCGATTACCACGGCAACGTTATGGGCGAGTTCTCGCAGTTTGTGCAGACGGAATTTACCGAAGGCGTTGCGTATCCCGTCCGCGAGCTCACGGGGATATCGGCCGTGGACACCGCGATGGCCGATCTGCTCTACATGGTGATAAAAAGGCTCAGCGATTGGATCGGTCGCTACTCCGCCCAGGTGGTCTGTTGGAGCGGTGCGGACCGTCGGCAGCTTTTGACCGAGTGCCAGGCAAAGCACATCGACCTTTCCACATTTCCTACGGACTGGGCCGACCTGCAGGCGTTTTACACCTCGATCATGGACGTTGGCAGCCACGGGCGCGTCTCGTTGGGCGACGCGGCAACGTGGTTCGGCATCGAGTTTGACGAGTCGACGGGCCATGCCCACAGCGCCCTAGCCGATGCGCGCGTGACCGCCAAGCTGCTCAAGCAGGTGATGGACGGGGACTATCACGTGAGTCCGCGCGCCCAAGAAGTCCGCCAACGTTGGGGGATGGGCGAGCGGGCCCAGACACGCCTCTCTAGCAAGTGCCCCGAGCTGGGCGACCTGCTGCTGAAGCTGAAGGCGGCGGGAAGGTAGGGGCGTTAGCTGTCTGCATGGCGCGTGCCTGTCGCGTATCGTTACTCTTCCTGCTGCTTGGCAGGCAAGATGTAGACGTTCTCGGCGTCCACGGCGATCTGCGCGGGGCGGTTGTAGAGGGTGTCGATCTCCTTTACGCTCTGCTTGAACGGCGTGACGTCGGGCGTCTTTGCCTGATGGAGCTTTTCGAGGAGTTTCTCGGATTGCTTGTCGTTGAACTTTCCGATGCTCTCTCCTGCGCCTTCGAGCGCCTCGTCGATGAGTGTATGGTCACCCACGGGGGTCTTTGCGATGGCGTGACCGAGCAATTTGCCCGCGGACGCGATACCGCCCAGCAGTGCCGCATCGACGGTGTCGACAGCCCCCGCTTCGAGTGCGTTGTAGCAGTCGGTGTAGAGCTCGCGGTACGCGATCGAATCAGCCTCGATCTTCGCAGTGGCGTCCGCGAGCTTTGCGGGCTCGAAGTTCTGGGCGAGCATGGGTTCGAGGAACAGCGAGAACGCGTGGATGTAGGTGGCGAGCTGGCAGTCTTTGAGGTAGTCGAGCACCTTGTCGAGGCGTCTGCCCAAGCCGTCTCGCACCTCGATGAACCCTTTCTTTTTCAGATCCGCCTGTGCCTGCGAGCGGAAGAGTTCCATGTCCTGCGCGGACGACTGCTTGATGTCGAGCACCTTCATATGGGCGTTTGCCATGTAGGTGGCGTTGCCGTAGTTGAGGCCGTAACCGTTGAGGATGTCTGCGAGCGTCTTGAGGTTGCCACGCATGTTGGCCTTGTCGCGCTGACGCATGTACTCGAACATTTCGTCGACGGACTCCTGGATGGAGTCGAGCTTTTGGTTTATCTGCGCGATTGCGGCTGCCATGAATAGCGATGTTGGATCGTAAGGCACCTGCGTGACGCTCGTGGCGATGTCGCCCTCGACTACGTGGAAGCGCGCCTGCCCAAGGCCCTTGGCGGCGTCGCGGTAGCCCCCTGTGAGACCGCTGCCGTCCTTGAACGTGTTGAGTTTCGACGGATCGAGCGGGTTACCATATTTGTCAGTCGCCTGGAGCAGCGTGGGCACGCTCACCGTGTTGGTGACGGTGCGAAACATCGAGGGGAGCGAGGCGAACGCCACGCCGAGTTGGGGAATTCGCTCGAGCGGTAGCTTGATGGCGCCGGAGACGTCCACCCGCTTCTGAGTGAGCGCGAGGTGGATTTTGGTCGATGCGAGCTGTTTTGCCACGAGCTCCTCTCGGCCGTCGTTCGCCGAGGGTTTGGTCTCGTTGTCTGCCATAGCGCGCTCCTTGCTTACGTTGATAGTCGTGGGCATTATCTCATCGCCTGGTGGCTTGCTAGAGCGGGGTAGAGGCCGAGCGTCTGGCGAAACTCGTTAACTGATTGCATTTCAGCGGATTGGGTTGATTATAAGAGAAGGACGGCTATCCATCTGCCCTTCCCAGTTGAGTTCGCTTTGAGCTACTGTTCGTGCCTATGCTGCTTGGGCTCAAGCCTTCTCGCTGCCGTGAAGCAGGCCGTGGCCGCCATGGCCAATGCGATGCTGGCCATCCAAGTGGAGTCGCCGGTTGCAGCGAGCTTTGGTTCATCGGCTGTCGTGCGTCCCGACTTTTTTGTAGCCGCCTCGTCGGCGTCCTTTTCAGGAGTGGCAGGATCACTTTTGTTGTCGCCGGGTGAATCTACGTCGGTCTTTCCGCCCGCCTGCTCCCCTTGGGCCTTCCCCTCCACGGTGAAGGACGCATCGGTCGCCGTCCCGTCCTTCCAGACGGCCGTGACGGTGTGTCCGCCGCCGGCGAGCGTGTCCAGGTAGGACGGCCTGAGCTCGATAATCGTGCTGCCCCTGGTTGCGGTGTAGTTCTCGGCGGAGACCTCAGTTCCGTCCACGAGGAGACGCGTGAACTCATCGAGAGGACCGCTGAAGCGGAAGGTCAGACCGGCCTCGCCGTCCTTTGCATACGCCTGCCCGTCGCCCTTGGTGGCGGCATACAGCGGAGCGGTCACGTCGAAGGTGACGTCCCCCGCGTCGTCGACATCAAAGGTCTGAACGCCGGTCTTGCCGTTACGCTCGGCGTAGGCGGAGCTGTAGACGAAGGTCTCGTGGCCCGTCTTGTCGAGGACCGCGAGGGCTTGGATTTCAAACGAGCCCATCGAGAGCGACGTGGGGAACTCGATTTCGATATAGCCCCTTGCCGCATCGTAGCTGCAGCTCAACGTTTTGCGGGTCTTTAAAGAGTTCGGGTCCTCGACATAGCCGGGGTCGCCGAGGATCGGGGAGACAGACTTTACGCCGTCCGCGTCGCCTACATTGCAATAGATACGGAGGATCCCGCCGACGGGGACCCTCTTCGCGGAGATGGAAACGTTCGAGACCGTGGGCGGGTTCCGGTCGATCGCGCTGCCGGTCACCTCGAAGCACAGCTCGCTCGGGTCGCCAACCGAGAAAGTCGCGCCCGAAATGCCGTTGGCCCTGGCGTAGGAACTCTCGTACACATCGGTCTCGAACCCTAGGCCATCGGTGACCGAAAGGCCGATCAGCCTGTGCCTTCCGATCCTATTGCTGTCGAATGTGAGGTCAAACCCGTCGATAGACGAGCCTCCGTGATAATAGGCTGACGAAACAGAGCAGCCGTCGTCCGAATTCTCCCAGCCCTGCCGCAGTATGGGGGAAACGGAGCGAACGCCGTCGGCATCGGAGACGGTCCAAGAGATGTGGAGGTCGGCACCGGTTGCGACCTCCCTGCTCGAGAGCGACACGGAGGACACGGTCGGCGGGTTTTGGTCCTCGGGTCCCTCGGTCACCTCATACTCGAGGGGGTCGGTGGTGAAGGTCGGACAGTCGAGCCCCTTCTCCTCGGCATACGTCGTGTCGTAGACATCGGTAACCCATCCAAGACTATCGGTCACGCCGAGGCCGATGATCCGGTACCTGCAGGGCCGGTCGCTCGGGGAGGTGGAGATATCGAAGCCCGCGGTCGTGTTGCCGGTCGACGAGAAGGCGAGACGGGAACTGATTCCATGGTCTCCGGTATCGTTTTCGACAAGGACTTCGACTATGGGCGTGACGGACCGTACCCCGTCAGGATCATCGACGCTATAGCCGACATGCAGCGTGGAGCCGGCCGTGACTGTCGTCGCGGATATCGTCACGTTGGAGATGCTGGGCGGGTTCGGGTCCGACGCGGCTAGGGCGGTTGAGGGCAAAGCAAGCGCTACGGTGGCGGACAGCGAGGCGAGCAGGCTAAGCGCGAAGCGCCTGGAGAATTTCAAGGAGGTCATTGGTGGTGCCGATCTTCCATAATTGTTGCAGCGATACCAGTATATCTTTGGCCCATGCTAGCCAGATGTTCTTTCCGCGAACGGCTCGTTAGTTTAGAGACGGCATATGGACGCCTGTCTCGTCCACGTTTCTCGTAAGGGCGATTATAAGGACATGAAGAGACTTTCTCGGAACAATCAATTGGGGATATCAAAGAAATGCTGGACGCCTCCTGATCGCTCAATGCCTTTGAGGTGAAATGCGGCGCATCGGCTACGTTGTTGAGATCATTTATCGAGCGATACGTCATTCCAGCTGAGGCCACCGTCATGAGGCTTCTGTTCCTACACCCCCCCGCAATCCCGCGCGCGGCACCCAACAGCTCGTACTCCCTCTCGCTCCACTGGCACAGCTCGGCAGTCTCGACGGCGTCGCGACACAGGTCCAGAAACACCTCAGCTCCCTCGCAGAAGCACTCGCGGGCAAAGTCACCCGAACCGCTTGCGACGCACGTGCCGTCGGCAAACAGCTTCCAGCTAGACAGCTCGCGCGAGTCGTCTCCAAGCAGCTTGATCTGCAGTACGTGCGGGTCGCCGGCGGTGTAGAGCTCTTTCTCGAGCGCCTGCACGGTAAAGCGCATCTGGTGGGGGAGACTGCTCTTGACCATGGCCGAGGCATAGCCGTTCGGCTTGTCCAGAAGATGCATTCGTTTTGGCTTGGCTGCCAGGTTGTGGAAGTTGCGCTCACTGCGCACGGAGAAATTGTCCATACGGACTCCTTTCATCGATATTGGCAGGGCCACCGTGCCTCTTGGCCGGTTGGCGTCGGGATCGTGGAGCCAACTCTCTACCCCGACTCTGGATAAAACGCGCCCGCTGCTTGCGGGCAAGAGGAAGTCTATCAGCGTGTACGGACGGAAATCAAACGCCGCCTGCGAAATGACGCGTGAACGGCGTTAGTTTCCCAAGTGATTATTCGGCTTTCATCCGGAAAAGTGTCGAAATAGGCACCTTAAAACTTCGGAAAAGTGTCAAATTCGATAGGCAAATTATCCGGAAAAGTGTAGCTGGATGCCAAAACAGCACTTAGAAGCCGGTGCTGGATGCGGGATCCTGTGGTCGCCTTCAGCCCTCGCTACTCGTCGTCCTCGTCGTTGGGGTCGCCCTTGAGGGTGTTGATGTCCAGGTACTGGTTATCGTCCTCTTTTTGCTGGGTTTCCGACTCCGCTTGGGTGGGGCCGCGGAACAGCTGGAATCCCTCAAACGCAATGACACCGAGCAGGGCAATGACAATGGCGATAAAGGCAACCTTGACTGCCTGCGGAAATTCCGAGAAACGCAGCGCCTTTTCCTTGGCGTAATAATCGGCGAAGCGCTCTTCGCCCGTGCTTTTGGTATACGCCGGCGCGGACGCGGCCTCCGGGTCATATTCCGGTGCAGGCGTGGCAGCGTACGGATCGTTGAGATAATCGCTCGATGCGGTGCCATAACCCTCGGTCTCGATGCGACCATTGCCAGCATAGTCATCGGAATAATCGGAATATGCTGCACCGCCCTCATAGTCCACGGCGCTCGTGTTGGTGGCAAAAAGCGGGTTAACTGGAACGTCGAGCGCCGGCATGCCGGTAGAGGTCTCATCCAGATCGGCTGTGGCCCAGGAATCGTAGGCAACCTGATGGGCAACGGGCTCGTCGAGCCTTGCGATCGGAGGCTTGCGTGCCGCAGGAACAGGCAACTGCTGGGCGCTGTACATAACGGTGCTGTCGGCCGATTTGCCCTGCGTCGCTGCAGCGAGAAATGCCGCGGTCTCGGACGGGTCGCTTGCGGGGCGGGGAGCGGTCGTGGGCGCCGAAGTGGGTGCGGGCGTAGGCGCGGGCGTCGAAACAGCCAACTGCGCAGGAGTCGGCGCAGATGCGGTCTTAGGCGCAAGTGCGGGATTGGGGTTTGACGGGCGAGTCCCGCCGCCCATGAGTTCGTCGGCGGTCCACGGGCGATCATTCATCACGTCGTCAAGGCTCAGCGAAAACAGGTCGTCTTCACTCTCATCGAACATGCGGTGCACATGTCCACCAATTGCCGGAATCAATCCGCGACCGGTGCATGATGCCTTGCTCAACGCCATTCTGTTCCATCCTTTCGAAATATTAATGACATCGATTATATGGAACTTCCCAAGCGGCTCGGTCTTGGATTCGTGCTTTCCAGAACTCGCGCCCAAAAGGGGAGGGTCAATCCGGGCGAGTGCCTACTTGTCGCCGGCCGCCGCCTTGGCCTCATTGAGGTAGCTATAGAAGCTGTATTTGGAGATGCCAAAGAACTCGCAGGCGCGCTCGCTCGACTTGGAAATGAGGAAGGCGCCGCGACGGTCGAGGTAGCCAATGGCACGAATGCGCTCGTCTTTGGTCATGAGTGCCGCGGGCTTGCCCACAAACTGCTCGCACTCGTGCAGCAGGTCCTCGAGCAGGTCGCCGATGTTCTTGGTAATGGGCTCGGGCTCGGTATAGCCCGTGCCGCCGGTGCCGGTAAAGGCGTCGAGCGAACGCTCAAAAGCCTTCATAAGCGTAATGTCAAAGTTGATGCCCAAAATGCCGACGGGTTTGCCCTCATCGTTGCGGATAAAGATCGTCGAGGACTTGAGCAGCTTACCGTCGGTGGTTTTAGTGAGGTACGGCTCGCGGTCGTGTACATCGGTGGCGCCCTCGTGCATGGACTCAAACACGATATGGCTGGGGCCGTCACCCAGTTTGCGCCCGCTGACGTGGCCGTTTTCGATCACTACGATGGAGTGGTCTACGTCCTCGGTCTCCAGATCGTGGACGACGACTTCGCAGTTGGGGCCAAATTGGAGCGCCAGGCCGTGTGCGAGGCGCTTGTAAAACTCAATCTGTGCGGGGGTCATGGGTACCTTCCTAAAAATTAGTTTGGGCTCACTGTGCCATAAACCACACCTGTTCGCAAATAACGAAAGCGTCGCTGCGTTATGTGACCGTTCGGCGGCGAAAAAGTACCGATTACGGCAACAAACAATTCGTTAGGTATGCCAATCAAAAAGTGTGATAGAACATTACTAACAAACTTTTTGTTTGGCATCCACATAAAAGTTCAGCCGTGTGAATGGGATCGGGCTGAAACGCGTATGCGGGGGCCGGCAAGAGAGAACCTAAGGAGTTCACCGTATGGCCGATAAGATCCAGTGGGCGAGCAACACGATGCCCAAGAGCGATGACAAGCACTTGGGAATCATGAGTCTCGACCACGTGAAGAAGGCCCGCGCCTTCCACCAGTCGTTCCCCCAGTACACCGTCACTCCGCTTGCCCGCCTGGACGGCCAGGCCGCGCGTCTGGGCCTGTCCAACCTGTGCGTTAAGGACGAGAGCTATCGCTTTGGCCTCAACGCCTTTAAGGTCCTGGGCGGCTCGTTTGCCATGGCCAACTACATTGCCGACGAGACCGGCAAGGACGTTGCCGAGTGCACCTTCGATTACCTGACTTCCGATCAGCTTGCCAAGGACTTTGGCCAGGCTACCTTCTTTACCGCCACCGACGGCAACCATGGCCGCGGCGTGGCATGGGCTGCCAACAAGCTGGGCCAGAAGGCTGTCGTGCACATGCCCAAGGGTTCCACCAAGCCCCGCTTCGATAACATCGCCGCCGAGGGCGCCACGGTGACCATCGAAGAGGTCAACTACGACGAGTGCGTGCGCATGGCGGCCGCCGAGGCCGACGCCTGCGAGCGCGGCGTTATCGTTCAGGACACCGCCTGGGAGGGCTACGAGAAGATCCCGTCTTGGATCATGGAGGGCTACGGCACCATGGCTTCCGAGGCTGCCGAGCAGCTGCGCGAGATGGCCATCAACCGCCCGACGCACGTCTTTGTCCAGGCTGGCGTGGGCTCGCTGGCCGGCGCCGTGGTGGGCTACTTCACCAACCTGTATCCCGATAACCCGCCGACCTTTGTTGTGGTCGAGTGCGCGCCTGCCGCCTGCCTGTACAAGGGTGCTGCCGCCGGCGATGGCGATCCGCGTATCGTGGACGGCGACATGCCTTCCATCATGGCCGGCCTGTGCTGCGGCGAGCCCAACATCCTGGGCTGGGATATCCTGCGCAACCACACCACCGCCTTCGTGTCTTGCCCCGACTGGGTCACCGCTCGCGGCATGCGTACCCTGGGCGCTCCCGAGAAGGGCGACCCGCGCGTCATCTCCGGCGAGTCCGGCGCAGTGACCACCGGCCTGGTCGAGACCATCATGCTCGATCCCGAGTACGCCGAGCTCAAGGAGCTCATCGGCCTGGACAAGACGAGCTCCGTGCTCTGCTTCTCCACCGAGGGCGACACCGATCCCGACCAGTATCGCCGCATTGTTTGGGAAGGCGAATATCCCACTTGCTAATCGTTGGGGCGGAGTAAATAGGTATCGCTCCGCCACCTCACAGGTAGATTCCTTCGTTTGAAAGGTTATGAACAATGGCTAAAGAACTCGATTTCGACGCTATCAAGGCTGCTGCTGAGTCCCATCGTGCTGATATGACTCGCTTCCTGCGCGCTATGATCTCCCATCCCTCTGAGTCCTGCGAGGAGGGCGAGGTTGTCGCTTGCATCAAGGCCGAGATGGAGAGCCTTGGCTATGACGAGGTCAAGGTCGACGGCCTGGGCAACGTCATGGGCTTTATGGGCGAGGGCGACAAGATCATCGCCATCGACTCCCACATCGACACTGTCGGCATCGGCAACATCGAGAACTGGGACGCCGATCCCTATGAGGGCTACGAGACCGACGAGATCATCTACGGCCGCGGCGGCTCCGACCAGGAGGGCGGCATGGCTTCTGCTACCTACGCTGCCAAGATGATGAAGGACATGGGCCTCATCCCCGAGGGCTACAAGATCATGGTCGTCGGCACCGTCCAGGAAGAGGACTGCGACGGCATGTGCTGGCAGTACATCTACAACAAGGACGGCATTAAGCCCGAGTTCGTCATTTCCACCGAGCCCACCGACGGCGGCATCTACCGCGGTCACCGCGGCCGCATGGAGATCCGCGTCGACGTTCACGGCACCTCCTGCCACGGCTCCGCTCCCGACCGCGGCGACAACGCCATCTACAAGATGGCCGACATCATCGCCGACGTCCGCGCCCTCAACAACAACGGCTGCGACGAGTCGACCGACATCAAGGGTCTCGTCAAGATGCTCGACCCCAAGTACAATCCCGAGCACTTCGAGGATGCCCGCTTCCTGGGCCGCGGCACCTGCACCGTCAGCCAGATCTTCTACACCAGCCCCAGCCGTTGCGCCGTGGCCGACTCCTGCGCCATCTCCATCGACCGTCGCATGACCGCCGGCGAGACCTGGGAGTCCTGCCTGGACGAGATCCGCAACCTGCCGGCTGCCAAGAAGTACGGCGACGACGTGAAGGTCTCCATGTACATGTACGACCGTCCGTCCTGGACCGGCGAGGTCTACGAGACCGAGGCTTACTTCCCCACGTGGATCAACAAGGAGACCGCTCCGCACGTCAAGGCCCTCGTCGACGCCCACAAGGCCATGTTTGGTGACGAGCGCATCGGCTGCGAGCCCAGCATGGACAAGCGCACCGGTCGCCCGCTGTGCGACAAGTGGACCTTCTCCACGAACTGCGTCTCCATCCAGGGCCGCTACGGCATCCCCTGCGTGGGCTTTGGCCCGGGTGCCGAGTCTCAGGCTCACGCTCCCAACGAGGTCACCTACAAGGACGACCTGGTCACCGCTGCCGCCATGTATGTGGCTGCCCTGAACCTCTACGATCCGAGCCAGGCCGATGGCGACGCCACCGTGTTCCGTGCCGGTCTGACCAACAACAAGATCGATTAGTCCCATTCCTCGATTTTGTTGAGCCGGGGGACGCTCGTGTCCCCGGCACCCCCTGTTGACTTGGGGCCCGCGGTCGTTATCTCCCATGCTTCCTCAACGGTGGCGGGTCCTCGTCATGGTGCTCTGCATGTTCTAGCCACACGCGCATGCCGGAGCACATCTACTCATTGCGATCGTTTCATCTTTAGAAAGGACATTTCCATGGACGCTAAGTTTACCGAGCTCGTCGAGCAGCTGAACGGCCTCGATTTTAAGGGTATGTACGGTAGCGACTTCCTGCACACTTGGGACAAGACCACCGACGAGCTCAAGGCGCTCTACATCGTCGCCGACGCCCTGCGCGAGCTGCGCGAGAACAACGTCTCGTCCAAGATCTTCGACTCGGGCCTGGCAGTCTCCCTGTTCCGCGACAACTCCACCCGTACGCGCTTCTCTTTCTCTAAGGCCGCCAACCTGCTCGGCCTTGAGCTGCAGGACCTGGACGAGAAGAAGTCCCAGATCGCCCACGGCGAGACCGTCCGCGAGACCGCTACCATGATCTCCTTCATGGCCGACGTCATCGGCATCCGCGATGACATGTACATCGGCAAGGGCGATGCCTACATGGCCGAGGTCTCCGAGTCCGTGCAGCAGGCCTACGAGGACGGCGTTCTGGATCACCGTCCCACGCTTATTTCCCTGCAGTCCGACTCCGATCACCCCACGCAGTCCTCTGCCGACATGCTCTACCTCATCAACGAGTTTGGCGGCCTCGAGAACCTCAAGGGCAAGAAGGTTGCCGTCACCTGGGCCTATTCGCCCTCTTACGGCAAGCCGCTGTCCTGCCCGCAGTCGCTGATCAGCCTGCTGCCCCGCTTTGGCATGGACGTCACCCTGGCCCACCCCGAGGGCTACGACCTCATGCCCGAGGTCGTCGAGCGCGCCAAGGGCTATGCCGCCGAGTCCGGCACCACCTTTAAGCAGGTCAACACCATGGCCGAGGCCTTCGAGGGCGCCGACATCGTGATCCCCAAGAGCTGGGCTCCGTTTGCCGCCATGGAGAAGCGTACCAACCTGTACGCCGAGGGCGACGACGCCGGCATCGCTGCGCTCGAGAAGGAGCTGCTCGCCCAGAACGCCACCCATCAGGACTGGTGCTCTACGACCGAGCTCATGGAGAAGACTGCCAACGGCCAGGACACCATCTTTATGCACCCGCTGCCCGCCGACATCTCCGGTGTCTCCTGCGAGCACGGCGAGGTTAACGCCGACGTCTTCGACATGCACCGCGTGGGCATGTACAAGGAGGCCAGCTACAAGCCGTACGCCATCGCTGCCATGATGTTCCTGCAGAAGGTTGCCGATCCCGCCGCTACCCTCAAGGCCCTCGACGAGCGCAACACCGCTCGTTGGCTCCAGGCCTAAAGCCGGGTTGAGGTAAGCCATGTAAAGGGGGCGCTCTGCCAATCGGCGGGGTGCCCCTTTTTTGCATCGCGGGCGTGCGGGATAAGTGCTTTCGATGTGGATGCCCGCGGCGCGAGTTATGGGTACGATGGTTTCAGGGGAGGTATCACCATGAAACTTGGATGCGTCATTATGGCCTCGGGCGAGGGCAAGCGGTTTGGCTCTAACAAGATGCTTGCCGATATCTATGGCGAGCCGCTGATTGCCCGGACCATCGATTCGGTTCCCCGGGGCTTTGACGTTGTGGTCTCGACGCGTTGGCCCGAGGTCGCCCAGATTTGCGAGGACAAGCATTGCCCGTGCGTGCTGCACGATGGCGAGCTGCGCAGCGAAAGCGTCCGTGCGGGCCTTTCGTGGGGAGTCGAACGCAACTGGAAAGGTTGCCTCTTTTTGCCGGGCGACCAGCCGCTTGTGAGCGCGGATTCTTTTGATGCCATGGTTCACGCGTTTGACGAGCGTGGCCGCAAACATCCGGTGCGCTTGGCGTGCAGCGGTGAGCCTTCGAGTCCGGTGCTCTTTCCGGCGGAACTGTTCGATGCACTTATGTGTCTTGAGGGCAAGGACGGCGGCGGTTCGATTCTCAAAGGTCGCGTCGACGTCACGCTGGTCGAAGCGCGTGCCTACGAGCTGTGGGATGTCGATACCGCCAAGGGACAGCGACGCATAGCGGAGCATATTGCCGCCTGCTCGTATTTTGATCGCGTGGCCAACTGTATGAATCGATAAGGAGCAACATGATCATCATCAAAAACGGCGCGCTCGTGACGCCCCAGGGGCTTCGCCGCGCCGATCTTGCCATGGAGGGCGATAAGATCGTGCGGATTGCCGCGGCGATTGAGCCGGGCGCCGACGATACCGTCGAGGACGCCGCGGGCTGCTGGGTGTTTCCCGGCTTTATCGACGGCCACACGCACATGCAGTGCTGGACCGGCATGGATTGGACAGCCGATAGCTTTGAAACCGGCACGCGTGCGGCTGCCTGCGGCGGTACGACGACCATCGTGGACTACGCGACGGCCGACCGCGGCGTGACCATGCCCGATGCCTTGGCCGAGTGGCATCGCCGTGCCGACGGAACCTGCACGGCCAACTACGCCTTTCATATGGCACTCGCCGAGTGGAATGAACGCAACCGCGCCGATCTTTCGGCTATGCGCGAGGCGGGCGTATCGTCGTTTAAGACCTACTTTGCCTACGATCATTTGCGCCTGGACGATGCCGAGACGCTCGAGGTGCTCGAGGAGCTCAAGCGTATTGGCGGCATACTGTGCGTGCATTGCGAGAACGGTACGCTGGTGAATGAGCTGCAGAAGCGCGTGTACGAGCAGGGGATTCATGGGCCCGAGGGGCATGCGCTCAGCCGCCCGGACGTGTGTGAGGCCGAAGCCGTGAGCCGCCTGCTGTATCTGGCGCACCTGGCCGGCGACGCCCCAGTCAACGTGGTGCACCTTTCGACCAAGTTGGGGCTCGAGGCCATTCGTGCGGCCAAGGCGCGCGGGCAGAAGAATATCTATGTCGAGACCTGCCCTCAGTATCTGATGCTCGACGACACCTGCTATCTGGAGCAGGGCGAGGACGGCTTTGCGGGCGCCAAGTACGTGATGAGCCCGCCGCTGCGCCATGCCGGCGACCGTGCCGCGCTGCGCGAGGCGCTTGTGGCCGGCGAGATCGATACGATTGCGACCGATCATTGCAGCTTTAACCTGCACGGGCAAAAGGACCGCGGGCGCGACGATTTCCGCGCGATTCCCAACGGCGGGCCCGGCGTGGAGCATCGTCCCGTCGCGATTGCCACGAGCTTTGAGGGACAGCTGGGACCCGAGGACCTCTGCCGCTTGATGAGCGAGAACCCGGCGCGCGTGTTTGGCATGTACCCGCGCAAGGGCTGTCTTGCCGAGGGTGCCGATGCCGACGTGTGCGTGTGGGATCCTTGCGCGCGTTGGACGATCAGCGCCGCGACACAGCATCAGGCCGTGGACTACACGCCGCTCGAGGGCTTTGAGGCACATGGCCGCGCCAAGGCCGTGTTTGTGAACGGCGTGCTGGCGGCACGCGACGGCGAGCCCACCGGAGCCCAGCCCGGCCGCTACGTCCCCCGCTAGCAGCAAAGATGCCGTGTCCCCTCCTCAGTTGCGGTGAAATACGGACTGTTTGCGGCCGTCGGGCGGCCAAACAGTCCGTATTTCACCGCAACTGAGGAGATGGGGCCGGCTACTTGAGGCTGCTGGCGACGACGGGGCGGTCGAGAGCTGCCTCGAAGCGGTCGGCCATCGTGGGGTCGCTGAGCGTGTCGACTTGGTTGAGCATGACGCGTGCGGTGCTGAGTTTCAGCGCCTGCATCTCGGCATTGAGCACCATGGCGACGCGCTCGGGTGTGGCGATGTCGGTAGGCTCGCAGCCGCAACGCTCGCAAAAGAGCTCGGGGCGGTGGACGGCTTCGTTGATGGGCTTGCCGAGCCCTGAGGCGCCGGCGATCCAGACGATGTTGGCCGTGCCAGAGGGAATCACCGGCTCCCAGGCGGCGTGGGCCTTGAGCGGGAGCCGCTTGCTGCCGTCCGCCTCGGCCAGGACGTAGTCAAAGCGCTGCGCCAGCTGGTCGAGCGGCTCGGCAGGGGAGGAGAGCTTGCCTGTCTCCGGGTCCAAAACGCCCGCCTGGCAGATACTTCCGCGGCTCATGCCCGCGCATGCCTCGCAGGTACAGCCGGGAACATGCAGGGTCCCCGGCTTCCAAGGCGCGGCGTTCAGGCGACGGCTCGACCCGTCCCATGGCACGCCGGCGACGGGAAACATGTGCGTGGTGGTACAGAGAAGCACCCTGCCGCCGGCGCGCATGAGCTCGAGACCCAGCGTCTTCAGCAACGTCGACTTGCCGCCGCTGCCGATAATCGCGGTAATGCCCGGCTCGATCCTGAGCGCCGAGGCAAGATTGCCGCTAACCGTTTCCATCTGTTCACCGCCGTATAATACTGTGATAATAAATAATCATCAGAGTAGCGGTCGAGCCGCTTTTGCTCTGCTCAAACCGTAGCACAGGGAGGTGCCCCGGGAATGCTCGTTTATGTTCGCGGCGCCGGCGATATCGCCACGGGTGTCGCCGCTCGCTTGGTGCGCGCCGGCGTGTCGGTCGTTATGGCCGATATCGCGGTTCCCACGTGCATCCGCCGCACAATCAGTTTTTGCGAGGCTATTCGCCTGGGCGAGGTCCAGGTCGAGGGCATTCGCGCTCGCTTGGCGCAGACGCCGGCAGAGGCGCTCGAGATTACCCAAGCGGGGGATGTTGCCGTCGTGGTGGACCCTCAGGCCAAGATGCTCGATGAGCTTAAACCCGCAGCTGTGGTCGACGCGATTTTGGCCAAGCGCAACCTGGGCACCACGCGCGACATGGCGCCTACCGTCATCGCCGTGGGGCCGGGCTTTACCGCGCCGGTCGATTGCGACGCCGTGGTCGAGACCATGCGCGGGCATTTTTTGGGCCGCGTCATTACCCAGGGCTCGCCCCAGCCCAACACGGGCGTGCCGGGCGTGATCGCCGGCTATGGCAAGGAGCGCGTTATCCACAGCCCCGCCGCCGGCGTGTTTCGGTCCGACCGCGCAATCGGCGACATCGTGAGCGCCGGAGACGTGATTGGCTACGCGGACGATACGCCCATGTGCACGCAGATCGATGGCTGCCTGCGCGGGCTTTTGGCGAACGGCGTGCAGGTGACTGAGGGCTTTAAATGCGCCGATGTCGATCCGCGTGGCGATGCCAGCTATATCAACTACATTTCGGACAAGGCGACGTCGGTCGGCGGCGGCGTGCTCGAGGCACTCGCTATGCTCACCGATATCTTTAGAGGATAGAAGGCGGCAATGGAAAAGCTCGATGTTGTGAATGCGGCGCTTGTCGCCCTGCGTGCTGGCGAGACGTGCGAGCTCGTGGTCGTAGCCGGCACGGCGGGGTCGTCGCCGCGCGGCGTGGGCGCCTGGATGGCCGTCTTTGCCGACGGTAGCCAGGCGGGCACCATCGGCGGCGGCAAGATCGAGCTCTTTGCGCTGGACGAGGCGCGAGAGCTGCTGGCCGCGGGGCAATCGCGTCTGGTCCGCTACACCATGGGCGGCGAGAACTCCGATACCGGCATGATCTGCGGCGGAGCCATCTGCCTGTGCTACCTACATCTGGATGCGACCCAGGCACCGTTGTTCCAGGAAATTGCCGACGTCTTGGTCTATCGGCGCATCGGCGACTTCGTCATCGACTTTGAACCGTTTATCGCGAGCGCGCTCGAGGGCGATGTGGCCGAGTACCATGGCGAGGCATCGCGCCATACCATTGCGGGCTGCCCCGGGCTTTCACTGGTGGAGGAGGGGAGTAACGTCACCTACACTAACGCCGCCTCCGAGATTCCCGCGGCGCACGTCGAGACGCTCTGCCCCGAGGGCCTGACCTACATCTTTGGCTGCGGACACGTGGGCGCCGCGACGGCGCGCGTGCTCACGGCGGCGGGCTTTGCCGTCGTGGCCTGCGATGACCGCCCCGGCACGTTGACGCCCGAATGGGTGCCCGGTGTCTACGATCGTCGCCTGGTCGATTACAAGAACCTGAGCGAGCTGTGTCCCATCGGTCCGCGCGACTTGGTGGTCGTCGCCACGGCGGGTCACAAGTCCGATATCGACGTGGTGATTCAGGCCATGCGTGCCAAGCCTGCCTACCTGGGCTGTCTGGGTTCGCGCCGCAAGACGGCCTTTGTGCGCGCCCGCCTGGAGCAGGAAGGCTTTACGCAGGACCAGATCGACGAGCTGCACCTTCCGATCGGCGTTGCCATCGAGGCCGAGGACCCCGAGGAGATCGCCATCTCCATCGCCGCCGAGATGATCCACCTGCGCCGCACCAAACTCGTCCCCCGCAAGCGCTAATCGCATCCCCACCAATAAGTTGCGGTGAAATACGGATTGTTTAAGCCTGTTAGGCCGCCAAACAGTCCCTATTTCACCGCAACAGCTTTTTGGGACCCATTTGTGCGGGGGAGTTGTGGAGTTGTGCAGGCAGACGAGGTTTTTCTGGAAATACGCTCCCGATGCGCGTATAGTACCGATTGTTTTGTCGGCTCCTGCTGCGTCGAGTCCAAACCGCAAAATGCCATGAGCGGCGCGGATGCAGCCAGGAGGCACGAGGACAACCCATCGTGGCCACGCCCCGTGCTTAAAACCCCAAGAAGGAGTGAACAATGGCAGAAGAGAAGTATGTGCCGCGTCTGAAGACCAAGTACAACAACGAGGTCAAGCAGCAGCTTCAGGACAAGTTCCAGTACGAGAACGTCATGATGATCCCCAAGTTTGAGAAGATCGTCGTGAACATGGGTGTCGGCGAGGCCGCTACCGATTCCAAGGCCATCGACGGTGCCGTGCGCGACCTGCGCGCCATCACCGGTCAGCAGCCGATGATCACCCGTGCCCGCAAGTCCATCGCTACCTTCCGCCTGCGCGCTGGTATGCCGATCGGCTGCAAGGTTACCCTGCGTGGCGACCGTATGTGGGAGTTCTTCGATCGTCTGACCTCCGTCGCGATCCCCCGTATCCGCGACTTCCGCGGCATCTCCGCCAAGAGCTTCGACGGCCGTGGTAACTTCTCCATGGGCGTCACCGAGCAGCTCATCTTCCCCGAGATCGACTTCGACTCCGTCGATCACCAGCGTGGTATGGACATCACTTTCGTGACCACCGCCAACACCGATGAGGAGGCCAAGGCCCTTCTGGACGCCTTCGGTTTCCCGTTCAAGAAATAGGTTCACCTGCCCTATAAGCGCCGTTCCCACAAGGGGGCGGCGCTTGGGGCGAACAATACTCTATGTGAGGAGGATATAAGTGGCTAAGACATCGATGATCGTCAAGTGCAATCGCAAGCAGAAGTTCTCTACTCGTGAGTACACGCGCTGCCAGCGCTGCGGCCGTCCGCACTCTGTGTACCGCAAGTTCGGCCTGTGCCGTGTCTGCTTCCGCGAGCTTGCACTCAAGGGCGAGCTTCCCGGCGTTAAGAAGGCCAGCTGGTAAGTCACTACCAGCGTTTCAAGCATCAGTTTGGAACAGGGAAAACGCGCTAAAAAGGCTTTGCCGTTAAGGGCGGCGAAGAACCAAGAGCACGTGTTCATCAAGAACGAAGGAGAATCTGTATGAACCTTACAGACCCGATCGCAGATATGCTTACGCGCATCCGTAACGCTAACTCGGTGAACAAGGCCACGGTCTCCATGCCGAGCAGCAAGAAGCTCGTCGAGATCGCTCGTGTTCTGCACGAGGAGGGCTACATCGAGGGCTACGATGTCGAGGACACCGTTCCCCAGAAGACTCTGCACATCACGCTTAAGTATGGTCCCAAGAAGGCTAAGGTCATCAACGGCATCCGCCGCATTTCCAAGCCGGGCCTGCGTAAGTACACCGGCGTTGCCGACATGCCCCGCGTCCGCGGTGGCCTTGGTACCGCCATTATTTCCACCAGCCATGGCGTCATGACCGACCGCGATGCTCGCAAGCACAACGTCGGCGGCGAGATCATCGCTTACGTCTGGTAATTCGCTCGGTAGGTAGAAGGAAAGGAGATCACCGTGTCTCGTATCGGTAATAAGCCTGTCCAGATTCCCGCCGGAGTCGAAGTGGCAGTCAACGGCAACAACGTTGTCGTCAAGGGCCCCAAGGGCCAGCTCGAGCTCGATGTCTTTGAGAAGCTCGCTATCAACGTCGAGGACAACGTCCTCACCGTTTCCCGTCCCGACGACGAGCGTGAGACCCGTGCCCGCCACGGCCTCACCCGTGCCCTCATCCACAACATGGTTGTTGGCGTTTCCGAGGGCTTCGAGAAGAAGCTCGAGCTCGCCGGCGTCGGTTACCGCGTGCAGCAGAAGGGCAAGAACCTCGAGTTCTCCCTGGGCTTCTCGCACCCCGTGATCGTCGAGGCTCCCGAGGGCATCACCTTCGAGGTTCCCGACAACACCCACGTGAACGTCAAGGGTATCAACAAGCAGCAGGTCGGTCAGATCGCCGCTGAGATCCGCGGCCATCGTCCTCCCGAGCCTTACAAGGGCAAGGGTATCCACTACGTTGGCGAGCACATCCGCCGCAAGCTGGGTAAGGCCGCCAAGTAGTCGTAACCGACTCACTCGCATAAGACCAGCACCCCGTCAGGTGCTGGCAAGATCAACCTTTTTAGGAGTTTACGTATGAACAAGCATAAGGCGAAGCTGGAAGGCCTCAAGCGTCGTCAGCGTCGTGTTCGCGGCAAGGTCTCGGGTACCTCCGAGCGTCCGCGTCTTCGCGTGACCCGTACTAACGCCAACATCTATGCCCAGATCATCGACGACAGCAAGGGCTCCAGCCTGACGCTCGTCTCTGCCTCGACCCTCGAGGCCGAGTTTAAGGGCACCCACACCTCGAACAAGGAGGCTGCGGAGAAGGTCGGTCAGCTCGTTGGCAAGCGCGCCATCGAGGCCGGCATCACCAAGGTCGCCTTCGATCGCGGTGGCCGTATCTACCATGGCCGCGTCAAGGCCCTCGCCGACGGTGCTCGTGCCGCCGGTCTCGAGTTCTAGGAGGTATGTAGCACATGGCTCGTAATCAGAAGCAGCAGCGCGAGGCCTCCGAGTTCGAGGAGCGCGTCGTTTACATCAACCGCGTGTCGAAGACCGTCAAGGGTGGTCGTCGCATGAGCCTCGTCGCTCTCGTCGTCGTTGGCGACGGCAAGGGCAACGTCGGCGTTGGCATGGGCAAGTCCGCTGAGGTGCCCATGGCCATCTCCAAGGCGTCTCTCGATGCCAAGAAGAACATGTTCCACGTGCCGGTGACCGATCAGGGCACCATCCCGCACGAGGTTCTCGGCCACTTTGGTGCCGGCCGCATCATCATCAAGCCCGCTGTCGAGGGTACCGGCGTTATCGCCGGCGGCGCTGTGCGTCCCCTCTTCGAGCTTGCTGGCATCAAGAACGTCCTGTCCAAGTCCCTCGGTACCGACAACGGCCTCAACATCATCAAGGCTGCCGTCGAGGGCCTCAAGGAGCTCTCCAGCCCTGAGGACGTCGCGGCTCGCCGTGGCCTGACGGTCTCCGAGATGTTCGTCGGTAAGGAGAACTAAGCATGGCTGACACCATCAAGATCAAGCAGGTCCGCAGCACCAACGGTTGCAAGCAGGACCAGGTCCGTACTGTCCGTGCCCTCGGTCTCCACAGGATCCGCGAGGTTCGCGAGATTGCTGACAACGAGTCCGTCCGCGGCATGATCTTCAAGGTCAAGCACCTTGTCGAGATTGTAGAGGAGTAGCAAATGCAGCTTCACGATCTTACTCCCGCGCCCGGTTCCACCAAGAACCGCAAGCGCGTCGGCCGTGGCAATTCTTCGGGTCACGGCACCACTTCTGGCCGCGGTCAGAAGGGCCAGGGTTCCCGCTCTGGCGGCACCAAGGGTGCCGGCTTCGAGGGTGGCCAGACTCCGCTGGCTATGCGCCTGCCCAAGCTTCCGGGCTTCCGTAACCCCCGTCGTATCGAGTACACCGCTGTTAACGTTGAGCGTCTCGAGCGTAAGTTCGAGGACGGCGCTGTGATCGACGGTGCCGCTCTTAAGGCCGCTCGCATCACCAAGAGCGAGTTCGAGCCCGTCAAGGTGCTCGGCAATGGTGAGCTCACCAAGAAGTTCACGGTCAAGGTCGACAAGGTCAGCGCTTCTGCGCAGGCCAAGATCGAGGCCGCCGGCGGAAAGGTCGAGCTGCCGTGCTAAATGGTCTTAAGAATGCTTTCCGCATCAAAGAATTGCGCGAAAAGATTCTTTTTACCATAGCTATGCTCGTCGTGTACCGCATTGGTGCGCACGTTCCTGTGCCCGGCATTCCCTTCCAGGGGATGCTGGGCCTTTTCTCGACCGATAACAATTCGGTCGCCGCAGGTGCTATGGCCCTCCTGAATCTTTTCTCTGGCGGCGCGTTGAGCTATGTGTCGGTGTTTTCGCTGGGCATCATGCCTTACATCACCAGCTCGATCATCCTCCAGATGCTCCAAGCCGTCGTGCCTTCCCTGCATGAGCTTGCCCGCGAGGGCGAGGTCGGTCAGACCAAGATTACGCAGTATTCGCGTTACCTCACTCTGGCTCTGGCAATCCTCAACTCCGTGGGTTACCTCTTCCTCTTTAAGAGCTTCGGCATCAGCTTCAATGGCGCCGGCGCTCCCGAGATCATCTTCGACCTCATGATCGTCGGTACGCTCACCGCGGGCGCCATGCTGATCATGTGGATTGGTGAGCTCATCACCCAGCGCGGTATCGGCAATGGCATGTCGCTGATCATCTTCGCGAACATCATGGCCGGTCTGCCGCAGGCTATCTTCTCCAGCACCGAGGGCAATGCCGGTGGCATCATCACCATGGTGATCATCTGCGCCATCATCCTGCTGGTTATCCCGCTGATTGTTTTCCTTGAGCGCGGCCAGCGCCGCATCCCGGTCTCCTACGCTAAGCGCGTCGTGGGCCGTCGCATGATGGGTGGCCAGACCACCTACCTGCCCATCAAGGTCAACACCGCGGGTGTCGTGCCGATCATCTTCGCTTCGGCGCTGCTGTACTTCCCGGCTCAGATTGCCGTGTTCTTCCCCGGCATCGGCTGGATTCAGGCAGTTGCCTCCGCGCTTTCGACCGGTTGGCTCAACTGGGTGCTTAACGTTGTCCTCATCGTGTTCTTCGCGTACTTCTACACCTCCATGGTGTTCAACCCCGATGACACGGCCGATAACCTTAAGAAGCAGGGCGGCTTTATTCCGGGCGTCCGTCCGGGTAGGGCTACCGCGGCCTACATCAAGAACGCGCTCAACAAGATCACGCTTCCCAGCGCTGTCTTTTTGGCGCTCATCGCCATCGTGCCTTCGATCATCTTCTCCTTCACGGGTAACCATCTGATCCAGGCATTTGGCGGCACGTCCATCCTCATCATGGTCGGCGTCGTGCTCGACACGGTCGATAAGCTCGAAGGCCAGATCAAGATGTATGATTACGATGGATTCTTTAAATAGGCTAGAGGAGGATTGCTCATGAACCTCGTATTGCTCGGAGCTCCGGGTGCCGGTAAGGGCACCGTCGCACAGGAGCTCGTCGCCGAGTTTGGCGTCGCCCATATTTCCACGGGCGACCTGCTGCGTGCTGCCGTCAAGGGTGGCACCGAGCTTGGTATTCAGGCTAAGAAGTACATGGACGCTGGCGAGCTCGTTCCCGACCAGCTCGTGATCGACCTTGTCAAGGAGCGCCTTGCCGCCGATGACGCCCAACAGGGCTTCATCCTCGACGGCTTCCCGCGCAACACCGCCCAGGCTGTGACGCTCGATTCCGAGCTTTCCGCCATGGGTCGCGAGATCGACTGTGCCCTTCTGGTCGATGTAGCCCCCGAGGTCATTATCGATCGTCTGTCTTCGCGTCGCACCTGCCGCGCCTGCGGTTACACCGGCACCGCTGCCGATGCTACCTGCCCCAAGTGCGCCGGCGAGATGTATCAGCGCGACGACGACAAGCCCGAGACCATCAAGAACCGTCTCGACGTCTACGAGAAGTCCACGAGCCCGCTCGTCGACTACTATCGTGGTCAGGGTCTGCTCAAGTCGGTCAACGGTGACCAGGCTCGCGAGACCGTGTACGGGGATGTCAAAGAGGCTCTCGGTCTATGATCAAGATTAAGTCTGCAACGCAAATCGAGCAGATGAAGAAGGCAGGAGCGCTATCTAAGATGGCGCTCCGCCACGTTGGAGCCATGGTGCGCCCCGGCGTTTCGACTTTTGAGCTCGATCAGCTCGCGGAGCAGATTATCCGCATGCATGGCGGCACCCCGGCCTTTAAGGGTTACGGCGGGTTCCCGGGGACCATCTGCGCATCGATCAACGATGCCGTGGTCCACGGTATTCCCAACCCCGACATGATCCTGCGCGATGGCGATATCATCTCCATCGATACGGGAGCCGTTGTCGACGGTTGGGTCGGCGATAATGCTTGGACGTTTTTCGTCGGCACCCCCACGCCCGAAGCCAAGGCTTTGTGCGAGGTCACGCGTGATTGCCTTAAGGCTGCCATCGAGCAGGCTGTTCCCGGTAACCATATCGGGGACGTCGGTTATGCCGTTCAGTCCCTCGCCGAGTCTCACGGTTACGGCGTGCTTCGTGATTATGTGGGCCATGGCATTGGCCGCGTGATGCACGAGGACCCCAACGTTCCTAACTATGGAAAGAAGGGGAGGGGCGTTCGCCTCCAGGCCGGCATGGTCATTGCCATCGAGCCGATGGTTACGATGGGTTCCAACCATGTGAGCACGGGCTCCGACGGTTGGATCGTCACGACCAACGACCACCTGCCCGCCGCGCACTACGAGAACACCGTCGCCATTACCAATGACGGTCCGGTGATTCTGACCACGGATGCCCAAGGTGCTTGGTGTTCGCTCCAAGGCGGAGAAATGTAACAAGTTCCACTTAGTTGTGGAGCCATTACGAAGTTATTACGATGCGTGCATACGTGTTGTAGAATACTCAATCGCTGTCGTTTTCTAGAGAAAGATGATTGCTTGTGAAGAAGGAAGACGCAATTGAGCTCGAGGGTACGGTAAAGGAACCGCTGCCCAATGCCATGTTTAAGGTCGAGCTCGAGAACGGTCATTCGGTTCTGTGCAACATTTCTGGCAAGATCCGAATGAATTACATCCGTATTCTCCCCGGTGACAGGGTTGTCGTGGAGCTTTCCCCGTACGACCTGACCCGCGGCCGCATCACCTATCGCTACAAATAGCGGCACGCATACACGCACTCCATTTCCGACTGCAGGCTTAGCTCAACCTACGGTCGGATTGTGTGTGAAGACCAGCCATAGTTTTAAACGCCTGCGGCTGGGCGAGTAGATAGTAGGGAAGTAGTTTGAGCGCTACCGAAAGGAAGAACGATGAAGGTACGTCCTTCGGTCAAGAAGATGTGCGATAAGTGCAAAATCATTAGGCGCCATGGCAAGGTCCTCGTCATTTGCGAGAACCCCCGTCATAAGCAGCGTCAGGGTTAAGAGAGGAGACTACGTTGGCCCGTATTAATGGTGTCGATCTCCCGCGTGAGAAGCGCGTTGAGATCGGTCTGACCTACATTTACGGCATCGGCCGCACCACTGCGACGAAGATTTGCGTCGAGTGCAACGTTAACGTGGATACGCGCGTTAAGGACCTCACCGAGGATGAGGTTAACGCCATCCGCGATTATATCGATAAGAACCAGATCATGGTTGAGGGCGACCTCCGCCGTGAGCGCAACCAGAACGTCAAGCGCCTTATGGACATCGGCTGCAACCGCGGCCTTCGTCACCGCAAGGGCCTCCCGGTCCGCGGTCAGCGCACCCACACTAACGCTCGTACCCGCAAGGGCCCGAAGCGTCAGATCGGTGCTAAGAAGAAGAAATAAGGAGCGCTAGATAGATGGCTACTGCTAAGAAGAACGTTCGCGCTGCCCGTCTGAAGCGCGCGGACCGTAAGAACATTTCCGTGGGCCAGGCTCACATTCGTTCTACGTTCAACAACACGATCGTTTCGATCACCGATCCCCAGGGCAACGTCATTTCCTGGAAGTCGGCTGGCCAGGTGGGCTTCAAGGGCTCCCGTAAGTCCACGCCGTTCGCTGCCCAGATGGCTGCCGAGGCTGCTGCCAAGCAGGCCATGGAGCACGGTATGAAGAAGGTTTCCGTCTTCGTCAAGGGCCCCGGCTCCGGTCGTGAGACCGCCATCCGCTCCCTCCAGGCTGCTGGCCTCGAGGTCTCGAGCATCCAGGACAAGACCCCCATTCCGCACAACGGCTGCCGCCCCAAGAAGCGTCGCCGCGTGTAACTGAAAGGATCGTATCAATATGGCAATCGACAGGACTCCTGTTCTTAAGCGCTGCCGTCAGCTCGGGATCGATCCCGCTGAGCTCGGTTACAGCAGCAAGAAGGAATCTATCCGTCAGCCCAAGCGCCGTCGCAAGGAATCTGAGTACGGCATGCAGCTGCGCGAGAAGCAGAAGGTCAAGTTCATCTATGGCGTTCTGGAGAAGCAGTTCCACGGCTACTTCAACAAGGCCCGTAAGATGAACGGCGTCACCGGTGAGAACCTCATGATCATCCTTGAGTCTCGCCTCGACAACGTCGTCTTCCGTCTTGGCTTCGCCCGCACCCGCAAAGAGGCTCGTCAGTCCGTCCGTCACGGTCACTTCACCGTGAACGGCAAGCGCGTGGACATCCCGTCCTACCGCGTCAAGGCCGGCGACGTCGTCGCTGTCGGCGAGAAGTTCCGTGACCTCCTCCCCATCAAGGAGGCCCTGATTTCCTCCGAGCGTTTCGAGGTCCCTGGCTGGCTCGAGGTCGATATCGAGAAGCTGTCTGGTAACGTGCTCGCTCTGCCGACGCGTGAGCAGATCAGCGGTGATATCAACGAGCAGCTCATCGTCGAGCTCTACTCTAAGTAGTCCATCCGGGCTGCTGAGGCTGGAGGTAATACATGTCAGAATTCATTAGGCCTCAGGTTCAGGTCGAAGAGATCAACGAGACGTCTGCTCGTGTCTCCGTTGAGCCGCTCGAGCGTGGCTACGGCGATACGCTGGGTAACTCCCTTCGTCGCGTTCTTCTGTCCTCGCTCGAGGGTGCCGCCGTCGAGGCTATTCAGATCGATGGCGCGCAGCACGAGTTCATGACCATCCCTAACATGGTCGAGGATGTCACCGACATCGTCCTGAATGTCAAGGGTCTTGTCTTCAGGGCTCTCGGCACGACCGACGAGGCGACCGCCACCATTTCGGTTGACGGCCCCTGCGAGGTCACCGGTGCGGACTTCTTTATTCCGTCCGAGTTTGAGCTGGTCAACCCCGAGCAGCACATCGCTACGCTCACCGAGGGTGGCCATCTCACCATGAGCATGCGCATCGGCTATGGCCGCGGCTATGTTTCTGGCGAGGCCAACAAGCGCGATAACGATCCCATCGGTGTGATCCATGTCGACTCGCTGTACTCGCCGGTTTCCCGTTGCGCCAAGCTCGTTGAGGCTTGCCGTGTCGGTCAGCACACCGACTACGACCGCCTTGTCCTCGAGATCGAGACCAACGGCTCCATCGCCCCGCGCGACGCCGTGGTCCAGGCTGCCAATATCATCAACCAGCATATGGCCGCCTTTATGAACCTTGCCGAGACCCCCGAGGTCGAGGAGGAGGCTTCGATCTTCGCTCCCGAGGTCACCAACGACAACGCCGAGCTGGACAAGCAGATCGAGGATCTGGACCTTTCCGTCCGTTCCTACAACTGCCTTAAGCGCGCCAGCATTCACTCGGTCCGTCAGCTCGTTGAGTTCTCGGAGAACGATCTGCTCAACATCCGTAACTTCGGTGTTAAGTCGATCGAGGAAGTGAAGGACAAGCTTGAGTCCATGGGCCTGAGCCTGAAGGCTTAATGCTTCGCATATTTGAGGAGAAACTAGACCATGCGTCACAACGTTAAGAAGGGCCTGAAGCTCGGCACCGATGCGAGCCACACCAAGGCCATGAAGAAGAGCCTTGCTAAGGCCCTCTTCGAGAACGACCGCATCAAGACCACCGAGACCCGCGCTAAGGCGCTGCGTTCGGTCGTCGACCCGATCATCACTTGGGCCAAGAAGGGCGACCTGCACTCTCGTCGTCTGGCTATCGCCAAGCTCGGCGATAAGCAGCTCGTTGCCGAGATCTTCGACAAGGCTGCCCAGGGCATGTGGCAGGACCGCAACGGCGGTTACACCCGCATCATGAAGCTCGGTAACCGTAAGGGCGACAACGCTCCCATCGTTATCATGGAGCTCGTCACCGAGCCTTGCACGCCTAAGGCCAAGAAGGCTGCTCCGGCCCCCAAGAAGGCCGCTGCTCCCAAGAAGGTCGAGGCTGTCGAGGAGGCTCCTGCTGAGGAGACCGCTGAGTAGACATTCCGTCTGCATAGGCTATATTCGAGGGGTACGTTCGCGTACCCCTCTTTTTTTGTCGCGATACCGTTACTTGTTTGTTGGGAGCGCCCATGACTGCGCCGTCTGATTTCAATTCGATTTCCGAGCTTGACGCCACGCTCGTATTTCGCGTGGCCTATGATGGCTCGTCGTATAGCGGATTTGCCGAGCAGCCGGGACAGACGACGGTTGCGGGTGAGCTGCGTCGAGCCATCGAGACGCTGCTTCGCCGTCCGATCGATCTGACGTGCGCAGGTCGTACCGATGCCGGCGTGCATGCCGTGGCTCAGTACATCAGCGTGCCCGTAACGGACGCTGAGCTCGCCCTTACGCGCCGTAGGTGGCTGCGGGCTATGGATGCCCTGCTGCCTAAAGATATCGCCATAAACGAGGTCTACAGGGCCCGTAAGGGCTTTTCTGCACGCTTTGACGCGCGTTCCCGTACGTATACGTACCGTATTGCCGATCGCGATGCGCGCCCCGTGCTGTCCCGTGGTGCCGTGTGGTGGCATCGCTATCCCTTGGACGTCGAGGCCATGTCTGCGGCCTGTCCCGCGCTTTTGGGTGAGCAGGACTTTAAGAGCTTTTGCAAGGTCGCCTCTGCCGTGGGCAAGCCTACGCACCGCTGCGTGATGCGGGCCGAGTTTGGCCATGAGGTGGCCTTTGGCGAGGATATCCTGACGTTTACCATTGAGGGCAACGCATTTTTGCATTCGATGGTCCGCACGATCGTGGGCACGCTTGTCGAGATTGGCATGCATCGCCGCGAACCCGAGTGGATGCGCGAGGTCATCGACGCTTGCGACCGTACCGCTGCGGGCCCCACGGCTCCTGCCTGCGGCCTTACGTTTATGGGCGTGGATTACGATCCCGCCGAGCTTGTCGTGCTCGACTAGGGGAGGGCTCGACGCGTCGTGCGTCGACACCTGTCATCTGTGGGCTGCACGTGTGCAACATCTGTTCTTGGCGTGCAATACAACCGGTGTCTCATTGCTTTTATTGCCGGGGTGTACCATGAACCACGATTTAATTCATTGCTGTCGAGAGGACGGATAACTTGGTTCGACGTGGCTCGCATCCGCGACTTTCGGTGATCCTTGTGGTAGAAGGTTCGCCCAGCTATGCGATGCGTGCGCTCGAGAGTATCCAGAACCAAGACCTCTACGATTTGCAGATTGTCGTTGTCTGCCGCGATGCTGCGCCCGGTGTGCGCCATTCGCTTCAAGTTGCTGCCGATAGGGACATCCATATTGATTTGATTGACGTCGAGGACGCGAAGCGCGGCGCTTGTCTTCGTGCCGGTTTTGATGCCTCGCGCGGCTCTCAAATCATCGCCATGAACGCCGATGAGTGGTTTGCTCCGCAGGCCCTTTCCAAGATGGTCGATATCGCGTGCGATACTGCGGCAGACATTGTGCTCCCCTCGGTGTCGCTCGATCGATACGATGCGCATCGCGAGCGTCATTCGCGCGTCTTGGATGCTACTCATATTTCCATTGATAGCAAATCTTCGATGGTGGCCGGGCTGCCTCAGTTGATTTTAGGCGGCCTAGTCGCTCAGACCTCTGGCGTGATGTACAGCCGCTCGCTGTTTGAGGCATGCCTGTCGCGCGGCAAGGCGTACCGTACGGTTGAGTTTATGGCTTATGCGCTCTCGCAGGCACGATTCGTGTCCGGCTGCGGCGACGCTTGTTTCCACGCGGTGGCACCTAAGCTTACAGATGCCTTTGATCCCACCATGTATGCCAGGATATCCGATGACACTCGAGCGCTCGACGAGCTTGCGGACTCACTCTCGGAAGCAGATAGCGGTGGTCGGCTCAAGCTGGCAAGCCAAAAGTTCTACTTTGCCGGACTGGTCGCCTGCATCGAGAATTTGTGTCTGAGCCCGCATGGGGTGTCGTCAATTGAGCGTTCCGCCCGCATGCGTGATATGCTCGAGGCGCCTCGAACCCGTCAGATGGTCGCCGCGCTCAAGGACAACCATCGGGGACTCGGTCTGTTGTTTGGGCCGATCGCCAGCGCCAAGCCCACGCGCTGCGTGATGTGTACGCATCTGGCAGCTTTTCTTAACCGGACGGGTGCAAAAACCGCCTAAACGGCTCATTTCGAAACAAATTTGCATAGAATTGTTTCGAAATGCGTTCTTATACACAAAAGCCTTCAAATAGCGTTAAACTATTCAATCACTGATTGATTGTCTCCGCCATCTTTTGGAGAGAGGGTTTGTATGGCTAAAAAACGCAATGGGCGCCAGGATGCCATTAGAGATATTGTGCGCAATAAGGACGTCCGCACGCAGCGCGTGCTGGTTGATGAGCTCCGCGCTATGGGCTTTGATTGCACGCAGGCGACTGTCTCTCGCGATATTGCCGATATGGGGCTGCGTAAGCTCCCTGAGGGCATCTATGTTCTGGCAGAGGACCTGCACCTGCAGCGTATGGTTTCCGAGCTCGTAACGGGCGTTCTGCGCACCGATAATCTGGTTATGATTAAGGCTCAGCCTGGCACGGCTTCCGGCATCGCCGCCGCCGTTGATGCGGCAGAGCTGCCCGATGTGCTTGGCTCGCTTGCCGGCAACGATACGATTTTGGTTATTGCCCAGACGGCCGAGGACGGCGAGCGTCTTGAGGCGCTGATCAATAAGCTGAGCAATTCTCGCAAGTAGGCGTGCGGGTCGTGCGCTCGGCACCGTGCGCGCTGACATAGTGGCTTGTAAGGGGTATCGACGTTGGTCGGTGCCCCCCTTTTTTGTCTGCCGGTATAAAGACCGCCCATCAGGTCGCTTTAAACTAAAAAGGCCCCCGAGCAGTTCAATAAGCTGCTCGGGGGCCTTGTTGCTTATGGCCGGATGATTTCTAGCCGACCGTATCGTCAGGCGTGGGCGAGGGGTCGGGAGTGGGCGTAGGCGTAGGCGTGCCGCCATCGCCGCCGGTCGAACCACCAGTGGAGCCGCCCGTCGAGCCACCGGTCGTACCGGTGCCGCCGGTGGTGTCGCCGCCCGTGGTCTCGGTCGTCGTGGTCGTCGTGGTCGTCGTCGTGGTGGTTTCCTCTTCGTCTTCGTTCTCGTCCTTGTCGTCGTTCTCCGTCTTCTTGGTGTTGTTGGTGCCGTAGAACTTCCAGACGCTGTTGTTCTTGTATGTGGGCGCCGTTCCGGTCGCAAACTCCTCGCGCTCGGTACCGGTCAGAACGGTGTTCATAAACCGCTTAAAGACAGGCAGGTTGGTGCTGTCGCCCAGCAGGTCTGTGCCGTATTTTTGGATGGGAATCTCGCCCGCGGAATAGCCGGTCCACAGGGCGCACGCCAGCTGCGGGGTATAGCCGCAGAACCACAGGTTGGTGGTGTTGTCGGTGGTGCCCGTCTTGCCGGCATAGGGCTGGTTGACGCTCAGGGCACCGGCAGCACCCGTACCGCCGCCCTGCATGACGCCGGACAGAACATCGGTGACCGCGGCGGCCTCGCCCTCGGTAAGCACCTGTGAGGGATTGTCGGTGTGCTGGTACAGCACCGAACCGGTACGAGAGTCAATCTCGGTGATGGCGATCGGCTGGCGATAGTAGCCGCCGTTGGCAAACGTCGCGTAGGCGGCGGCCATCTCGAGCGGCGAGATCGAGCCGGTGCCGAGGGTCATGACGGGAACGTCCTCGATGTTGTCCTTGGCGGGATCGATGCCGAGCTTTTTGACGAGCGAGATGATCTTGCTGTTGCCGACGGCTTCCGCCACCTGGATGTAGCCGGTGTTGGAGGAGTATGCCGTTGCCTGCTTAAGCGTGATGTTGCCATAGCTATGGTTGGCGTAGTTTTGGACCTCGGTCGTGGTGCCCTTGGCCTTGAGCGGCGAGTTGCAGTTGAGGGTGACGTTGGGGTTCATGCCGTTTTGGATGGCAGTTGCCAGCGTAAAGGCCTTAAAGGTGGAGCCGACGGGACGCTTGGCCGTGGCATGGTTTACGTGGTTCTCGTCGGCGTTGTAGTCGTAGCCGCCCACCATGCACTTGATGTAGCCGGTCTTGGGATCGACGACGACCATGCCCATGTCCAGGCCGTCGAGCGAGAGCGTGTCGAGCTGCTCACGAACGGCATTCTCTGCCACCTGCTGCATCGTGGGGTCGATGGTGGTCTTGACGGTCAGGCCGCCCTTAAAGAGCACGTCGGTCGAGAACTCCTGCTCCAGCAGCTGCTTGACGTAGGAGACAAAGTAGGGCTGCGAGTATACGTCGACGCCGCTGCCCGAGATTTCGGTCACATTGAGGGCGATGGGTTCGGCCTGTGCGGCATCGTGCTCCTCCTGCGTGATGTGGCCCAGGCGCAGCATGTTGTCGAGGACCTTGTTGCGACGGGACAGCGCCAGGTCGGGGTTGACCGTGGGGTCGTACTGCGAAGGCGAGTTGGGAAGGCCGATGAGCAGCGCGGCCTCGCTGAGGGTGAGGTCGGCGGCGCTCTTGGACAGATAGGTCTCGGCTGCGGCCTCGATGCCGTAGGCGCCGTGGCCGTAATAGATGGTGTTGAGGTACATCATGAGGATCTCGTCTTTGGAGTACATGTCCTCCATCTTGATGGCGATGTAGGCCTCGCGCACCTTGCGCTCGATGGTCGAGTCGAACTGCTCCTCCTGCAGGATGGTGTTGCGCACCAGCTGCTGGGTGATAGTCGAGGCGCCTTCGTGCCCGCCGCCGAGGGTTGCCACCGCAGCACGCGCGATACCCCACAGGTCGATACCGCCGTGCTCGTAGAAGCGCTCGTCCTCGACGTCAACGGTGCCCTGCAGCACGTAGGGGGAGACCTCGTCCTTGGTGATGGACTTGCGGTTTTGCGTGTAGAAGCTCGCGATCTTGTTGCCGTTGCAGTCGACGATCTCGGTGGGCTCGCTTACCAGATACGCGTTGGCGTCGGTGTAGTCGGGCAGATCGGACAGCCAGCGGTTGACGTTGCCGACCATGCCGATGCCAAACGCCACGCCCGCAATCAGCAGAAAGCCCAAAAACGAGAGCAGAATTATGGGCAGGGCGTGCGTCTTTGAACGGCTGTGTCCCTGTCGTTGGCGAGGACCCATATATTGACCTCCAGGTATGTCGTGCCGGACGGTGGATGTGCCGTCGGGGCAGGATGGACATAAGTTATTACACGATAAACCAAACGGGGCGCGCGAGGCCTCGTGTATGCTGGAAGACGGCATTTTTCAGAGTGAATGCATACCTTGGTAAGGAGTTTGCCGATGGCGATTCGGGCGATGGGGCCGAGCGGACAATACGAGACTGGATTGGATGCTGCCGGTGCGGCGCTGCCCGAGTTGCTGGCGCCGGCGGGCGGACTCGACCAGATGCTTGCGGCCATCGCCGCGGGCGCCGATGCCATCTATGCGGGGTTGGGCGGCTTTAACGCCCGTGTGAGTGCACACGGTTTTACCGACGACGAGTTTGCGCGCGGCTGCGCCGTGGCGCATACCCATGGCGTGCGTGTGTACGTGACGCTCAACGTGTTCGTGTTTGACGATGAGTTGTCCGACGCGGTGGCGTTGGGAGCTCATGCACTGGAGCTGGGCGCCGATGCTCTGATTGTGGCCGATGCCGGGTTGGCCTGCGCGCTGCGCGCGGCGATTCCCGGGGTCGAGATTCACCTGTCCACGCAGGCGGGCGCTCATAGCGAGGGTGCCGTGCGACTTGCCGCCGATGAGCTGGGGGTCGAGCGCGTGACGACGGCACGCGAGCTGACGGTCGACGAGATTGCGGCGCTATGTGCCACGGGCGTGCCCATCGAGGTATTCTGCCACGGTGCGATTTGCATCGGCTATTCGGGGGCGTGCGAGTTCTCGGCCCTGCGGCGTGGGCGCTCGGCGATGCGCGGCGACTGCACGCAGCCGTGCCGTCTGGCGTACGACCTGGTGGACGAGGCGGGACAGAGCGTTGTCGCCGTCGAGGGAGATCGCCTGCTGTGCCCGCGCGACTATCTGGGTATTGCACATCTGCCTGAGCTTGTAGATGCCGGCGTGGCGTCGCTCAAGATCGAGGGGCGCATGAAGAACCCCGATTACGTATTCAACGTGGTGCGGGTGTGGCGCCGGGCACTCGATATACTGTGCGACGGCGCGTGGGACCCCGGTGCCGTGGAAGAGCTTGAGCGCGAGCTGGGAAGGTCGTTTAACCGTGGGTTTACCGATGCGTACCTGCGAGGGCGTTCGGGTGCCGAGCTGATGAGCTTTGAGCGTGCGATTAACCAGGGCGTGCGCGTGGGGCGCTTGGTCGCTGTGGGCCACGAAGAGGTGACCGTTGAGCTCGACTCCGCCGTGGCGGCGGGTGACACGCTCGAGATTCGGTTTTATCCGGGTGTCGACGCGCGTCTCGATGTGCCTAAGCGCTGGCCGCAGGTGCCCTGCCCGGTGGATGCCGCAGCGGGGAAGCGCGTCGTCGTGCATTGCAAGCGTAAGGTGGACACGGGCTGCGAGGTATACCTGATTCGCAGCGCCGGCGTGTTGGATCAGACGGCGGCGGTGTTGGAGCGCATGCGGGCCGAGGCGGATGCGATTGCGCCCGTTGCACGTGCCGTTGAGGCACTGCCCTTTGAGGACGTTGCGGTGGATGGCGGTGCGTCGACGGAGTTGGTGGAGTGCGCGGTTCCCACTCGCATGGTTTTTGCTTGGCAGCTGATGGATGCCGACCCGCGCGGAGAACTCGATTTGTCCGACGCCGTTGTGGTGCTTGACGAGGTGTGCCGCACGGGTGACGCTGACCGGACCTGCTCACTGATGCAGCGTGCCGGGCGCGTCGTCTGCCGCAACCTAGGACAGGTGGTGATCGCTCGCGAGCTGGGCGTGACGTTTGACGTGGCGGCGCCGGTGTTCTGCGCGAATCGGGCCACGCTTACCTGGCTGTGCGGACTTGGTGCGGGGCGGGTGTACTTGCCGGCCGAGTTGCTCGGCAATGATGCGGAGCGTATTGCCGAACTGGCTGCTGAGCCCGGCGTCTTGGGTCCGGTCGACGCCGACCGTCCCGAGCTTATGGTGTGCGAGCACTGCCTGCTGACCGCCGAGGGCGTCTGCGCCACCGATGCGACGGGACAGGTCCGTTGCCGTGACTGCTCGCGCCGTCAGCAAACGCGCTATTTAGTTGAACGTGACGGTACGCGTCTACCGGCCGCCGTTGACGCGTGCGGCAGGACGAGGATTTTCCTGTCGTAGGTGCCGCGTCGCGCTGTTTTGGTTATTATTAGTGAGTTTATGAACTTCCAGCACCGCCGTATCCGGTGAGGGTGCTATAGCAAAAGGAGGATACCCAATGCTGTCTGTTGACGAGCAAATGCGTATCATCACCTCGGGTGCAGCGCAGATCGTCCCCGAGGCCGACCTTCGCAAGAAGCTTGAGAAGGGCGAGCCCCTCAACATCAAGCTCGGCGTCGATCCCACCAGCCCCGACCTGCACCTGGGCCATGCCGTGCCCCTGCGCAAGATGCGTCAGTTCCAGGACCTGGGCCACAACGTCACCCTCATCATCGGCAACGGCACCGCGCTGATCGGCGACCCCTCGGGCAAGAACTCCACGCGTCCGCAGCTTTCGCAGGAGCAGATCGAGGCCAACGCCGAGACCTACGTGAGCCAGGCCATGAAGATTCTGGACCCCGAGAAGACCACCATCGTGCACAACGGCGACTGGATCCTTTCGATGGACCTGGCCGGCCTGCTGCAGGTGTGCTCCAAGTTCACCGTCGCTCGCATCCTTGAGCGCGACGACTTTACCAAGCGCTACCAGTCCCAGACGCCGATCGCCCTGCACGAGTTCCTGTACCCCGTGATGCAGGCCTTCGACTCCGTTCAGATCAAGGCCGACGTCGAGATGGGCGGCACCGACCAGCTCTTCAACCTGCTCGCCGGCCGCGAGCTCATGGAGAAGATGGGCATGGAGCCGCAGATTGCGCTCACCATGCCGCTGCTCGAGGGCACCGACGGCGTGCGCAAGATGTCCAAGTCCTATGGCAACTACATCGGCCTGACCGATGCTCCCAAGGATATGTTCGGCAAGACCATGTCCATCCCCGACGAGATGATCGGCAAGTACTATCGTCTGGCCAGCTCGCTCGCCCCGGCCGAGGTCGACAAGATCGACGCCGCCCTGGCCGACGGTTCTGCCGACCCCTACGAGCTCAAGCGCGCTCTGGGTCGCGACCTGTGCGACACCTACCACGGCGCCGGCGCCGGCGACGAGGCCCAGGCCGAGTTCGACCGTGTGTTCAAGGAGGGCCAGCTTGCCGACTTCCCCGAGAAGCACGTTGAGCTGACCGTCAACGACGAGGGCCAGATTTACCTCGCCGGCCTGCTCAAGGACCTGGGCCTTTCGGCCAGCGCCGGTCAGGCCCGCCGCGACATCGACGGCGGCGGCGTCAAGATCAACGGCAAGGCTGTGGCTCCCAAGAGCTACAACATCGATCCGAGCGCCCTCAAACTGGGCGACACCCTCTCCGTGGGCAAGCGCAAGGGCTTTAAGTTGGTCTAACGAGCGAGTTGACCTCACAAGTGCAATAAGGCCGCAGCCGGGAATCCCGACTGCGGCCTTTTTGGTTACGACGATCCCTTGGGGACGGAGGGATCATTTGGCGGTGCCGTTAAGCGGAAGGGGTGTTAGCGGGACTTTCTTTTGGGCATACAATGGCTATTGGCTTGCTGCGGTGAAGGCCCGTCCGCCCCGCAGTTATTTCTACGGTTAAAGGAGTATGTATGTCCGTTGAGGTCATGAGGTCTGTGATCGACGCTGCCGAGGGCCGCGTGCCCGTCGACACGCTGTTTGCCAATGCGCACATTGTCGACGTGTACGGTCAGCGCGTGGCGCCCGGTAGCGTTGCCGTCAAGGACGGTGTGATCGTCGGCGTGCTCTACGATGGTCGCGACGATACCGCCGGTACCTACGAGGCTGCCGAGGTTATCGACTGCCAGGGTTGCTATCTTGCCCCCGGTTTTATTGACGGACACTTGCATATCGAGTCCTCGAACATCCGCCCCGCCGAGTATGCTCGCATGGCCGCGACGCGCGGTACTACCACCGCCATTGCCGACAGTCACGAGATCGCCAATGTTGCCGGTCTCGACGGCCTGCGCTTTATGATTGAGGACGGTCGTCGCGCGCCCATCTCCATCAAGTACATGATGCCTTCGTGCGTGCCCGCACTGCCCGATGAGCAGGCCGGTGCCGTCATCACCGCTGCCGATATGCAGGCGTTTTTTGCCGAGCATCCGGGCGACGTTTTTGGTCTGGGCGAAATGATGAACCTGCCGGGCGTCTTTATGGCCGATCCCGAGACCTGCGCCCGCATCGATGCTGCCAACCAGACGCCGTCCAAGCAGGTTGACGGCCACGCGCCGCTCGTTGCCGGTAAGGACCTCAACGCCTATGCCGCAGCGGGCATTATCGCCGACCACGAGTCGACGATTCCCGAGGAGGCGCTCGACAAGCTGTCCCGTGGCATGTATGTGATGCTGCGCGAGGGCACGTGTAGCCACGACCTGGCCAACCTGTCTCCGATGCTGCTGGAGAACCCCGCCCGTGCCCGCCGCTGCTGTTTTGCGACCGACGACCGCGCTCCCTCCGATGCGCTTTCGACCGGTATGATCGACAATGCCTGCCGCGTGGCCATCGAGGCCGGTATTGACCCCGTGGTTGCCATCTCTATGGCGTCCCTGTCCACGGCCGAGGCGTTTGGCCTGGACCACGGTTGCCGCGACCCACACGAGCTGCGTGGCGCCATCGCCCCGGGCAAGCGTGCCGACCTGCTGGTACTCAACGACCTGACGTTTGCCACAGCTCCGCATCGTGTTTATGCCGCCGGTGCCCTGGTGGCGCAGGATGGCACCTTTGTGGGCGAGATTGCACCCGAGATGGCCGAGGTCGCAGCGCTTGCCGATGAGCTGCGCGCCTCCGTTAAGCTGCCGAAGCTATCGCTCGACGTGTTCGACTATGCCTTTAAGCCGGGTGAGGCAGTGATCGACGTTGTGCCGGGCAAGGCCATCACGGGCATGGCTCGCCCCGAGAATGCCAAGGACTTGCGTCGCATTATGCTGATTGAGCGCCATGGCCGCGGCGTGTCGCTGCAGGCCGAGGGCGCCGACGGCGACGGTCCCGCTGGCCTGGGGCTCGTTGGCAAGCACATTGGTCGCGGCTGGGTGCGTGGCTTTACCATTACGGGCGGTGCCATCGCCTCGACGATCGGCCACGACTCGCACAACGTGTGCGTGGTGGGCGACAACGCGGCCGATATGATGGCTGCCGTCGAGGCTGTTGGCCAGGGCGGTCACGTGCTGGTGCGCAACGGTGAGGTCGTGGCGCGTATTCCGCTGGCGATCGGTGGTCTGATGAGCGAGGGCACGGCCGAGGATGTCGCCGCGCAGCACGACGACTTTATGGTCAAGGCGCGCGCCATGGGTATTGAGCCGCCGCTCGACCCCATCATGGGCATCATCTTCCTGCCCCTGCCGGTGATCCCGACGCTCCGCATTCGCCCTGAGGGCATGTTCGACGTCACTACCTTCACCTACGCCGACTAGTCATTGGGGACGTTCTTAAACGACTAGTCGCCTGCGACACTCTTTGGCGTGTCGCCTGACGCTGCGGCCGTAGGACCTCTGGCGCGCGTGAGCTATTTGCTAGGTCCTTGTAGCGTTTGCGTCCGCGGAGTCTTATTTGAGCTCCCTTTGGGTACGTTGGAATCGGATACGCGTTCGATTCCAACGTACCCAAAGGGAGCTTTTCTATGTTTAAACTGATTGCATCCGATATGGACGGCACACTGCTTGACGAAAACGGCCAGGTGCCTCCCGAGACCTACGAACTGATTCTGGCGCTACACGAGCATGGTGTGCATTTCGCTGCATCGTCAGGTCGTCGCTACGATCGCCTGTGCGAGTTCTTTGCGCCCGTTCGCGACAAGATGGACTTTGTCGCCGCTAACGGCGCCCAGGTCTACGCCGACGGCAAGATGGTAGACCGTGAGGTGTATTCCCACCTGGCGATTCGAAGGCTCGCCCAAGCCGTCAGGACGTTTCCCAATCTGCATCTTGCGCTCTTTGACCGAACCAAGTCCTTCCTGCTCGATGACGAGTGCAAGTTCGTGCGTGAGGTCGATAAGGACCTTCCCAATGCCGAGCGCATTTGGGAGCTGCCCGATCCCAGCGTAAATATCATCAAAGCGAGTATCTTTTGCGACGACAGTGCGGTTATGGACAGTGCGTACGTGCTACAGCGCGAACTTGGTCAGCTCTTTACTTTTGCGCCTTCGGGCAACGCGTGGATCGATGCCATGCAGCCTGGTGTGTCGAAGGCCTCGGGTATCGCGCAGCTCGCGGAGCATTACGGCATTGGTTGCGACGAGGTCATGGCGTTTGGCGACTCGATGAACGACTACGAGATCATTCGCTTTGTCGGCACGGGCTGCGCGATGGAAAACGCGCGCCCCGCGCTCAAGGCGGTGGCCGATCGCGTCGTAGGCTGCAACCGCGACCACGCCGTTCAGCAGGAGCTCCGTCGCGTGCTGGAGAGTCTCTCCTAATCCGGCAGATGGGGACGTTCCTTTTCTGCCGGCAGTGGGGGACAGTCCTTGCAGCTTTTTCGCGAAGACTGTCCCCAACGACTAGTCATTCAAGAACGCCCCAATGACTAGGCGAGGGCGGCCATGATGGTGCGGGCGACGCCGTCGTGGTCGTTGTCGAACTCGGTGATGGCGTCGGCCGCCTCGCGGTCCTCGGGCTCGGCGTTGATCATGGCCATGCCGTGGCCCGCTGCCTGCAGCATGGGGATGTCGTTGATGTTGTCGCCGAACGCCCAAGCGTCGGCGAGACGCTCGCCCAGGTGCTCGCATAGCCACGTGAGGGCCGTTCCCTTGGTGGCGCCCTCACCCATGACCTCGATATTCATGGCGTAAGAACGCGTGACCTCAATTCCTCCGAGCGTGTCGAGCGCCGCCGCGATGGCGTCGCGATCGGCGGGGTCGTGCCAGTACATAGCGATGCGTTCGAGCGTCTCGACCTCGTCGATTTTGCTGTCGATATCCATGTCGATCGGCGTTCGTGTGCGCTTGAGCGAAGCCGCGATGTGGGGGTCGCCGCCGCAGAACTCATCCAGACGCCCGTATAGCGAGCGGGGGAGGAAGCACTGCCCATCCGCGAAGATATCGAAGGTCACATCGTGGCCGGCGGCGATGCGACGGACGCGATGGGCAATGCCGCGATCGAGCGGACGGCTCAAAATGCGCGTGGCGCGCGAGGCATCGTTGGGCACATCGTCGTCGAGCTGCCAGACGCTGGCGCCATTGGCGCAGACGGCATAGTGCACGGCGGGATGGGCGAGGATGGGCTCAAAGATGCCCGACAGCGGACGTCCCGTGCAGGGCACAAATTCAATTCCGCGTCGAGCGAGTTCGTCGAGCATCGACCAGGTGGCATCGCTCATTTGCTTATCGCTCGTCAGCAGCGTTCCGTCCATATCGGAAAACACAATCATTTGATGCAGCCCTTTCTGCTGGCATAAAAAGCGTGGCCGAGGGCGGCGATGCCCTGGCCACGCTCGAGTTCTATAACGGTCCGCGTCCTAGCGGTCGGCGAGCGGCTTGTACTCCAGCGGCTCGATCACCGGACGGTATGCCGGGCGGATGATGCGATGCGCGCAGAAGAGCTCTTCCATGCGGTGTGCCGACCAGCCGGCCATGCGGGCGACGGCGAACAGCGGCGTAAAGAGCGTCTCGGGCACGCCGAGCATCTTGTAGATAAAGCCCGTGTACAGGTCGATGTTGGCGCAGATGGGCTTGGTCATGCCGTGGTCGCGCATCACCTGCGGTGCCAGGCGCTCGATGCGCTCGATGAGCGCGAATTCATCGCCCAGGTCCTTCTTGGCGGCAAGTGTGCGCGCGTAACGGCGGCACACCTCGGCGCGCGGGTCGCTCAGTGTGTAGACGGCGTGGCCCATGCCGTAGATGAGACCCGTGCCGTCGAAGGCCTGCTTGTCGAGGATCTTGCCCAGGTAGGCTGCGACCTCGTCCTCGTCCTCCCAGTTGGAGACATGCGCGCGGATGTCCTCGTGCATAGACACGACCTTGGCATTGGCACCGCCGTGGCGCGGGCCCTTGAGCGAGCCGATGGCCGCGGCGTAGGCGGAATACGGGTCGGTGGCCGAAGACGACAGCACGCGGCAGGCGAAGGTGGAGTTGTTGCCGCCGCCGTGCTCGGCATGCAGCATGAGCATAACGTCGAGCAGCATCGCCTCATCGCGGGTGAACGCCATGCCGCCGCGCAGGACCTGTAGGATGGTCTCGGCGGTGGAGAGGCCGGGCGTGGGGTGCGGCACGTGAACCTCGGAGCCGCGAAGCTTAGCGACCGAGGCCATGTGTGCGAAGGCGGCGATGCGCGGGAGACGTGCGAGCATGGAAATAGCGACGTCGATTTCGTGCTCGGGCGTGATCACGTCGGGCTCGGCGTCGAAGGCGTAAAGCAGCAACACGGCGCGCTGGAGCACGTTCATGATGCTCGACGACACCGTGGTCATAGGGAACTCTTTAACGTACTCGTCGCTCAGATGTCTAAAGGCGCCTAGGCGCTCGCAAAAGCCGTCGAGCTCTTCCTTGTTGGGCAGCGAACCCGTGATAAGCAGATAGGCGACTTCCTCGTAGCCGTAGCGATTCTCGGCCTGGGCATTGTTGACCAGATCCTCGATGCTGTAGCCGCGAAGCGTGAGCTTGCCCTGATCGGGCACGACCTTTCCGTCGACCTTGTTGTAGCCGTGCACATCCGAGATACGAGTGAGGCCCGCGACCACGCCCGAGCCGTCGGCATTGCGCAGGCCGCGCTTGACATTGTGCTCTTCGAACAAGCCCTCGTCATAAGGGTCGGTCGGCAGGCCGTGGTAGAGGCTTTCGCTCTCAGACGAAATCTGGCGGCTTGCTTCGTAATCCAGAACCAGTCGGCTCAAGTGGTCATCGAAGCGGTAATAGATTTTCTTGGCGTCGTAGGCCATGCGCGCTCCTCTCCGGGCCGCATCGGGGTGGCTTGCATGGGCATGCGCGTGTCAGGCAATCCCCGGCGGCTTGCTCGCTACAGGCGGTACATAAAGTTAAAGACGTCCTCGCGCTGGATGGACACGTTGACGCCCGAAAGCTCGCCGGCCTCGGCCAGGGCCTTCTGCAGCTCAGCGAAGTCGAGCTTGGACTCGGCGGTGTCGGCCAGCATGGTCATGGTGAAGATGTCCTCGATAATGGACTGCGTGATGTCGCGGATGTCGACGTTGGCCTCGCCCAGGACACGGGTGACGCCGGCGACGATGCCGGGGCGGTTCTTGCCAAGGACGGTGATGACGATACGGGAGGACGAGATCTCGGCCATGGGAAACCCTTTCGCGTGGTTGCGGCGCGCGGAGGCGCTCCGCTACGGTACAGTGTTCATCATTGTACCCGTCTGGCGCCAAAAGGGGTGTGCTTACTGCGGCGTTACACGTCTGCAACACGGGCGAAGGGGCGACAGGGTGCGTGTTCGCCGCGGTTGGCCACGCCGCGTTGCGCAAAGACCGTGAACCTTTTGTGGGACGCGCGGCGCCGTGGTACCATAGCCGAGTTTGTTGTCTTGGTCGGAAACCAAGACGCCTTATGCGCTGATCGGTAACCAGCGCCTGACCAATAAGGAGTCCTACCATGAAGCAGGGTATCCATCCCCAGTATGTCGAGTGCACGGTGACGTGCTCCTGCGGCAACACCTTCAAGACGCACGCTACCGTGTCCGAGATGAAGGTCGAGCTTTGCAACGAGTGCCACCCGTTCTACACCGGCCAGCAGAAGTTCGTCGACACCGGTGGACGCGTCCAGCGCTTCGCCGACAAGTTCGGTGGCGCCGCTGCCGCCCAGCTCAAGAAGGCCGAGGAGGCCAAGGCCGCCAAGGCCGCCAAGGCTGCTGAGGCCGAGGCCGCTCGCAAGGCCGCCGCTGAGGTCAAGGCTGCCGAGAAGGCTAAGCGTGCTGCTAAGTTTGCCGAGGAGGCTGCCAAGCAGGCCGCCGAGGCTCCCGCAGAGGCTCCCGTCGAGGAGGCCGCTGCCGAGGCCGAGACCACCGAGGCTGCTGAGTAAATAGCTCGCCGCGGAATCGCTCGCATTCATGGCATGAGGGCCGTGCATCCATTTGGGTGCGCGGCCCTTTTTCTTTTTAAATTAGCGCAAACTAACCTGTCCCCATGGCACCACATGGCAGAGAGGCGGCGTTTGCCCAGATAGACCTGCCAAAATTAACCTGTCCCATTGTGGCGGGTTGGTCGTAGTTATTACGTGGCGGTCGAGCTCGACCGTATAGGCCGCGCCTTGTTTGGCTAAAGTACAATCATCTGTGTTTAACTCGTCCGCAGCTGCACGGCGTGGGCGATGGCCAAAAAGGAAAACCACATGGGATTCATGTCAAAGCTGCTGTCCTTTGGATCCGATAAGGACCTTAAGCGCTACTACAAGATCGTCGACCAGATCAACGGTCTTGAGCCCCAGTTTGAGAAGATGACCGAGGAGGAACTCCGCGCCCAGACCGATAAGTTCCGCGAGCGTTACGCCAACGGCGAGTCGCTCGACGACATGCTTCCCGAGGCCTTTGCCACCGTGCGCGAGGCTTCCAAGCGCATCACGGGCATGCGCCACTTTGACGTACAGCTCATCGGCGCCATGGCGCTTCATGAGGGTCATATTGCCGAGATGAAGACCGGCGAGGGCAAGACGCTCGTCTCCACCTTGGCTGGCTATCTCAACGCTATCGCCGGCAAGGGCGTGCATGTCGTTACCGTCAACGATTATCTGGCAAAGCGCGACTCCGAGTGGATGGGCCGCATCTACAAGTACCTGGGAATGACTGTCGGTCTGCTCCAGAACAACATGCCGCTCGAGCTCAAGCGTCCGGCCTACCAGGCAGACGTCACCTATGGCACCAACTCCGAGTTCGGTTTCGACTACCTGCGCGACAACATGGTCACCCGGCCCGAGCAGCGCGTGCAGCGCGGCCACAACTACGCCATCGTCGACGAGGTCGACTCCATCCTGATCGATGAGGCCAGAACGCCGCTGATCATCTCGGGCGCTGGCACCAAGTCCGCCAGTACCTACAAGGACTTCGCGCGTGCCGTGCGTGGCCTTGAGCGCGGCGAGGACGTGTCGCACGACATGCTCACCGCCACCGAGGACGTGGAGCCCACGGGCGACTATGTCATGGACGAGGCCAAGCACACCATTGCCGCCACCGAGCGCGGCCTTAAGAAAATCGAGCGCCGCCTGGGTATCGATGACATCTATGCCGATCTCTCCGGCCAGCTGGTCAACCACCTGCAGCAGGCGTTGAAGGCCCAGTACATGTTCCACCGCGATAAGCAGTACGTGGTCACCAACGGCGAGGTCAAGATCGTCGACGAGTTCACCGGCCGCATTATGGAAGGCCGCCGTTACTCCGAGGGCCTGCACCAGGCCATCGAGGCCAAAGAGGGCGTGCTCGTACGCGAGGAGAACCAGACCCTGGCCACCATCACCCTGCAGAACTACTTCCGTCTGTATGACAAGCTTTCCGGTATGACCGGCACGGCACTTACCGAGGATGCCGAGTTCCGCGAGATCTACAAGCTGCCCGTCGAGGTCATCCCCTCCAACAAGCCCGTGCAACGTGTTGACCACGAGGACCTGGTGTACCGCACCATTCAGGCCAAGTACAACGCCGTCGCCGACGATGTCGAGCGACGTCACGCCAAGGGCCAGCCGGTCCTGGTGGGCACCGTCTCCATCGAGAGCTCCGAGAAGCTGTCCGCCGCCCTTACCAAGCGCGGCATCGCACACGAGGTCCTCAACGCCAAGCACCATGAACGCGAGGCCCACATTGTTGCCCAGGCCGGACGCTACGGCGCCGTGACCATCGCTACTAACATGGCCGGTCGTGGTACCGACATCCTGCTGGGCGGCAACCCCGACGAGCTGGTGCGCGAGCGTCTGGAGTACGAGGGCCTGACCATGGAGGACGTGACGCCCGAGCAGCTCGAGCAGTTTAACGCCGAGGCCAAGGAGACTTGCAAGGCCGAGCGCGAGCGCGTGCTTGCCGCCGGCGGCCTGACCGTTATCGGCACCGAGCGCCACGAGTCCCGTCGTATCGACAACCAGCTGCGCGGCCGCTCCGGCCGTCAGGGCGATCCGGGCGAGACCCAGTTCTACCTGTCGCTTGAGGACGATCTCATGCGCCTGTTCGGTGGCGACAAGATGGACCGCGTCTCCAAGATGATGGTCACGGCCGACATGGGCGACGACATGCCCATCCAACACAAGATCATTTCCAAGGCCGTCGAGAGCGCCCAGCACAAGGTCGAGAGCATCAACTTCTCCATGCGTAAGAGCGTTCTTGAGTACGACGACGTCATGAACAAGCAGCGCCAGGTCATCTACGCCGAGCGCAATAAGATTCTGGACGGCAAGGACCTGACCGATCACATCACCGAGGTCATGCACGACACCGTGTACCGCTGCGTGCAGGAGTTCTGCACCAAGGACAGTCACGAGGGCGAGCGCGACCTGGAGGGCCTGCGCAAGTGGGTTGTGGAGCTCACCGGCCACATCGATACGCCGAAGTTCCCCGACGAGGATTATGAGGCCCTGGCTGCCGATGTCCTGGCTTACGTAGAGAAGTGCTACAACATGAAGGCCGAGCGCTTGGGCGAGGACCTGATGCGTGAGCTCAACACCCAGGTCATGCTGCGCGTCATCGATACCCGCTGGATGAACTACCTGCAGGAGATGGACTACCTCAAGACCGGCATCGGCCTGCGCGGCTTTGGCCAGCGGGACCCGCTGGTTGAGTACAAGACCGAGGCCTACGGCGCGTTCCAGATACTCGTCGACACCATGTACGAGGATTATCTGCGTACGGTTCTGCGCATCGAGATCAAGGCTGCCCCGCGTGCCGTGGAGCACAAGGAGGAGCCCGCGCTCGAGGGTGCGCGCTTCTCCGGTCCTGCCGAGGTCGATGGTGACAACGGCGACTCGGTGCTGCGCAAGCAGGCGCAGGTGCAGGCCCGCACGGCTGTCCAGGGTGGTCCGGCTGCCGTCAACAACGGTGGCAAGGTGACCACCTATCGCAAGTCCGAGAGCGACGATCCGTACGTCAACGTGGGCCGCAACGACCCGTGCCCCTGCGGTAGCGGCAAGAAGTTTAAGTACTGCCACGGCAGGAATCGTTAATGGCTGAGGCTTTAGAGGTAACGCCCGCCGAGCTGGACGCGTTCGCGGACCGGCTCCGCGGGGGGGGGGGGGGTCTTCCCTTCCTCCTCGCG